>JAZDHV010000051.1:0-60079 GCA_043805595.1 Candidatus Woesearchaeota archaeon
ATAGGAATATTAGGTCCTGTTAATATTGACATATTCTGCAAAGTCCTGAAGCTCAAGAGACTGGATTATCTTAATCAGATAAATGAATTGGCAGGAAAGATAGCAAAAGGAAAGCATTCCATTGTGATAGTTCCTCATAAAGGATCAATCCAGAGCATATTCACACAATATTATAAAAGATGCAAAGGAAGGAAAGTGATAGGAATCATCCCAAAGGATGATACTGAATGGGGGATTGACTATCTTGACCAGGAAATCTGTGACGAGATAGTAGATGCCGGCACTTGGAGAAATTCTCCTGAAAAACTGGATGAAGAATCAGACATATTGGTGTGCTTGGGATTTGGTCCAGGAACAATAGTTGAGATAGGGCATACAAAATGGTTCAAGGTTGACAAGATCTATATAATCAAGGATTTTATAACACAGAAGCTACCTGATGAGATCAATGGACAATTGCCCATAGAATATATCTCATTAGAGGATTTGAAGAAAATTATATAAAATAAAATAAGTTTATCATGTATCATGGAAGATTTATTGGAAAGGAAAAAGAAGAAAAAGAAAAATATGTTTGGAAAGCTAGATGAATTTGAGGAAACATACGAGTATGAGGAAGAATCAGACCTGCCTGTGCATGAAACACTTGCAAAAGGCAAGAGATACAAACAATAAATCACAATCAAGAAATTTAAACAATTGACTATAATACACAGATAATAAACTTATAATATCAGAATTTTCCATCCAGTCTTTGACTGGTGGCAAGCTTTGCATGATTCTGCCTGCATAAGCTGGAAAATGTACAAAAATGCAGAGCATTTTTGGCATGCCAGAAATTTTTTAAAAAAATTTCTGAGCATTCTGATCACTAAGAATCACCAGTCCTATCATAATGTAGTTGTGGATTTAATGAATCCCACCAGTCTATGACTGGTGGTTCTTTAGAAACAAACGATTGAAATCAATGAGGGGAATCAATTGAAAGTTGACAAAAATATGCTGGAGCATGTAGCTGAATTAGCCAGATTGAGGCTAACAGACAAAGAGATTGAGACATTTATCCCTCAATTCAAGGAAATTCTAAATGCTTTTGCAGAACTTGACTCAATCAATGTTGACAATGTAAATCCAAGCTTTCATCCAGTTAAGATAAAGAATGTGATGAGAGAAGACAAGGAAGAGAAATGCTTGTCACAGGATGAAGCCTTGTCAAATACCAAAAATAAGAAAGAGGGATATTTCAAAGGACCAAGGGCTATTTAAAATAAAGATGAAGATGGATAAAACATTTGCAGTAATAATTGTATTATTATTGACAGGGATTGCAGTCATTGTAATCCCATCAATGGTTAGAGATTCAGATAATGATTCAGATGATGATAAAGAGGATAATGGCGGTGTAAAAATGGGAAACAGCATAGCTTTATTTGAGACATCAATGGGTGATTTTTCAATAGAATTATTTAAGGATAAATCACCAATAACCACTAAAAACTTTATAGACCTAACAAATAGAGGATTCTATGATGGATTAAAATTCCACAGAGTGATTGAAGGATTCATGATCCAAGGAGGGGATCCAAAAGGAGACGGCACAGGAGGGCCTGGATACACTATAAAAGATGAGTTTCATCCAAGCCTTAAACATGACAGCCCAGGCATATTATCAATGGCAAATGCAGGGCCAAACACTGGAGGATCGCAATTTTTTATTACACTAGCTCCAACACCATGGCTCAATGGAAAACATGCAATATTCGGCAAAGTTACTGAAGGGATGGATGTTGTTGAGGCAATCGGGGATGTAGAGACTGGAGCAAATGACAAGCCATTAGAGGATGTTGTCATCCAAAAAGTCACTATACAGGCCCCAAAATAAGCAAAATTTGGCAGCAGGAGCATAAAATGATAATTGAAAAAAAAATCTGGCCAAAATATTTTGACCTGATAAGATCAGGGAAGAAAAATGTTGAAGTAAGGGTTGCAGACTTTGACATTAGCAAAGGGGATGAATTATTATTGAGAGAATATGATCCTGAAAAAAAAGAATATACAGGCAGGAAGATAAAAAAGAAAGCTGGAAATATAAATTTAATAAAAGGAGATGAAGCTATTAAAATGTTTCTGCCTGAGAAAATAAAAGAAAATGGATTTTATATCATTGAATTAAAAGATTAAGATGGATATCAAAAATTTTGTTGAAAAAGTAAAGAGCAGGGAGATTGACGTAGTCAAGCATACAAAAGAAGTGATTGAGAAAGTAAAGAAAATCAACAAGGAGTTCAATCATTTTAACATAATTTCTGAAGAACTTGCACTTTCGCAGGCAAAAGCCATTGCAGATGGCAAGGTCAAGAAAGGAAAGCTTCTAGGTGTTCCTGTCTCTGTAAAAGACTGCATCTGCGTCAAAGGAGTTGAGAGCAGGGCTGGATCAAAGATCTTAACAGGGTACAAGCCCACATTCAACGCAACTGCAGTGCAGAGAGTGATTGATGAAGGTGGGATAGTTATTGGAAAGACATCACAGGATGCATTCGGATTTGGAAGCTTTTCAATAAATGTAGGACTAGGGATGAAGGTTCCACTAAACCCATTTGACAAAGAAAGGACATGCGGAGGAAGCTCAGGCGGTTCAGGAGGAATAACCCAGAAAGCAGATTTTGTCCATGTAAGCCTGGCTGAAAGCACAGGCGGATCAATTGAATGCCCTTCATCTTTTTGCGGAGTGGTTGGATTCTGCCCAACTTATGGAAGAGTGTCAAGGTATGGATTGATGGATTATGCCAACAGCCTTGACAAGATAGGGCCGATGGCAAAATCAGTAGAAGATGCTGCATTAATGCTTGAAATAATCTCTGGCCATGACAAAAAAGACACAACTTCTGTCGACAAGGAAAGTGAAGATTTCACATCTTTTCTCAACAGAAGCATAAAAGGAATGAAGATAGGGCTGATAAAAGAGTCGATTGGAGAGGGAATAACAGAAGAAGTCAAGAAAGAAGTAATGGCTTTGGCAGAAAAATTAGAGGCGCATGGAGCGATTGTCAAAGAAGTAAGCCTGCCAATCACATTCAAGTATGGGATTCCATCATATTATCTTATATCCACAAGCGAGGCTTCAACTAATCTGGCAAAATACTGCGGAATGAGATATGGAGCAGAAGAAGAATTGACAGGCGGGTTCAATGAGTATTTCACCAAAGTAAGAAGCAATAATCTTAATGCAGAGGCAAAAAGAAGGATCATGCTAGGGACCTTTGCAAGAATGGCAGGGTATAGGGATGCATATTACATAAAGGCGACAAAAGTCAGGACAAAAATCATTGATGAGTACAAAAAATCATTCTCAAAATTTGATTGCCTGATAAGCCCGACAATGCCATTTATCGCGCCAAGATTGAAAGACATAGAGAAACTGACTCCGTTGCAGAATTATCTGGCAGACATATTGACTGTCGGGCCAAATCTGGCAGGAATACCTCATGCAAGTGTTCCAATCGGAACAATAGATGGAATGCCAGCAGGTATAATGATAATGGCAGATCATTTCAATGAATCAAAAGTGATCCAATTAGGAAGCGCTGTTGAGGAGATTGATAAGAAATAAAGTCTTTAAATAAAAAGTCAAATGAAATAAGTAACGAATTCAAGGTGAAAATAATACCAAATTGAATTCGGACTTAATTATTGAAAATTCCGACTCTCTTGTCGGAATTTTCTATTGGGTCTAATACCCTAACCTTTAGGTCGGAATTTTCAATCCCAAAAACCGAACGATAAATACCCATGCCTTTAGGCAGGGGAATAGTTCGGTTTTTGTTATATTTAATAAATAATAAAAAACATATAAAAAAATAAGAAGGATAAAAATGGCAAGAAAAGATCAAATTCCTTTAGGGAACCTGAAGAATGAGGACAAGGATAAAATATGTCCAGAATGCGGAAGTGAAGAGATAGAGTGGCAACATAGTGAATTAGTCTGCAAAAGGTGCGGATTGGTGATAGAATAATGAAGCTTACTGGAGACTGCGTGATAGGTCTAGAAATACACATAGAGCTAGATACAAACACAAAAATATTCTGTCCTTGTTCAAGAAAATCAAAAGAAGATGAAGGACCGAACACAAGAGTTTGTGAGGTATGTATCGGAGCTCCAGGAAGCAAACCAGTCCTGAATAAAAAAGCTGTTGAATATGCTCTTAAATTAGGCCTGGCATTGAATTGTGATATATCACCAGACCTAATATTTTCTAGAAAAAGCTATTTTTATCCAGATATGGCAAAAAACTACCAGATCTCACAGTATGAGATACCTCTTGGAGAAGGAGGGTTCTTAGAGATAAGCTCAGGAAAGAAAATTGGAATAATCAGAGTTCATCTAGAAGAGGATCCAGCAGCAATGATTCATCCAAAAGGAATGGAAAAAAGCTCTTTTGTATTGGTAGATTATAACAGGTCAGGGAATCCATTGGTAGAGGTCGTGACAAGACCAGACATGGCAAGCCCAGATGAAGCAAGGGATTTTATGAAGAAATTGATCAAAATATTAGGGTATCTAGAAATATTTGACATTGAAAATGGAATAATCAAAGCAGATGCTAATATTTCTATTAAAGATTCTGGATATGTAAGGTCAGAGGTCAAGAATATCACAGGATTTAAAGAGATTGAACGAGCATTGAAATATGAAGTTGAGAGACAAAAAAAAGAAATTTCTGATGGAAAAAAACTAGTCCAGGACACAAGGGCATGGGATTCTGACATTGGAATAACAAGATTGATGAGAACAAAGGAGACTGAGGCAGATTATGGATATATAATTGATCCAGACCTTGTAGTTACTGAGATAACAAATGATTGGATTGATGATATCAAGGCAGATATGCCTGAGCTTGGGCAGGATAAGGTCAAGAAATACATCAATGATTACAAGATTGACAAGATTGATGCTGAAGTGATAGCAGCAGAAAGATTATTAGCAGAATTATTTGAGAAAGTGGCTAATGAGATTGATCCAATATTGGCAGCAAAATGGCTTCGTAGGGAATTGCTTAGAGTTCTTAATTACAACAAGAAAAGCATGAAAGAACTGCTTCTTGATGAAAGGCATATGATTGATCTCTTAAAGTTAGTTGAATCCGGAAAAATAACTGAGACATCTGCGCAGAAGATAATTGAAAAATTAGTCGAAAAACCATTTGATGTAAACAAATATGTTGAAAAAGAAAAGCTAGGGGTTGTGTCTGACAAAAAAGAGATTGAAGAACTATGCAAGAAAGCGATTTCAGAGAATCCTGAGGCTGTGAGAGAGCTTAAAGCTGGCAATGAGAAGTCATTCAATTTCCTGATAGGAAAAGTCATGCAAGCGACAAAAGGTCAGGCAGATCCGAAAGAGGTCAATTCTGTCATGAAGAAGTTGTTGAAATAGAAGAAAAAGTCAAAAGAAAAAATACATTAATGAGAAAGAATAAAATAAGAATAAAATAAAAAAGTTAATAAAAAGAAAAAATCAAGCTACTTTTCCAAATTCTTCGATTGCCTTTTCTAAATTATTTTCCATTGAATCCTTGCTTCTTTGATAAACTGGATAGACATTTCTTCCAACCCACATGTTTGTGGCAGCCTGGAAAAGAAGGTTAGCAGCCTCAAAGAATTCAGCAGATGGAGATGTATATTGAATGCTTTGATCCATCAATGTCCTGAAGTCTTTCACTCCCTCATCTTTGGCCTGTTTTTTAGCACGCTGGATCTCACCGTACCATCCCGGATTGAGTTCTACAACCTTATCCCTGATCCTTTGCTTGCTCACACCTAAACCAAATGCCAGTAATCTGTCTTCATGCCAAGTGCAGACAGCATCAGCTAATTCATCCACAGGACCTTGTCCAGTCATGAATGTTATATATTCAACTTTTCCATCTTCCCTAGTAAAACCTCTTGATGCTGCATAATCTGTCATGATATTGCTTGCATTTCTTGTTGAAGCATTGATTCTGGCAAATCTTCCATCAGTTATTCCCATCATCTTCTGAATCTCAGCTCTTGGAGGATACCTGTCATCTGGCTCAAACTTAGTGCTATAATCCAGAATTGGAATTAGTTCTGGAGGTATCTCATCACCTGGTTTAAAGTCTGAAGGAAGCCCTAGATCTTCCATAGTTATCTCGCCAGCTGCTACTCTTTTCCAAACAGAAGATGCCTTGCCTAATTTGTTCCTTGAAATAAACTCAACAGGCTGGACATAGGATTGAGCCATATAGTCAGGATTTGCAGATTTTCTTGGATCACCAAACATAGAGTAATCCCAACCTTGCTCTGTGTGCTCTGGCAGAACACGATTCACAAACTTGACTCTCAAAGTTGTTGGAGCAACACCTCTGCTAATTGCTTCTTTTGCAGAGATCAATTCACCTTCATCTGTAACTAATCCTAAATAATGGCTGGCTATACCTCTTTCTTGCAATAACTCAAAATTAAAACCTGCCATAAGGCAGACAGTGCTATTATCCAATTCAACTGGAGGGACTATTGTTCCCCAATCAAATACAGAAAACACAGGTCTATAGGTCATGTCAGCCACTCCAGGTGTTGTCCTGGTTGGCTTTTCTATCAATCCGATTCTTTTTACACTTGTTGCCTTATCTACAACTTCTAAATAATCTGGCATTTTCTTTCACCTCATATTATTAAATATTTTATTCCCATAATTCATGATATTTATTCTTTAATCTTTCAACCGTCAATCGAGTGTTCTCAACAGCAAGCCCTGTGTATAGTTTTATGTCACGCAGATGCATTCTTTGGTCCTCAGTAAAAGAATTGTACCACAAAGATTTGAATGCAGAATCTTCAAAAGCAACTACTACTAAATTTTTTCCAGATCTTGCTGCCTCTCTTGCATACCCTTTTACCACTTCATGAGCATTTTTAAAACAGTGAGCCTTTAGAATCGCATTCATTGCCTCTGCCGGCATTGCATTTGCTGAACTTAAATTCCTGTCCATTGCTGCTTCATTCACTGCAAGATTTCCCATTGTCTTATCCATTCTTTTCAATGCATCATAAACAATGGCAATTGTTGTCTGAGGCTCAAACCTTGCCTGCACAGACCCTCTCAAGTCTCTTTGATGATCAGAGACTTGCAGATGGTATATAAGATTCATTCCAGCTATTGCCTGCTCCCAAACACCATTTGCATTCTCAAACTGGATCGGATTATTCTTAGATGGATCTGCTGAGCTTCCTCCAAGCCTTTCTTTAGTCTCTCTTCCACTTACTTCACCAATCTCAGATCTTTGCAAATGCCTCATTGTATTTGCCATATCAGCCAATACACCCATCATTGTGACAAATGCATTTCCATAATCAGCAAGTTCTTCTTTGCTGACAACTTGGGTAGAATGAAGGCATACTTTTAATCCAAGAAGTTCCTCCACAACATACCTTTCAAACTCCCTGGCCTTTTCTAATCCAATAACAGTTCCGACTGAAGCATATGTTCCTACAATACCTGAAATCTTTCCTTGTAAACTATCTGCCTCCTCTTTCATCTTGTCAATTCTTGTATCTAGCCTGCTTGCATAGATTGCAATACTTTGCCCAAAAGTTATTGGAGAAGTAAATTGCCCATGAGTCCTTCCAACCTGGACCCTGTCTGCATACTGCTCAGCCAGATCAACAAGAGTTCTCAGCATGCTTCTTGCTTTTGGCAATACAACATCATATACCACTTTTTTGAAACACCAGTTCCTTGCTGTATCTAGAATATCATAAGAAGTTGTTCCAGGATGCATCTTATCATGTGTATCCTGGCTAGTATACTTGGATAATTCTGCTATCACTGCAAGCTGATCATGCCTTAATTCTCCTTCCAGATCATTAGCATTTGCAGGGCTGAATAGTTTATAGGCACGCTGCATCTCTTGCACATTTTCATCATTTGCCAGCCCAAACTGGTGTCTTGCTGCCATCAATTGAACTTGGACATTTGCACATGCTCTCCACTGCGCAGCACCAGAAATACAATCAGCAACATCCTTATCCCAATATTTGTAGTCAACAGGATGTATCATCATCTGTCTCTGTTCCCTTAGCTCATTTGTTAAGCTAGCAACCTGATGTTCCAGCTGTTCATAAGTTGGTCTGTCTGTCATTTTCTCACCTCAAAAATGCCCGAAGCATCTGACATCTGCAGCTGGCATTGCCATTCCGAGCTCATTGACTGCTTTGATCACAATATTGTCTGCAATTGATCCATAAGGATGTATTGTTGCAGTCACACCAACTGAATTCAATGCCCTCACACAATCATCAAAAGGAAAGAATGCATCTGATGAAACAGAAGCACCTTTGAATGGATTGTCTTTCAATTGGTGGCTTCCCATTATTCCATATAATCTATTGTAAGCAATCCCTTCCCTGTCCATTGCTTTCTGCATGCCTTTCATGATCATGTTTGCTACAGCTTCAATCCTTGCAACCAGGCCAGATCCCATTGAGACAGAAACGCCATCCCTGACAGCAACAACACCATTGCTTCTTGCTCCTGTAATGTTTAAGTGCCAGGCAGTGAGCAAATCCCTTGCTTCATTTTCAGTAGGAGCTCGCATAACAGCTGCATCTTTGACCTTAGGCCTCATAACCATATCATCAACAGTCTTCAATCCAGTCAAATAGACATCCTGCACACCTAGTCTTCCAGTTGGCATCTCCTTTATTGACACCAATCCATAAGTATCATCACCCTTATATTTTGGCAATCTATCTAGAGATGCAAACTCTCCAATCCTCCCAAATGATGTCTTGTCCTGGATATATCCAATAACTCCTTCAGCAAATCCAGGAGCAGCAAGAACATCAGGAAACCAATGACCTTCTTTTCCAGGTTGATAAAGCTCGTAAAGAGCCTCTGCTGTTGCCATGTCAAGAGGTTGAGTGAACAACACTGTTCCTCCAAAATTGCTTAACTGGTCAGTGTCTCTTGCAGTCCTAAACAATTCAGTATAATCACCATTGCCACTATAATCAGTTGCAAATCCTGAAACAATGTTGTGTTTCATTATGACAACAGTTGGCTGCTGATGGAAATACTTGGCTGCATCCATTGCCCTTGTTATGTCACCGACATTAGTCATTGACAAGCCGCCTTTTCCTTTACCATCCTTTCTTACAGACTGCAAGTCTGTCAATTTCGGGATTGTAGAAGCATCAACTTCCCCAACTCTATTGAAGGCGTATATTGCGCCATGCTGGTTTGGATTCTCGCCATACTTAAGATCCCATTCTTTGTCTAAAACAATAGTAAGCCTATCTGGAAAATCCCCTTCACTTCTCGTCCTATAAACATCTTTTCGATCTGTAATATCAACTGGTCCATATTCTGCCATTTTTATCCACCCCTACTTGGATTATTTATTCTATAAGGCTTAACAGCCTCTTCAAAAGGAAAGTCCTGCATGAAACCATCAATAGCAACCCTATATTCTGCTAGTTTTCGGAATGCCTTTTGATGAAGCTTATATCTTAATTCAAGAGTCGTGTGTCCATTATGCCTCAATAAGTTTTGTGCGAGCTCTAAATAATCATTTGGATCAGAAAGGACAGCAACCCGATGCCAGTTCTTTGCGCAGGCAGCCATTGCAGACGGCCCACCAATATCAATCTGGCCTCTTGCATCCTCCATGTCAATTCCAGGTTTTGCTATGGCTTTTTCAAAAGGATAAAAATTCCCAATAAAAAGATCAACAGGTCTTGCTCCTTCCCTTTCAAGATCCCTTTGATGTGCTTCACAATAGGTTTCAGTCAGATAACCGAGAAAAAGTCTATGGTGAAGACTCTTTACAAGACCTCCTTCTGTCTCTGGCATACCTGTGTATTCAGAAACTTCTTCCAAATGAGAATCTGCCTTATCCCCTAAAATATCCCTGATTGCAGCATAAGTACCTCCAGTAGACACAATAAACACTTTTTCAGTGTTGTTCACAAGATTAGGGACTAATTCTTCCAATCCACTCTTGTCTGCAACACTTGCAAAGACAAACCTGATTGGAACTAAATCATCAATCTCTTCAACTCTTCTTATTGCCATTTTTTATTCACCTCAAATAAAAGCATCTAGCGTAATATTTCTTTCTTGATAATTACCTGCCTTTTTCTCAGCAGCTGTTCTTAATGCACCTGCAATATCCGGATGATATGCAGCCATTATTTTGGCTGCCATAAAAGCAATATTCTCATCTCCTCTGACATACATGCTTCTTGTAAAGAGGTTGTTATTGCAGGCAGGGAAATGTGCAAAACTTTTTACATATTCAGGGTCATTATTAGCTAATGTAAATACACCCATATCACCTAAAGAATCAAAATCTTTTATATCATCAATGTTCAATGTTGAAGGAATGTTATAATGACCATGTTTTATCCTAAGAGTTCCTACAACTAATCCATCATCTAGACCTTGTTCAACTTGTCCAAGGATTGGAATTCTTAATTCATCGAGTTTTGCCTTTAATCTGTCAGAACCATTTAGAGTATATACTCCTTCAAATGTGTTGTTCAATATTGCACTAGCAACATTAGCTGCAGTCTGATAACCATTTACAGGAACTCCTCCAATTACTGCTGTCCCACTTGGAACATATGGAGCTAAAAATGCAATCCTGTCAAGCGGGATGCTTATCACTGGAACAGTTGGCATGTTAGCTGCTTCAATGCTTGGCTTTGCAAACAACAGACCTCCTTGCTGAACTGCAACTATCCTATGGCCTTGTCTGGCCAATTCATCAATCTGGCCTGCCAGATCCAGAGTCAACTGAGAACAGCCATGGCAGGAATTTACCAAGTCTTCCTTCAGGACTTTAATGCCCTTCCTTCTGAAATATGAATAGAAAGATACTTCTTCCCCGTATAAATCAAGCATCTGTTCAGCATAACTTGGATCTCTAGGTGATCCCTGACTTTGCACCAGAAGCATTTGCTTTCCTGGATTTTCTATAATAAATGTTTCCTCTAATTCATCAAATGTTCCCTCTAATTCATCAACTACTGCAACTTCAGGCATTTTTCATTCCTCCAATCCTGAATAATGTAATTTGTGACCCATTGGAGTATTTACACAAACTCCAATTTTTTGATCACGACATTGTTCGATCTCTCCTACTGGCCTTGAATTTAAACCATGTTTTTCAGCAATTTTTTCAACAGCGATAGGATCTGATGTTGCGACAAAAGCCTCATTGCCCATATGCCACATCCCGTAAGCGTCATATGCTGAGACTAGATTGGCTCCTGCCAGTGCAAGCTGCCTCCAGTCTGGCCTAAACAATTCATTAAGTTCAACATATAAGTTGGCATTTGCAAGTGGCACAGCGAGTTTCTCATCAAATGCACCCCCACTCATGTGATAGACTGCAGCTGCAGCACCAGCGACAATCATTTCCTTAAAAACAGGATAAAAAACAGTTGAAGGTGTTCCAAGATAACCAATAAACTCTTTTCCAACAGGCTCTTTATGCCATTCATTTCCCAAATAATCTGTCATTGCTGCTCTTAACTTGCTAATGCCATTTGATCTTGGATTTGGTGTCCTGCTTTGCAATGCCACCAAGATATTGCCTGGTATTGGAACAAGAGGATTTGCAAGCCTCTCTTCATCAATGACACTGACAACAGAACCGCTGATATTATATGCAGCAATATCTGGCCTGTAACTGCTGATTCTGCTTTCCATTAATTCACTAGGCATTATGCTAAGAACACCCATTTCCATTGCAATTTCAATAGCATAGTTAGCCATGCCAATAGTAGGTATATCGCCTTTTCTTTCAATCAATCCAGCAATTGCCATGCAAGCAGCTCCAAGCTTGCTTGCATCATCCATATTCATGGCAAAAAAATCCATGATCCCCTTAAAATAATAGGATTCACCCCAAAATGACCGACGCTCATAGAACTCTGTCTTAGTGCCGATTCCATCTGCATTGATGAAAACAGGCATTCCTTTGGGATCAAAGACAGCGTATTGGATTCCAGAAAGACTGCCAGCAAAATTATTCTCTTTATTAGCAGTTATATTGTGCTGGAGAAGATCAGGGTTTTTAGTGATACTTATCATAACACCAGTGAGATTTGCGTCAACACTTACCCTTGGGCCAAGGACAGCATTTTCACCGTTCAATACAGCCAATTTATGATGGTTGCTTCTGTCTCTAAGTGCTTCTGCAATTGTTGTGATCATATCCAAATCTCCAGTAGCTGAATCTACAACATCAGCAAAACCAACAGGTTGAACACCAATGTTTTCAGCCTGTTGAACTAATCTGTCCACAAGTGATTCAGAATATTGCCTAATATCAGATAAGCTTGGGTCTCCTCCAGCGCAATGAACAACAACATGATAATCTTTTGGAATGTCAAGAACAGCTACTCCTCTCATGCCTTCACTGACAATCCTGACAAGATCAGAATTTTTTAAAGTCTCAGCAGTTACAGCCCTTAATATTTTAGATCCTTCTCCGCCTAATTGCTGGACACTTGTTATATAATCATCTACATCTGTCATTTTCATTCACCCCTTAAACTGAACTCCTTTTGGAATTGGCTTTCCATCAAAAAGAAGATTTCCATAAGGAGCGGATTCATATCTTCCTTTTGCTACATTACAAATTGTTTCTGGATAAATCACCCAGTCGCCTTTTACTTTAAGAGTCTCTTGCAGTTCTCGTGCAGCACCAAAAAGAGGGAATCTCCAGGCCAAGGCTTTTTCTTCCATATCTGGATGATCCCTGATATAATCCAATATACGTTTAATAGGTTTATAACCACTACCTTGCCAGATGATATTAGCCCTAGTATCCAATGACCAGATCTCATCCTGAACAAGGACTCCTTCAGATATTGCCAAAAGGCCGCCTTCATCAACTTTGGCAGTAACAAGATGAACAGAAGAATGGACATAATCCTCACCAGCAAGAATTGCTTTAGCGCTTGGAACCCAGCCTAATCCTCGATAAGCTGGCTCACCATTTGCTTTTTTTTTTCTTAAATCACCAGGATGGACATTCATCCAGACAATATCAGAAGTCGCTTCTAAACATTCCCTTGAAAGTGCCCAATCATAGCCTGCCAAAGCAACTGCATCAATCCTCATATCTTTGAGCAATTCAACCTGCTGTGCATCATATGCTGCCCTAAGATCAAAGTCTTTCAGATTGTCACAACATTTTCCTTGATAAAATTCTCTTATAGGATTTGTCACAGTAGATAGTGTCAGTCCCTGATCTTTGTAATCTTCTCCACCAATCCTCTCAGCATTAGAATCAGGATTGTCTGAAAATATCAGGATAGGGTCAAAAGAGTTTCCTTCTGTTTTGAGGGTATCTGCCAAAAATCTCTCAAGGATCTTCTTGGCATTAGTCCCAGAACCTGACATGAAAATAGCCAGACGCATTGGCTCAGATTTTGGATGATATAATTTACTTAGTGTCATTTTATTACCTCCCAAAAGCCTTATCCATTATGTCATTTCTCATATGCTTTCCACCCTGGACATCAATGAGATTGGCGCCAGCATAAGCAATCTTCTGGGCTTCTTTCATATCAGCATGATAAGAGGTGACTCCAAGAAGCCTTCCTCCAGCTGTTATCAGCTCTCCTCTATCATTTAAGGCTGTTCCAGCATGGAAAACCTTGCATCCTGCAATATTATTGGCAGCATCGACACCCATGATCAGTTTTCCTTTTGAAGAAGATGAAGGATAATCAGGCCCTGCAACAACAATACAGCATGAATAACCTGGCTTGACAGAAAGATCAGCTTGATCAGCTTTTCCATTCAGGCAAAGGTCAATTACCTCATACAAGTCGCTGTTCATAAGCGCTACAGCAGGCTGACATTCAGGATCACCATGCCTGATATTCCATTCAATGACATATATCCCGTCTGAAGTCATCATCATGCCGCCATAAAGGAAACCAACAAAAGGCCTGCCTTCTTCTCTCATCTTCTGGATCAGAGGAGTCATATATTGGTCCTGGACAATCTTTACTATATCTGAATCAGCGACAGGGGCAGGGCCATAAGCACCCATCCCTCCAGTATTAGGACCTCTATCACAATCATCCCTTGGCTTGTGGTCCTGGAATGAAGCTTGAAGAGCCCTAACTTTTTCTCCATCAGAAAAACCAAAAACACTAAATTCCTCGCCTCTTAACCTTTGTGCAACAAGACCTTCATTACCATAATCTTCCAAATGCTTTTCCAATGTTTTTCTGTCAGGAGGCTCATCACAGACAAGGACACCTTTTCCAGCGCATAATTTATCAGCTTTGATCACTACATCCTGTCCTCCTTCTTTTCCTCTTCCACCCACTTCATCAACAGCATCCACTGCTGATTCAAGATCATTGTATTCTATAGAATCAGCCTGAAGCAAACCGACCCTTGTCATCAATTTCCAAGAATAGATCTTGCTTGCCTCAAGTTCAGCAGCGCTTTTGGTTGGTCCAAAAACTCTTTTATATCCTTTATCATGAAAAAAGTCAACCAAGCCAGCTGCAAGAGGATCCTCAGGACCGCAGACGACTGTACCAACATTATTACTTTTCACAAAATTGTATAATTCTGGGAAATTCTCAGGTTTTGCACCATCAAGATCAATATTAACAATACCTTGCTCTTCATTGGTTCCAGGATTTCCTGGAGCAACATAAACAGTCCCAATATGAGGGCTTATAGACAGCTTCCAAGCGAGCGCATGCTCTCTTCCACCTTTTCCTATGACTAAAACATCTTCTTTGTCTGACATTTTCATTAACCTCTATATGATTGATTAAAAAATTTATTATTAATTGATTTGTGAGATTATTGTTATTTTCTTAGATAATCAACAATGTTTTCAAAGACTTTGAGGCAGGCAGCCCTCATCAATTTATCATCAACAGTTACCCCTGCCCTCCTCATTCTGTCTTTCCATTTGAAAAAATCAGGATTTCTTGACCTGTAGATGCCAACTTCTGGATGAGCCATATGGCCAAAGATAGTTGAAGTCATGTTCACTAATCCAGCAATCCCATCAACAGAACCATTTGGGCTGTGAGGGAACTCTTCAGTAGGCTTTAGAGTGATTGGATCAATATATCTCAACAAAACATGATTTTCATTTACAGCATTCCTGTTTCTGGCAGCCTCATCCTCTGGAATTGATCCATAGGGAGAATAAAATAACATCTTTCCTTCTCCATGCCTGCAGGACATCCATAAATCATTTCCTTCAATCCCTTGAAAAGCGAAATGAGGCCTGTCTTTTGAGTGCAGAACATGACTATCCCTGTAGTTGCCGCAATCATTATATGTCAAAGTGACTGTCTGTCTTGAATAATTAGCATCAATTCCAGGAAGAAGACCAGTTTTCACCAATAACTGGAAACCATTGCATTGGCCATAGATAACTTTTCCAGCATGGGCAAATTCAATAAGATCATCCTTGATTCCGGAATGCTCAAGCTCATTTGCAGCACACATTCCAGCGCCAAGATCATCCCTCTGGAGAAATCCTCCTGCAAAATCAACAATATCAGCATCTTTTATATCAACAATCCTTCTTAACAAAGCATTCATGTGTACAAGGTCAACTGCTGCACCTGCTTTTTCAAAAGCATGAGCTACTTCTTTATGGCATCCAATGCCATTTCCATAGATGACAAATGCTTTTGGTGTTTTCATCTTAATCCTGCTTGTTTAATGCTACATCAAGGTCAAATCTTAGTGTTTCTTGGAATGGCTTTTTTATTTCAGGCAATAAAGCAGTGTCTCTTGCATAATTAATCCCAGTTGTATTTATTCGATCATTTTCAGTGACTGTTCCAACCTGGCTGCAAGGAACTGAAGCCATTATCTCCTCAAACCTTTCCTGATGCTCAAGGTCAACTGTGACTAACCATCTTCCAGGAGTCTCTGAACCAAGAATTTCAGTGTCAGTCTTGCATGATCCGTCAGTACAGACTTTATACAAATCAAGGTCTGCCCCCCTGTCTCCAGCAAGGGCTGCTTTTGTTATTGCAACTCCTAAACCGCCATTATGGACATATTTGCATGATGCAACAAGCTCCTCATCAATAGCCTGATAAACAGCAGCTCCGACAGCAGTGAATGCATCCAGATCTGCTTTAGGGCAGTTACCCCCTTCAATAGGAGCACCCTGCTCTTTATACCCTACTCCACTCAATAATTGCGATGCACCCAACTCATTCCTTGTAATTCCAGCGACATAAATTGCATCTCCTCCCCTCTTGAAATCAGGAGTGACACATTTCCTGTAATCCTTTATCTTGACAGCACCTGAGACAAGATAACTGTCAGGATCATGGATCTCAATCTTTCTTGTCCCAGTCTCAGGATCCTCAACAAGTGTAACATGCTTTCTCAAGTCAAGAGGGACACCTTCAAGATCAAAAGAATCATCAACCTCATACTCGCAAGAGCATTTCATGCTGTCTTTTCCAGAAATTACTGGAAGGTTCAGTTTTTCTTCAAGCTCCCTCACTCCAATACCCTCTCTTATCAGGGAAGCAAGGTTATGCTCGCCACTTTCTCTTGTAAGGGTGTCATCTCCTTCTGAATTAGGCTGGCAGTAATTTCCGCAAATAGCCCAAGCATCCCATTTTGGAGCGTCCATGTCAGGAAGTGCAGCTCCACAAGCTATTATTTTTCCAGCCATATCCAAGAATGCAATTTGTGAGGCATGATAAGGATCAATATCAGTTATTTTGGGCCTGATTCCCCAGGAATAAGCAATTGCTCCATAATCTTTTCCTTCTGTATCAAGAGGTTTTTGGATTGTTGCGTCTGCCTCAACTTCTTGTTTTAAGCCAAGCATTGGCCCTTGAATTGTCATACCTCCAACTTGGGAATCCTTTTGCCTGAAAAACCATTCAGGAGAAGCATTATCAGGAGTTGACATTAAAATACATAAAGTCTCTTCAAGTGAGTAAGATTCTTTAATTTGAGGAGGATCTTGGCTACCAGTTCCACTCCAGGTTGCATGCATATGCTTTCTTGGCTCTGGATCAAATAACCTATCAACAGGAACCAATGCAACAGTGTCTCCCTGATACTGAAGATGGATATATCCTGAATCAGTCAAATGGCCAAGTTCTGTCAGCTCAACATCATGCAATTTGGCCCTGTCCATGAGCTCTTGCCTATGTTCAGGCTTTGAAAAAGGAAACATCCTGTCCTGGGTTTCTGAAGCAATTATTTCACAAGGTTGGATTCCCACATATTTTTTTGGATGCCTAGCCATGTCTATCCAAATTCCATTTGTACGCCTAGCCATTTCAGCTGTTGCACCAAGACCCATTGCACCTGAGTCAGCCATTTCTGTGAATAAATGAGCTAATGCACATTCTTCAATCCAATATCTCATCTTAACTTGAGTAAATGAGTCATCTGCCTGGACATGGCCAAGACTTATAAGAGCAGAGGCTTTTAATGAGCTTTCAGTAGCTCCATGAATTCCGTCACGGCCAACAGCATGGCCTGCAACATAAACTAAATCTCCAACACTTGGAAGATTATCAGTATCGAGATAACTTCTGCCTTCAGCGTCTCTGACAGGACTCCATCCAATTGTGCCAGCATGAAGAAGTATCTTGGCAATATTTCTAGGATCAACAATAAGACCTCCACCTAAAGTAGCAATCTGTGATTCATTTCCACCTTCTGTGACTCCCAGGTCGACTCCTTTTAAAAGTTCATATGGATGCTTGACTCCTGGAGGAAGCCATCCCCTGTATTCAGGATTGCCAGTGCAATAGAAGAAATGATTTGAAATCGGAATAAAAGTACCGAGCATTGTGGCAAAGATGTCCCTGTTAACCCCATCAATCCCAGTCTTAGCCCCCTGAATAGGATCTTTGTTAGAAGGAGAATTATGAGTCTCAAACTTTATGCAGAACATGAAATCTTCATCATAATAGACAATACCAGAATTGTCAGTAAACATGCTTGCAATCCAATTCTTGCCCCTTTTCTCTAATTTTTTAAAGATCTCTTCAGCAGGTGCCCTGATAAATGTCTTGAACAAGCCCTCTTCTAAAACATATTCACCCTTGTCATTCTTGGCAAGCCATCCTCTTTCAAAAGCCCTTTGAAATACAGGATCATTAGCTCTGTCTTCTAAAGTAATTTTAGCATTGAACTCCTTATGAAAGCAGTGCTCTGATCTAAGTCCAAAATACAATTCAGCCTCAACATCAGTTGCTTCGCCAGTCAATCCAAGCTCTCTTCTTTTTTCCAAGAAATCAGAATCCTTGTAAATGTCAGCAAAGATTTTCATCTCTTCAAGTGTTGCTGCGAATTTTCCATTAGAACTTAATTCTACTAATTCATCATCACTCATATGTGCAACATCATATGTCTTGACCTTGATTTCAGGAGGAAGAGTAACAATAGGAACTTCAATTGGAAATCCAGCTTTATAAGCTTGAGCTGAGATATTTGCCCTTTGATTAAGGTTAGGATTTGCGAGAAAAGCAGAAATAGCCTCAAGCTGTGCAGGATTAAGGTCACCAGCAACAAAAAATTGAGGAGAGTAAAAACCATTATCACCCTCTGAAATATCTCTTCCAAGAGAAAGCATCATCTGCCTTAATGCCATCTTACCCTGAGAATCACTTGTTCCAGGATTAAGGTGGCTTTGAAGCACGTGATTATACTCCAACCCAAGCTCATCAGCCAAAGAACCATTCAAAGCTGCCCTGTGGATGATCGGATCAACAAAAGGCTTTCCTTGAACAAGCTGCTCAATCCCCTGCAATCCTTGAGGATGGACTAAAATATAAGTATTAATCCTTGTCATGCCTTTGATATCAGTCCCAAGAAACCTGTTTATCTCAGCAGCCAGTGCCGGCTCTTGAAATGGACCTACTTCTATGACAGAGACATCTTTGCCTTCAACCCCCTTGGGCAGCTGAAACTGAACACCAGTAATTTTTTTCACCCACTTATAACAATATATAAGGATTTAAGAAAATCATTTAAAAGGATTTATATTATACATTATGTAGGATTCACAATTTAGTTTTTTTCCATCTCTAAGATTGTGTTGACATTATCTTTTATCTTTTTCTCAAAATCAGAGACCCTCTCGCCCTCATCCCTCTCAATATTGAGGGTGTTAATCAGCTGTTTTGTGAGAAGGATCTCTTTTTCAGGAGTGAGGTTTTCCATCTTAATCTGAGAAACATGCTCTCTTATCAATGAATCCTCAATATCCTCAACACTGCCAGAGTCAATCTTGATCTCTTCAAAATCCTTAGACTGAAGCTTTGAAGTGTTTTTCATGACAAAAACAGCCCCTTTGTCATAGATCAGCTTGAAAATCTTTCCAAAATCAATATCAGAAGGCTTTCCAGAAGACAAAATTCCACTAACCCTTAATGTGACAATTGTATTGATAAATTCCTGATTATCAATCCTGTCCAAAATCTCCTGCCTGACAGCCTCAGGAGGCTTGTTCTCAACATTGATCTTGACAGAGAAAGTGTTGCAGATCTGAACTGGATAATACTCTGTCTTATTGTCCTCATAAACATAAAATCCGCCCCTGCCAAGCTTTTCAATCTCAGCGAAATTGTTAGGGAACAAAGGACCTGGATAGATTATCTTTTTATAATCCGGCTCCTCTTTCTCAATAATCTCATGCACATGGCCACCAGCATAATAATCAAAATTCTTTGGCAATAATGATAATGGAGCAGAATCCATCTTCTCAAGCTCTTTTGACTTGAATTCAGTAAGGGCAGTATGGAACATGAATATCTTGAAGCCTTCCTGGTTTTCTAAAGATTCTTTATCAAGGGCTTCATAGAAATGCTTTTCCAGCATTCCTTTTTTTCCGAGCATCCCAGTTATTTTTGCCCCAGTCTTCTGGTCTATTGTGAAAACCAGCCTAAGCTTTTCATCTTCAACAGATCCCTTGACAACATTTATCAACAAGCCGGCATGCTCAAGGACATCTAAGATAGTCTTTCCAGAAGGCGAGAAATCATGCGATCCAGCAGTGATATACACAGGGATGAACCTGTCCTTCAGCTGCTTAAGCTTTATCACAACTGCCTTCAGAATATCCACACCTGGCATTGAAGTGTTGAAAAGATCGCCTGAGACAAGAAGAAAATCAACATTCAATTCAATGACCATGTCAATTGCCTTGATGAATGCGTCTATTGAAATCTGTCTAAGTTTAGGGTCTCTCCATGATCCTATGTGGCAGTCAGCCATATGCGCGAATTTCATTTTCTAGTCATTTTCTTTTTTTGTGATTAATTTTTTTTTTAATAACTGACGAATTCAATGGAATGTAAATCAAATGAATTCGGTTTCATGATCTCATTTTTTTGTTGTCTTGATATTACTTGAAATGTTAGATTCCACCAATTCCTGAAAAATCTTTTTTCAGTGTTTCCTGTGTCTTGTCCTTATTCTTGACAACCTCCCTAAAATCAGGGATCTTGATAGGAATGGCAAACCTTACAAAGTTTGAGGTGACAATTGCCTCGCCTATGTCGAGGGATGCAATTGTTCGGTTATCTTCTGAAAGGTCTTGGGAGGCAGACTCAATCACAGCCTGGCGCTCTGAAGCCATCTCAATGCCAAGTATTATCTTAGTGTTCATATTTGCAAGGATTTCTCTTGGGATTAATGATGGGAGTTGTGTTATTGCAATCAAGCCGACTTTGAATTTCCTTCCTTCTCTTGCAATAGTCGAGAAAATGTTTGGGCCTTTCTCAAGCACTTCTTTTCCTAATACACGGGGAGCTTCTTCAAGGATCACTGAGATCACTGGCTTGTCCCTCAGTTCACCTTTAATCTTGTAATTCTTGTATTTCCTGAAGATTGATGTTGTTATGAGAGATCCAATCAAGATTTCAACCTGGCCAGAGAAGTTTGATGTGTCAATGATAACAGTCTTTGCCTCTTCAAGCTCTTTTGCAATATCATCCAAAGTAGTTGCTCCAGACTGGAGATCGAAGATACCTTTGCAGAAGATCTGATTGTTTGTCAACTGCAGATCCAGGATGTTGAGGAGACGGCGCTTGATGACAGCCAAAGTAGCTTCATTAAATCCCTGGACAGGCTTTTCAATTATGATTGACTCAATCCATTCATTCCCATACTGCTTGAAATAAACATTCAACGCCTCATGCTGTGCAGGAGACCAGTCAACAACACCATTGAAATGGGCAGGAGTGATCTTCCTAAGATTTATCTTGAGTGTCCTGCAACCGACAGGAGGGTCTTTTGGTGTGTAATAAATGACTTTATTCCTGCTCTGTGGATGGTCTTTTAATCCAGGAGAGTTTCTTCCATAATACTCATCATGCGGATCAAGGACTAATGTCCCGCAATAATCCTTTTCCAGAGTGTTCCAGAGGATTACTGATGTTAAGTTGCTCTTACCCCTGCCTGTGGTCGCTGGTATCAGGACATGATGGGAGAATACTTTTTTTCCGTCTGCAAAAACAGGAAAGTCAATATCTTTAGATCCAGACCTCAAAGAACCTAAGAATAATTCATTCTTTGGCTTTGTCAAAAAATCAAGATCACTCTTCTCCAGCTCCCTGACATGGGAGAAGAATCCAGGGAGTGTCTTTGAAATCCTTGCCCTGGATTTTGAGACAGCCACCAAATTCTTAAGCTTGGCAAGAAGATAATTCCTGAGCTGAGGATCAAGGAACTCAATATTGGTGTCTTCCTCAAGCTCCATCCCAGAGATGAGCTCCCTGTTCAACTGCGAGATCTGCGAGCCATACATAAGGTCAAATACCTGGAGAATGATCTTTGATTCAGGTGTGTCTACCACCAGAAGCTCGCCTAATTCAATCTCAGCATCAGACTTCTGCCTGATGATGATCTCTCCAAACTGCCCTGATATGACCTGGCCTTTTATCATTGGAACTGTTAAACAATCCCTCTTTAAATAAATATATATACTATAATTAAAGAATTAAAAAGAAAATTCCTTCTATCCTACACTATCTTATAGTAATAACAAAATAGAAAAGTTTATAAATTTATACCTCTTCTTTGGCTTAAAATGGTATTAGATCTATTAAGAGATGTAAATGTTCTGGCAGGATTAAGAGAGCTTGTTGAGTCTGCTTATTTTTTTAGGCAGAATATGAATACAAGGGTTGATTCTCCTATTTTGCATGATGGCACTGATTTGTGGAAGACTTGGCTTGATTCTAGGACTATGTGCTTGTATGGTGGTGTTAATGAGGATGATAGGCATTGTTTTAAGGTTGATCATGGTTTTGATTTGAGCAGTATTATTGATGCTTCTGTTAATCCTGATGGTTCTTTTTCTGTTGATGAGGAGGTTTATTTGCAATCTCAAGGCAGGGAGTTTATAATCATTGGTAAATCTGATGTTAAAGATGCTGAGGCGGATTATGCTATTAGGGTCGATAAGTATCAGAGTGTTAAAGGCCAGTTAAGCGAGATAAATAGGAAAGACTTAGAGAAGGCAGGTGCTTTTAAAATAGGTGTTAGATTAAGTCCAGATGAGATTGCAATTCATGATGGATGGCTAGAATTAGCTGTTGGTAAGAATAATGCAACAGAGCAAGACTATAAAGAATCTTTTCAATTCCTAAAAGATAAGTATGTTCCTGAGGCTCAAAAGAATAATTGCTTTCCAGATGGTGTTGGTATGGCTTTTTTTGTTAGGACTGATGTTGAAGATTATAAGGTGCGGCCTTGGTTTGTCTTCAATTCCAACAATAGGTCTTATGCTAATGGTGGGGACGTCTTCTACGACTTTGGTCGTTTCCTCAGGGTACTTGATCAAAAGGGCGCCGAAGGCGCCGCTGCACAAAAACCCAGTTATGACGAAGCTTTAAAAGTTGTCTTAGGAACTGGTTTGAGAAGTGAGAAAGATGTAGCAGCTCTTTTGGCTAAGGCAAATGAATTTTATCAGGCTAGAATAAGAGTTAATGCAGAACAATAAAATTTATTAATTCTTAATTTTATGTGTTATTTTTGTCTCGGCATTTACTTTGCCAATGATATCAAGATGATTTGGCAGAATTGGTGTCTAGGCTACATGCTCTTTTGCTAAGGCATATACCATGTCATAGAATACAGCTGCAACACTTGGTAGGCAACGAAGAGATGAAGCAGCAGTGCAAATGCAGCAAGAGAGCTACAGAGGTTCGGCCTTGGTATGTCAACAATTCCAACAATAGGTCTAATGCTAATGATAGGAACAACTTCAACAACAATGGTCGTTTCCTCAGAATAGCCTGGACATTTGCTGGGATTCTTGCAATGAAGACTTATAAGCACTTATGGAATGAATTATGTTCTTATGAAAATCTTTATTTAGCATATAAAAAAGCAAGAAAACATAAATCAAACAAAGATTATGTTATCAACTTTGAAAGAGACTTGAAAGATAATCTTCTCCTGCTTCGTTTTGAATTATTACTGCATTCTTATAAGCCGAAACCTTTGGTAAACTTCATAGTTAGAGATCCAAAGACAAGAAAAATCAGCAAGTCTGATTTTAGAGACAGAATAGTGCATCATGCATTGTGCAATGTACTTGAGCCAATATTTGAAAAACTATTTATTTATGATTCTTATGCCAATAGAAAGGATAAAGGGACTATAAAGGCAATTCAGCGTTTTGATTATTTTAAGAGAAAAGCAAGCAAAAACAACACATTTCCTTGTTATGTCCTTAAGGCTGATATTAAAAAGTTTTTTGAGACTGTTGACTATAATATTTTGATGGACATAATTAGAAAAAAGATAAGTGATAATAAGGTTCTTTGGCTAATAAGGAAAATAGTTTGTAACTCTGTGGATGGGGGCGATTGCATTAAAGGCATGCCTCTAGGCAATTTAACTTCTCAATTCTTTGCCAATACTTATCTCAACGAGCTAGACCAATTTATCAAGCACAATCTTAAAGTTAAATATTATATTAGGTATGTTGATGACTTTGTCATATTAGACCAAGATAAGTGTAAATTAAGAAAATATGAGAATAAAATCAACCACTTCTTAAATCAGAGATTAAAAATTGAGCTTCATCCTGATAAATCAAAAATAATTCGTTTAAAAAACAAATTAGTTTTCCTAGGCTTCAGAGTATTTTATTATCATAAACTGTTAAAAAAGCAAAATTTGAAAAAGATGATAAGAAAGTATGATGTTTTAAAGGAGAAATATCATAAAGCTAATATTGATTATGATGTGATATATGATTTTTTTGAGGGTTGGATTGCTTATGCCAAAAACGCAAATACATTCAAGTTAAGGAAAAGACTATCATCTAAGATTTCAAAAAATTTCCCTAATGAGATTTCTTCAAAAGAAATAAACAGATCATTTAAAAAATTAAAAAAAGGAACGAATTCAATTGGTTGTATTTCGAGTGTCCTAAAAATCAGAGATTTTTAGGACACAAAAAATCCTAAATAACTTTTTCGTGAATTCAGAATCAGATTTTATCAGCTATCATAATTTATAAATAAAAGGAAAAAAAAATCAGAACAAAAAAATAAAAAAGAAGATTTATGTCTTCTTCTTTCCTTTCTTTTTGGCCTTTTTCTTTTTGCCGCCTCTGGCCATCTTTGCGCAGCTCACGTCGCCACTCTTGTCAATAAAGTATAGGTATCCTTTCTTTTTGCTGACACCTACTTTTGCCACGACTTCAATCTTTGCTTTTCCTTTCTTTTTTCCTCGAGCCATCTTAGCTCTGGAAACATTGCCTTTTTTGTCAACAAAATACAGGTATCCAGACACTTTTTTTACTCCTACTTTTGCTACTTTTTCTGCCATTTGTTTTTCCCCCTTTAATTTTTTTAGACGATAAATGTCTTATTAATCAAAAACAAAATGTTGAAGTTTATAAAGCTTTTGGAAATTTCCATAATTTTCAAGAGGTTAAAGGACGGTGTCTTTTCATTGCTTATTTCTTTATAGAGGAGATATCATGTTTCTGACCTTACAATCTCCAATATTTCTTTTTTTGAGATAGCGCAACCCCTGAGTTTAAGCCCCCAAAGCATGCTTTCAAGCAGCATCTTCTTTGCATTTGGAAGTTCAGGAACATATTCATCAAGCAATCCCAATTTGTAGGCAGCATATCCAAGCTCAGTAGACCTGAGGAACTTGACATTCTTCACTTCTTTCTGGAAATTCTTGAGGTTAGTCTGGTCAATCTCAATATCCCTATTGAGCCTTGATGATAGATGATCCCTGAGCTGAGTTGGTTTCTCAATCAGCCATCTTGATGTCCTCTCATCAACAACAAATGCTTCTGAATTGAGAAAAACAGCTGCTGCAATCCCTTCCATGTCTGCTCTCTGCACAATCGTGATATACTTGCCTTTTGACTTATAAGACTTGTTTGCAAGATCAAGAAGATAATCCTGGAGCTTGTCAATCTCAGGACTTGCTATGACCTCAAGAGTGTTCTTCTTAAAATATGCAAGTGTCTGAAGAGCCTCAAATTCAAATCTCCTTATCTTAAGCGGTGTCTCAATCAGTTCAATCTTAGCCTCTTCTGTCACAAAAAACTTTCCCTTAAACCTTTTTTTAAGAGGGTCAAGAATCCAGAGAAGATTATTCAAAGCCATAGATATTATTGATCCTGTATCAAATATCAGTGATTTCATTGCAAATCAAAAATTTCCCTCACAATCTTTAGCCTATTCCTGATAGGAACACCCTCTGTGTAAGAGGAATCAATTATCTTGGTCTGGCCAACATAATTCATAAGAGACCATTGAGATATTCCAAGGACTTCAGCAGACCTGGCGATAGAAATGCCCTGATCATAGAAAGTAGACCCTTTCTTAATCTTGGATTTTTCCACAACTTCCTGGATATAAATGGCGAGCTTGTCATCAATGTTCTCAATTGTCGAGAATATCCTTTCAAGGATTATCCTATATGCCTTGAAATCCTCTTTTTCAAGAGCATTTCTCATCCTTCTCAGGAAAATCACAGTCTTCTGGATAAATTTCTTATGTGTCAATGAGGATTCATCCCTATTCCTTTCAATTATCTTTGAGAGGGAATAAGTGATGACTGCAAAACTCACTGAATCCTCATCCTGATAGACAGAAGCGCTTCTAATAGTGAAGTTACTGAGTTTTCTAAGGCGAAGCACATCAGACTCTCTCACTGCCTTTATTATGATATGGATCGAATCTTCAATAGATTTCTTTACTTCAGGCAGCATAATATTAATATAGATTAAGAATATTATAAACTTTTCTGAATTCCTTATAAAATGCCAGAAATTTTCCATCCAGTCTATGACTGGTGGTTCTTTAATTGACAGATGTATTGAAATGTCTTTTTTGGGAGAAGGAGATTATGTGATGATTTCTGCAAGGGGTTAGTTGTTTATGTATTTTATATAATAGAAAAGTATTTAAAGCTAAATCAGTTAAAAAATAGAATAACTAATCCAAAATAATGGTGATTAAATGATAGATTTATTAAAAAAATTCATTGCAAAAGTTCTAAATAACCTTTTCAAGAAAAAAGGACACTTAAAGCTAGGGCTATATGGGCCTCCAAACGGAGGAAAGACCACTCTTGCAAACAAGATCTGCCAAGACTGGCTTGGAGAAGATATGGGCAAAGTCTCAAACATTGCACATGAAACAAGGGAAATAAATATAAAGGAGCAGATTAATATTAAGCGTGGATCAAAAGAATTGTCCTTCAATCTGGTTGATACACCAGGAATAGCAACAAAGATTGACTATGAAGACTTTATGAAGCAAGGATTGAAAGAGAATGAAGCTAAAAAAAGGGCAAAAGAGGCAACAAAAGGAGTGATTGACTCAATCAAATGGCTGGATGACATGGACACTGTTGTCATTGTCCTGGACTCGACAAAAGATCCATATTCACAGGTCAATATCACAATCATCGGCAACCTGCAGGCAAGGGACATACCTGTCCTGATCGTTGCAAACAAGCTAGATTTAAAAAAGTCAAGCATAAAAAAGATACAATCAGCCTTTCCACAGTATGATGTAATTGGGATTTCAGCCAAGTACGGCACAAACATTGACAAATTTTACGAAGCATTATTCGCAATGGCTGGGTAACAAAAAGAGGTGTATGTAAATGTTAACTTTACAATTTGTTCCATACTCAGAAATAGAAGGCCTCAGTTCTATAGGCAGAATAAGAAAGCTGCTGAACATAGCAAAGGAGAACAAGATTGTGCTATTGCAGGGAAAACTCAAGAAAGAGGAAGAAGCTGAACTTATCAAAGTGACTATGGAAGAGATAAATGATGATTTCAAAGGAATTGAGCTGAGCGTGATATATCCAGAGAATCAAAATAAAGACATATTTGGAAGAGTAAAAAACGGAGTTGTAAATGTGATTTTAGGCGACAGGCAAGGACTGACAATAATCGGGCCAGCAACAGTTGTGAAAGAGATCAAGAAAGACCCGAACAAGATACAATTATTCACAGAAGAAGCAACGAAATCAATTGGAAAGAGAAGGAATGGAAGGAGGAAGAAATAAAAACAGAAAAAAAGCAGAAATGTGATGGTTAAGTTAAGGTTTTTGATGCATATGAGACCTAAAAAAATTTATAAGGTAACGAATTCAATTGCTTCTAAACGCGCATGAATTCGGACACAAATTGCTTGAAAAGGAAATAAAAATATAAAATAAAGACAAAAAATTAAAAAATCAGGTAAAGATGCCACACCAATGCGTAAGATGCAACATATTCTATGATGATGGAGCAGCTGAAATCCTCAAAGGATGCAATTGCGGAGGAAGGCTGTTCTTTTACATTAAGAAAGCCAAACTTGAGGAAGCAAAGAGATTGACAGCTGAAGTCAGGCTGACAGACAGCGACAAGAAACAGATTGAAAAAGATGTGTTTGACCTAGTAGGCTCAGAGGTTGACAGGGATTCACCAGTCGTTCTTGATCTTGAGGCAATAAGAGTGAGCAAACCAGGAAAATATGAACTTGATCTTGTCCATCTCTTCAAAGGAGAGCCACTAGTGTTCAAGCTTGAAGAAGGGAAATATATGATTGATCTTATCCAGTCATTCAAGAGGCTTGCTGATAAGAAGTGAGATAATTCTAATAAAATTTATAAAGTTGTTTTCTTAAACTCAATATTTATGAGAAATCTTGAAGTAGCAGACATTCTGGATAAGATGGCTGATCTGGTAGACATCAAAGGAGAGAAGTGGGAGCCGATCGCCTATAGGAGGGCTGCCATCAGCATCAGGAACATATCTAAGGCAGTTGAAGACATCTATAGAGAAAAGGGGCTGAAAGGCCTGGATGACATACCAGGAGTCGGATCTGGAATTTCCAAGAAAATAGAGAAGATATTATTGAACAAAAGACTGGATTTTCTTGAAAAGCTAAAGAAAGAGATTCCATCTGCCATAATTGAACTGTTAGATATACAGAATATTGGCCCAAGACAGCAAAGAAAATCTATGAAGAATTTAAGGTAAAGACAAGAAAAGATCTGTTGAAAGTGGTTAAATCAGGAAAATTAAGGGATATAAAAGGATTTTCTGAAAAAACAGAGCAAGAGATCCTAGATGGATTGATGAAAAAGGATTCTGCCAAAAGGCACCTGCTAGGTGAGATCCTGCCAATGGCAGAAAGGCTCAAGGAAAGGCTTTCAAGCCTGAAAGAAGTGGATAATGCATTTATTGCAGGAAGCCTGGCAAGGATGAAAGAGACAATAGGTGATGTTGACCTATTATGTGTCTCTAAGGATCCTGGAAAAGTGATGGATTATTTCACAAAATTAGATTATGTGAAAAGAGTCTTGGCAAAAGGAACCACCAAATCATCAGTTGTCTTAGGAAATGGACTGCAGGTTGATCTCAGGATTGTTAAGGAAGACTCATTTGGTAGTGCTGTGCAGTATTTTGTAGGATCAAAAGAGCATGGAGTTGCTGTCAGGCAGGTTGCTATCAAGAAAAAAATGAAACTTTCAGAATATGGACTGTTTAGTGAGAAGAAAAAAATTGCAGGAAAGGATGAGAAGGAATTGTATAAAAAATTAGGGATGCAATGGATTCCTTATGAGCTCAGAGAAAATAGAGGCGAGATTGAATTAGGTCTAAATAATAAGATTCCTAAATTGGTTGAGCTAAAAGACATTAAAGGGGATTTGCAAATGCATTCAGTCTACAGCGACGGGAGGAACACAATCGAAGAGATGGCAATAGCTGCAAAAAAGGTTGGGCACAAGTATATAGCGATTACAGACCATTCAGAATCTCTGAAAATTGCAGGAGGAGTGCAGAGAAAGCAGAGATTGAAGCAGATGGGTGACATTGATAAATTGAATCAAAAATTAAATGGCCTGAGAATATTGAAAGGGATTGAGGCTGAGATAAAGAAAGATGGTTCTTTGGACACTCCAAATGAATTGTTGAAGAAACTGGATTTTGTGATCATTGCAATACATTCAGGATTCAAGATGACAGAGAAAGAGATGACAGAAAGAATGATGAAAGCAATGGACAATCCAAATGTGCACATGCTAGCACATCCAACTGGGAGATTGTTATTGCAGAGAGATCCTTTTAATATCAATATCCCAAAGGTTCTTGAAAAAGCAAAAGAAAGGAATATCATTGTTGAAATCAATGCACATCCTCACCGACTTGACCTGAATGAAGTAAATGCACGGATTGCAATCGAGATGGGTGTTAAATTAGCGATAAACACAGACGCTCATTCAGTAGATGGATTAAATGCAATGAGATACGGAGTTGGGACAGCGAGAAGAGGATGGTGCGAGAAAAAGGATATTTTTAACACTTTTGAATGGAAGAGGGTTGAGAGGGTTTTGATGAGATAAGAAAGTTATTTGATTTTTCTGACTATTCCTTTGTTTGCATCGACTTCAACAAGATCACCTTCTTTCAATAGTCTTGTCGCAACCTTTGTGCCTACAACACAAGGAGTCTTCATTTCTCTGGCGACAATTGCAGCATGGCAGATCATCCCTCCTTGATCTGTGACTATTGCTCCTGCTATACTTAATGCTGGCAGAAAGTCCGGAGTAGTTTCGGGAGAAACAATAATATCACCATCTTCTACTTTTGAGATATCTGAGGGAGACAGGATTATTTTTACTCTGCCTTGGACAATTCCAGGATAAGATGACAGGCCTTTAATTTTCTCATCTTTTGGTGTTTCCAAAAGTAAATTGAGCAATTCATTGATTTTTTCACATGTTAATATCAGATTTTTTTTATTAGCATACAATAAACCATATACATTTTTTCTATCTTGAATAATCTTGATGTCTGGAATATTGTTTCCATTTAAACCATCAATAAATTCATCAGGAGATAGCCATCCTGCTTTATCCCAATTTAATCCTAATTTGCTTGAGGCTTTTTCAAGCAGAGGCAAGATTTTGTAACTTACTAAAGAGCATGTTTCAGCAAAGTTATTTCTCCAATAAACAAGATCCCTTGTGTGTTGTTTTATCCACAAAAGATTCTCAAAAAGTTCTAAATCAACTGATTTTGTGTTTGAAATGTATTTCATATTCAATATTTGTTTAATGCATTTCTCTTCATTATAAGGGCTTCCCCACATATGCATCATACCAATCCATTTATGTTCTTTAACATGATTTTTAATTGATTGATGGATTTCAGGATTTTCAAGACTAATTAATATAAGAGCTTGCTGTGCGGATAAACCTTTTAATTTTTCAAGTAAATCAGAATCTTTTAGGTTATTTCTTATTAAACTCAATTCTTCATTTTGTTTTTTTATCATAGTTTGCTTAGATGGTATGAAAAAAGACTCCAAATGCTCATTTGAAATTGAATTAAATAAGTCAATTGTGTTTGATTCTAATGCTTCACCAATAGGAAGACTTAATATCCAAGGAAACTCGAAACTTGTAAGGGCATCAAATAATTCTTGAAAAATTTCTGGAGATATATTTTCTTGTGAATTTATCTTATTTGATATCTTGAGCAATTTATCTGTTTCATCTTGAGCTAAGGAGAAAAAATCCTGAAAAAAAGAGGTATCTTTGTTTTTTACAGCATCAGCTGTCATTTTTTTAATGTTTTCCCACTCTTTTTTGCTAGTAAACCAGTGTCCATCCAGCCAAATGTCAGTAAAACTATTGGCATTAATCCCGTATTTCCCTGATTCTTTATGAGACACCCAATTATTGACAAAATAAAGATACAAAAGAGGGGTCTTATACCTCCCAATATAGATCAAGTCAGATTTATTGATTTTCATTTTTTTATAGAGCATCGGCAATACCGTGACGTATAGTATGAACTCTAAATCTTTCTCTCTTTTGGTCTATATCTTCCTTTGCAAGATAAAAAACAGAAAACTCATCATGTTCCTGTGGATAGAGTCTTTCACCAAACTTACCCTTTCCTTTTTGGTATGCTTCGATCTCTTTTGGACTCACATCTCCAAAGGGGTAATGCACTATATTCTCCCCTATGGTTCCATACTTTGCCAATTCTAGGTTTGGTCCAATTGCAGAGCAAGATCCAATGCTGACAGCCCTAAAACGTTCATCAGAATGGATTCTTGAAGCTATTTCTCTCTGAAAAGACCTTGCTTTTGTATCTATTTCATCAAAACTGGACAAAGGACATTCATGTTGAAATATAAATCTTCTTAAAACTTTGTCAACTGTTCCTGTGCAATAAAACTCCCATGGCAAGACAAATTCTCTTTCAGGATCAAAGCATAAAGGTTGTCCTTCAAATTCCCCATGATAAAGACCATCTTCTCCATGCTTGAATCTCTGAAGATTGTATCTTGCTTCAATAACTCTTGGATCAGGTTCTTCAAAAAGATCCCCTCCAATCATTGCATTAAGGCGCTCATCATGAACAATCTTTCCTTTGTATAAGCCAATTCCTTCCAATAATCCAGAAGTTGTCTGTTGATGCCTTGGTAATTTGCCTGTGAAAATAGTGTGAATATTATGAACACCTATAGCTTCAATCATTGCCACATATTTATCAATATCCTTCCTACCTTTTGAAGTTAGATCTGTATCCTCTTTTCCATAACCCAAAGCATTCATCACTGTTTCCTGATGCCTTAGGCAATACATTACAAAAGGAGCATCTTCAAGTTCCTGTATTATCTCTAGTAGCTTCATACTTCTCACCTGTGTTGTTCATTTATAGTTATCACTAGCTTTTTTGTTTTCTTTAGTCACCCAATTTATTAAAAACAGTTAATGCAATGGGAATGAAGTCTGGTTTATAAATATTAGTATACCACTACTGGTGTAACTAATCAAAAACTTTATAAAGTGCACATTGATATCATATTGAATGGACATATCATTATTCAAAAAAGCAGGATTGACAGAAGGAGAGATTAAGGTTTATTTAGCACTGCTTGAAAAAGGATTAAGCACAACTGGGCCAATAATAAAAAAATCAGGGATTTCCAAATCAATAGTTTATCCAATCCTTGAAAAACTAATAGAGAAAGGCCTTGTTTCCTATATAATTAAGGAAAAGATAAAGCATTTTCAGGCAGCGGGTCCTGATAAGATACTTGAATATGTTAATAAAAAAGAAGATGAACTTAGTGAAGTAAAAGAAAAGATTGAAGAACTGCTTCCACAGTTAGAGCTGAAGCAAAAACTTACTGAAAAGTCTGAGGCGACAATATATTTAGGCTATAAGGGATTAAGAACCTGCCATGAAAAAATATATCAAAGATTAAAGAGAGGAGAAAATATTTATTATTTAGGAGTTCCAGCATATCAGCCAGAAGAACAGCATAGATATTGGAAAAAAGATCATGTGAAGAGGATGAAATCAGGGATTGGGATGAGAGCTTTATTCAACAAAGGAACTGATCCAAAAATATTAAGAAATAGAAATTCATACAAAGGAAGCATAGCAAGGATCATGCCCACTGACATAAAAACTCCAGCATTATTTGGTATTTATAAAGACACTGTTCAAGTAATGCTCCAATCACCAACTGTAATCACAGTAGAAATAACCAATCAGGACATAGCAGATTCATTCAAAGCATATTTTGATGAGTTCTGGAAGAGAAGCAAACCATTTAGGGGATGATATTGAGTATATAAGATTTGTTTTTTATTAACAAATATGAATAATTAAGATAGAATAGTTAATTAAAAACATAATGTTTTCTATTAACCAAAAACGATAAATAAGGATTGCTTGTTAAACAAAAACATTTATATACTAGCACTGATTCATTATTTTGCTAATGGAAGAGTTAGTAAACACATTTAAAGAGGAGTATGAAGGGGGCATTGAGCAATTTGAAAAACAAAGATACAAGAATGCTACAATACTGCTATCAAAATCATTGTTTGCATTATGTGATATGATCATCCTCAATAAGTTAAGAAAGCTCCCAAAAAACCATGGAGAAAGGTTCAGGATTCTTGAAGATCATTTTCCTAAAATGTCAGAATTTTCCATCCAGTCTTTGACTGGTGGTAAGCTTTGCATGATTCTGCCTGCATAATCTGGAAAATTCTGAGCACTAAGAACCACCAGTCCTATCATAATGTAGTTGTGGATTTAATGAATCCCACCAGTCTCTGACTGGTGGTTCTTTAGTATACCCGATTGTAGACGAAATTTTTTCACATTATACTGATGCCTACTCAAAACCTGTCTTAAACAAAGCATGCAAGGAGATCAAAGATGGAATCACAAAAATCAGCAAAATTGAAGAACTACCAGAAGAAATTAAAAAAATTATTAGATAAGAATGTATTAGACATAATTTTCTTCGGCTCTTTTGTAAAAGGCGGAATTCCAAATGATATGGATATAGCTATAATTGTCAGAAATAACCGGGGGATGGAAAAAATAAAAAGAATGATAAAATCAGTTGTAAAAAATGGAGATATAGAAATAATTGACTTAGAGTCAATTTATCAGCCAATATGGCTAACACTTATTAAAGAAGGGTTCAGCGTCAAGAAAAATAAGTTTCTTTATGAATTATATAAAATTAAACCATCTGTCTTGTTCAAGTATAGCTTAAAAAAATTGTCCAATGTCCAGAAAGTGCAATTTGAAAGAGGGTTAAAGAATGTATTAAAATCAGGAGGGACTGTTTTGACGAGGTCAGTTATTCTCGTACCAATCAAAATTAAGAGGGAGATTGAAGATTTTCTCAAATCTTGGAATATTTATTATGAGAGCCAGGAATATGAGCTTTTACCAGTTTTGAGAAAAGAGACTTTTCTATAAATCTAATCATTGAAAATATTCAACAATATTTGATGAATTCTGGAAGAGAAGCAAACCATTTAGGGCATGATTAATCAACCTTGTCAAACCCATTGAACCTTATTCTGTCATCTTTAAAGATTTCAACAACTTTATATTTCCCTTTAGTCCAAGGCTTTCCATCAAGAAGAAAATGAGTTGCTTCTAATACCACTATGCTTGCCAATGGCTTTGACAGCTTCTGCTCACCTTTTGTCTCAATAAGTGGAATCTCCCCCTCAATCCAATAGTTTCTCTGTCCTTTCTTAAGAAAATCATATGTTTCTCCTTCTTTAATATCTGAAGGAATACATTCTTCTTTTTTCCTGTTTCCATTGTCAAATTCAGAAATATCTCTTAATGCAAGATCTGGGTTGTATTCAGTTTGGATTCCCATAACATTACCTTGTTTATTTCTATAAATTTGAATTACTTATTCGCAACAATCTCTACAACATCACCTGGCTTTAGGACATGATTCTTGCCGACAGTCAACCTTTTCTTTACATCAATGGCCCTGATAAAATTCTTGCCAAAATCAGTATGGACCCTGAATGCAAAGTCAAGTGCAGTTGAGTTCTTTGGCAGTAAAAAACAGTCAGGAAGAACCCTGCCGTCAGAATCCTCTAATTTATGGACGCCTCCAGGAAATATAGGCATGTACTCAAGAGTCTTGAAAATAGAATAGTCAATTACCTGTTGAACTCCTGTTGACTTAAAGATGCCAAGAATATTGGTCTTGATGAATCCAAGTGCTTTTAGCTGCTTTTCATTAAGCTTATCCTGCTTGATTATCTCAAAATCATCCTCTCCAGGAATGTATCTGATCAATTCATGGTGGGCAGCTTCCCTAAGGGCTAATTCAGATTCAGCAGAACAAGGGATAATCACATAATCAGGGAAATCCTTCCTGATCCTCTCAAAATTATCTTTTGCACCATGAACATCAATCTTGTTTGCAGCAATTATCATAGGCTTAGTCCTTTTCCTGAATTCTTTTGCAAGGTCAAAAAGGTTCTCACTGCTCCATTCAGTGATATTGCCGGCAGTAAGATTCAGCTGTTCAAGGACTTCTTTAGCCATATCTTCGTCAACATTTAGTCCAGACAACTGTTTTGCAATGGATTTGACAATATCGCCATGAGTCTGCTGGACAGACCTGGCAAACTTCTCCCATCCCTTCTTAAGGATTCCAAGATACCAGTAATCAAGCTCTTCTTCCAAGAATCGGATGTCATAAGCAGGATCATAAGAGCCAGGATCAATAGGCTCGCCTTTCTCATTAGTCGATCCAGAGATGTCAACAACATGTATCAAAGCATCAGCCTGGTTAAGATCACTCAGAAACTGATTTCCCATACCTTTTCCTTCATGGGCTCCTGGAACAAGCCCAGCAACATCAATCATATCAATAGGGACAAATCTGATTCCATCCATACAATAACCAAACCTAGGATTACATTTAACTTTAAAAAACTTCTCAGGGCATTCAACCTTGACAAATCCCACTCCATGATTTGGTTTTATGGTTGCGAATGGATAGTTTGCTATCTCTACCTCTGCCAAAGTAGCTGCCTTAAAGAAAGTGCTCTTTCCAACATTGGCCTTGCCAACAACCCCCACAATCATCGCTATCAATATAATGATTTATTTGAGTATTTAAATAATTTTGCTAAAAATAATGCATATTTCCCCATCAAAAAAGAAAAAATTATAAATAGCATGATTTAATATAGTATTATGGCAGAGAGAACCAATGAAGTGAAGCATCGCCTTGAAGGGGATTATATCACTGCAATAGATGGAGCAGTTCTCAAACATAAGGATTATTTCAATCTGAAGGACCTATATGTCCTTATGCATGAATGGCTAGTGCAATATGGATGGTGCACAAGGGCTGATGAGGATTTTCCGGAAAAGTTCTTTCTTCAGAAAGAAGCACAACAATCAGGAAAAGAACTTTGGATATGGTGGAGGCTGGAGAAGTTTCCTGATGGAGTGTATAACTCATATTACAAATATCAACTGGACATAGATGTCCATATAATCTTATTAAAAGATGTGGAAGTAGTAAGGAATGGAGTAAAATTCAAGGCTCATCATGGGGAACCAGAGATAAAACTAAATGCAAGGGTTGTTGTTGATTATCAGAATAAATGGAAAAACCACTGGCTATTAGGAAGCTTTTATGAAGTTTTCAGGAACAGGGTATTCAAGGTCCCATTCAGCATGCATAGAAGAGAATTATACAGGGAAATATACAGGTTCCAGGAACACATGAAGACCTACTTCAAGCTGATGACCTATCTACCAGAAGAAGAAGGAGAGCAATGGCAAATCAATGAGGATTATGAATAAAAATGGGAACAAAATTTCCACTACCAATAGCAAGGATTAAATACAGAGGATTGTTTGATTATAAGGAGCTAACAAACAATATGAGAAGATGGTTCATTGATTCTAACTATGAATTCAATGAAGGAACCTACAAGCATAAAGTCCCTTCTCCTGCCGGATATGAGCAGGAATTGAAATGGAAAGCTGAAAGAAAAGTCACAGGCTATGTATTATACAGGATAAAAGTTTATTTCCATATCTGGGACATAAAAGAAGTGGATGTGGTCAAGGACAGTAAAAAGAAAAAGATGTGGGATGCAAGAGTCTTGATTGAAATGGACGGAGAAGTTGAATTGGACTGGAACAATTATTTTGAAAAAGGGAAATTCTTAGAGGGCATAAGAGAATGGATAAATAAATATTTGTTGTTCACCAAGATACAAGGTGGATGGACTGACGAGCTTTATTACCACATCTATAAATTGCATCTTGTCACAAAACAGTCATTAGGAATGTCAACTCCGACAGACTCATCAAGGTACAGGTATTAATGCCAGAAATTCAAATGAATTTCTGAGGATTTTCAATCCCTCTTTAATAAAGAGGTCTAAAAAATGGCAGAAAGAGAAATAATTGTGGACAGGAACAGGCTCACATATGAAGGCTTGTTCAGTGTAATAGACCTATACACAATGATTGATGAATTTTTTGAAGACAAAGGATATGACAAGAGAGAAAAAAAGAATGTTGAGAGAGTGAAAGCAGAAGGAAAATATATTGAATTAGAGCTTGAGCCTTGGAAAAAGCTGACAGACTATGCAAAATCTGTGATTAAGGTCAGGATTCTGATGAGTGATATCAAGGAAGTTGAAGTAGAAAAGGAAGGTGTCAAGGTCAAATTAAACCAGGGAAAAGTACAATTTGTGTTTGATGCATACTTAGAGACTGACTATGAGCACAGATGGGAGATGAAGCCAATGTTTTTCTTCATAAGGACATTACTTGACAAGTTTGCATTCAAAAACTACACTGTGAGCTTCAAGAATGAGGTCAAAAGCGATCTTAGCCAATTAATCATAATGATAAGGTCTTTTCTCAATCTATACAGGCAACAGTGATTCTAACAACAAATTTTATAAATAGTCCTGATACTCTTTATATTTATATGCCCCCGTAGCATACTTAAAAAATTATTACATGATTTTTTGGTCGCTCCGGTGGATTATTACAACGCCCCCGTAGCATAGTAGCTATTGCGGCTGACTTGTACATGCTTTGGCATTTTGACATCAGCAGGTCGTGAGTGCAAGTCTCACCGGGGGCTTTTTTTTAAAATGGAAATAAAAGAAATGTATGAGGGATTGAGAAAAAAGTTCAGTCTGCCTGATTTTGAGGCTCTTGACTGGGATTTTGAGATCAGCAGTATTGAAGAAAAAAAATATTTATTAAGGGAAATAAGGAAAAAGATTGTCGAAAAAATTGAATTCTATTCAAAAATACTTGAGGATATTGTGCAGCCAGAGGCAACTGTGACAAGCATGCATGAGTGCAAGGCATTTGAAGAGAATGAGAAAGAGCAGGTTTATGCTGTCTATATGAGGATAATGGCAGCACACAGGAAGTCAATTATTCTCTCATTAGAGGATGGAGAGGCCAATGAAGCCAAGTTTATCAAGGAATTTACCATTGCCTGGAAAGACATCAAACCAGAACTCATTAAAATAATAAAGAAACTTGAGGAATCCTGGAAAAAAGACACTGAATTCAAAGAGGAATTGGGCTATCTAGGCTGACACAAGAATCTGACTGCTTCTGTTGCATAGGATCCTTTCCCTAATTCAAAATCAAGAATGCATTTCTTTTTTCCCTTATTCAATTCATCATCATGCAGATCAGATATTTCCAGATTTTTTATTTCTGCAATGATATCCCTTTCACCACCTTCTGCAGAAATCTCAGGGATTGCCCTTATGATAAAATCCCTAGGCTTAATCCCTTGTTTTTCCATCATATTCTCATAGATATCATTTTTTTCTGAACCAAAACCCAAAATCGGGATCTTTTTATCTTTATATTCTTCTAATTTCTTACCTTTTAAATTTTCCAGATGATTTTCTTTGATAAATTCTTCAACAGCTGCATTCCATAACTCTGACTGATAGCTGTGAACAAATATTGAAATGATCCTCTTTGGGATTGTCCTTAAAGCCCCAATATAATCATTTGGAGCCTTTTCAATGAATCCTTTGATCATAATCTCATAATCACCCTGGTTCTGGAGAATGAGGTTGACTGCTTGCTTAAACTGCTTTTTAACAATCAGCCTTCCAATTTCAGAATTGTTTTTAGAAAACCTCTGTTCTCCAAAAAGATTAGGAAAAAATCTAATTGGACTTGGTTTATTGTCTATGTTTCTGACAGTGATTATGAATCTGTTTCCCTGGTGAGCACCTAAAGAAGCTGGCTTATCAGAAAATCCTAAGAACTCTAATGTAAGATGTTCTTCTTTTATACTGTTTGTTTTATTGCTTTTGGCAGAGATAACCTGAGTTGTTACAGCATTTCTGTCTTTTGTGCCAGAATAATGGAAAAATCTTCTTGGTATATTCAATCTGCCTGCAACAATTGAGACAGCCTTTTCTGTAGTCAGGTTAATCTTTTTTAACAGGAAAATTGAGAATTCACCTTTCTCCTCTAATTTAATATCATTTATCTCTTCAACAATGAAATCTTCTGGGATCTGCTTTAACTTGTACATGCTGATTTAGAATATGATTTGATTTAAAAATCAATCGGAATGATGATAAAACATAATCTTAATAAATAGATTTACATTTTATAATCATATGGGCCAGTAGCTCAGCTTGGATACTTCAAAATCCTTTTAAGGGTTTTTTTGAAGCCAAAAAGAGCGCTTCCCTCCTATACAGATACGCTGTAGAAGTTAGGAAGAGGTCGGGAGTTCAAACAGTTGACGCCTGCGGCAACGGCTGAAAAGCGAAGCTTTGAAAGTCTTCCCTGGCCCGTATTATTTTCTGTCTTATAAGATATAATCAGCTTCCAATTGCCATATTCGCAATATCTTGCACTGTTTGAGCGATAACCAATATTCTTTTAAATCAAAAAGAATTCTCAGGTCAGGGATAATATCTATGAACTCAGCAATTGAAACAGAAAGGGTATATATCGGAAAATGCAGTGAATATGATGTCAATAAGATCGAAGATATATTAAAACAGTCTATTAAGTATATTGGATTTAAGATCCCAAATGATAAAAGAATATTGATCAAGCCAAATGTATTGGGGGCATATGAGCCAGAAGTGCATGTTACAACCCATCCGAAAATAGTTGAAGCCATGATAAGGATTCTATTAGCAAATAACAATAAGATAATAATTGGAGACAGCTCAGGAGTAAGGATATCTGGGGGAACAGACCTATGCCTTCAAAAGGCTGGGTTCAAGGATCTTCAAAAAAAATATGAAGTTGAGGTAAGGTCATTTGAAGAACCAGGTTCAGACATATATGAAGATGATGGCAATAAAGTATTGAAAAAAATCCATCTGACAAAAATAATTGGGAAAGTTGACTATATCATCAATGTCCCTAAACTAAAATCGCATCAATTAACAAGATATACTGGAGGCGTGAAGAATCTATTTGGGTGTGTTCCAGGCGGACTAAAGCAGGAATGCCATGTAAAAGCTCCAAATCCAGAAGAGTTTTCACAACTTCTCGTCGATATCTACAGTCTTGTCAGGCCTAAACTGATATTGAACATCATGGATGGGATAATTGGACTAGAAGGAGCAGGTCCAGGCCCATCAGGAGAAAAGATAAATACTGGTTTGATAATAGTAAGCCAAGATGCTGTAGCGCTGGACATTGCATGTTCTAAGATAATAGGATTAAACCCAAAAGAGGTATATACAACCCAATTTGCAGTAAAAAGAGAACTTTTCAACAAAAACATCAAAACAAACATAAACATCCCAACAATAAAATATATCATACCAAAACCACTGCCTTTACCAAGATTTATAACAAAATATTTTGCCAGATTCGGCCATCACAAGCCAGTTGTTAACAAAGAAAAATGCAAAAGCTGCAGTTATTGCAGCAAAGTGTGCCCTCCTCAGGCATTGACTATGAAAAAATATCCAGTGCTTGACTACGACAAATGCATTTACTGCTATTGCTGCCATGAAAACTGCCCTCATGGAGCAATATATCTTAAAGACAATATATTCCTGAAAGTCTACAAGCTCTTTGCGAAAAGAAGATCTTAATCACCAGTTTCATGCGCTTCTTTTTCCAATCTTTTGACATGCTCATTCTCAAGCCTGATATTTCTTGAAAAGCTTTTGTTATTGTCATTGATCACATCCAGATCAAAAGGGCTGACTAAAGCGAATTCAACAGGGGCCATGCAACTGCATCCAAAACACCTTTTTATATGAGGCTTAACCTTATCAAATGCCTTTAATGCCTGTTTAAAAGATATATTCTCATCAAGGAGATTAAGGTAACCTGGATCTTTTGGCCTGGAAAAACATAAACCCAAAGTCCCATCTGATTCAATGAAAGCAAACAATCTTCCAGAGTAACAGCTCTTATTGAACCTGCCAATAGCAATCTGCTTCTGGGCTTTGAGACCTTTGAGAGAATTGGACATAATAATTCCCTTCTTCCTCTGCTCAATAAGATAATCAAATATTCTCAGTATATTGCCAGTATCAGGCTTATTCTTGTCTGCATCCCTTGACATATTGTATATCCTGACCATCTGAAATGCAGGAATAATCTCATATCTTCTGCAGATCTCAAGAACAGACCTAATATCATCGATGGTTGTGAAATTTGTAATAGTAGTCATTGATATCTTGCCTCTTCTCTCCTTATGCAACAATTCAATCCCTTCAATCATCCTGTCCCATGAGCCGATTCCCTTATTCTTTTCATGTGTTTCTTTAGAGCCATCAATAGAGAAATAAAACCCATCAACATTCTTGACATCATCATATCTTTTGGTGAGCAGGAGCAGGTTTGAGTTGAGCATAACCTTTAATTCTGTGCTGAACACTATATGATCAATGATCTCCTTAATATCATCTCTCAATAATGGCTCCCCACCAGTAATCAAGATCCATCTTCCCTTTCCATCAATCTTGTCCAAGACTTTCTTGGCTTCTTCTGTAGTGAACTCTTTCAAAGGATTATCAGGTATGTTGCAGTAAATGCACCTCAAATTGCATCTTCTTGTAATCCTGAAATCAATCCAGATTGGATCATGTTTTCCGCTGTATTTTCCTGAAAAAAATCTGGAAAAAAGGCTGAATTCAATCTTTTTTATTTGCCTTTTAATATTATCCATTTGAACCATGCCAGTTGAATTAAATGCAAGGAGTTTTCTGCCAGTCTCCCAGAAATACAATCCATTCCAGACAGACTGGCAGGATACCATTTAGTATTGTCTTAATATGTCTTATTTAAACCTTTATATCTTAAAGCTATAAGTCTTAAATCAAAAGCTTAATAAATATCTGAGAATTTTACAAATTATAGGGGTGGTCATATGGCTGTTAAAAAGAAGATTGCTAAAGTTGAAAAAGACCCATACAAAAATCTGATATCTCTCCTTAAAGACAAATTTGACTTCTTGATTGAGCTGTTAAAGAAAAAAATGGATGAAATCAGGCATGAAATAAAGAAGAGGATATTAATAGTTGTTTTTTATGGGTTAGGCATATTTTTCTTGATATTTGGGACTGCGCAAGTCATTGAGAGGATATTTCCAGGAATTGCCGGAGGGGGAGGATCAATAATAATAGGGCTTTTACTGCTTGTCATCGGGTTTATATATGGTTTAGGGGCGAGGAAGAGATAATTACCCATATCAGATCAAGGAAAAATTTATAACCTGACAAAATATCTTAACAATCATGGAAAAGATGAAGAGATGCTTCAGCAAGAAAAATGAATCCTCTCATATGATAAATTTTGATTATCTTAAACTAATAAATGAGATTCCATTGGCCTTAATTCTAGAATTAATAAAAACAAAACATAAACAGAGAATAAAATATCCAAAAAGGATTCTCATAGTGAATATTGGGCTGATAGGAGATTTTGTCGTATCACTTCCAGCATTAAAATCATTTATGGAAGACTATAGAAGATCTAAGTTTGATATTGTGGTATCACCAGTATGCAAGGATTTAGGCCAGCATATAACTGGCATTGACAATGTTTATTCATTCAAATCTGTATATGGAAGAAATATTGAAAAAAATATAAATATCAAAGAGAACAAAAAATTGTCAAGAACCAGTTATGACTATATACTGATAATGAGGTGCTCGTGGAACTTCTTCCCATTTCTTCAAAGAATAAAATATAAGCATCTTCATACTTATTCACTGCCTTTTTTGATTTATGGGCTGAAAATGGCCTATTACGCCCTTAATAAGAAAGCAAAAGTTGAGCAATGGAAAGATATTAATTTCAAATTTGTCAACAAGGAGATAGACCTCTCAACAAAAAGACTTGAAAACATATTTGACATAAGGGAAAAAGACATCGAAAAAGTAAAAAAAATAATCTGTTTTTCAGAAGACAAAAATAGAGGAAAAATAGTGATCCATCTAGGATCAGGATGGAAAGTGAAATTGTGGGAAAATGAGAAATGGGTTTCTTTAATAAAAAGAATAGATGAGTCAGGCAATTTCTGCTTTTATTTTGTAGGAGGGAATGAAGAGAAAAAGATGTTTGATATTATCAAAGACAGGACAAATGCAAAGATTTACTCATTTATTGGAAGAATGAATCTTTATGAAGTCATAATACTGATGAGACTCTCGGATTTTTTCATAGGGGTTGACAGTGGACCAAGGAATATGGCTGATGTAGCAGGGTTGAAAGGAGTGCACCTATTAGGGCCAGGAATCCAGAATTTTATGCCCATAAGAAAAGAAAGTGTTGCAATAAGAAAGCGCGTATGCACATGCGCAAACCTGATCTGCACAAGAGATGGAGAGTGCATAAAATCAATAACTGTTGATGATGTATTTAATGCTTTTATGAAATTGAGTAAGAAATAGATAACAAATAAATAAATAAAATCAAATAAAATAGGATAAAATAAAATTATTGTTTATCCCTTATTTCTCTTTCAAAGCAGCATGGGCTGCAGCCAATCTTGCAATTGGGACCCTGTAGGGGGAGCAACTGACATAATTTAGGCCAAGCTTGTGGCAGAATGCTATTGACTTTGGCTCACCGCCATGCTCGCCGCAGATGCCAAGCTTGATATCTTTCCTGACTTTCCTGCCTTTGTTGACTGCAATCTCCATCAGTTGGCCGACTCCAGTCTGGTCAATACTCTGGAATGGATCATACTCAAGAATATTCTTCTCAACGTATTCTGGCAGGAATTTCCCTGCATCATCTCTTGAGAATCCGAATGTCATCTGTGTAAGGTCATTTGTCCCAAAACTAAAGAACTCTGCTTCTACAGCAATCTCATCAGCTGTGACAGCACCTCTTGGAACTTCAATCATTGTGCCTACCTTATACTTGATTTTTGTATTTGTTGTGCCCATGACTTCATCAGCAGTATTAATCACAATGTCCTTAAGAATCTTGAGCTCTTTAACATGGCCAACAAGAGGTATCATCACTTCAGGTATGACATTCTGGCCTTTCTTGATAAGTCCAGCAGCAGCCTCAAACACAGCCCTTGCCTGCATCTCACAGATCTCTGGGAAAGTGATGGCTAATCTGCATCCCCTATGGCCAAGCATAGGATTCAATTCATGAAGACTCTCAATCTTCTCATTTAATGCATCAATACCAATACCCATCTCTTTTGAGAGTTCAATGATATCTTTCTCTTCTTTTGGCAAGAACTCATGGAGTGGAGGATCTAATAATCTGATTGTCACTGGAAGGCCTTTCATGACTTCAAAAATCCCAATAAAGTCTGACCTTTGCATTGGCAATAGTTTAGCCAGGGCTTTTTTCCTTCCTTCAATATCATTTGAAAGTATCATCTCCCTGACTGCCTTGATCCTGTCAGCCTCAAAAAACATGTGCTCTGTCCTGCAGAGACCTATCCCTTCTGCTCCGAAATTGCGAGCAACCTGAGAATCATGCGGTGTGTCTGCATTTGTCCTCACATCCAATTTCCTGAACTCATCAGCCCATTCCATCAATATCTTGAAATCACCGCTAAGATCTGGGTCAACGACTGCAACTTCTCCCCTGATGACCTCTCCAGTTGAGCCGTCAAGAGTCAGCATATCACCCTCCTGAAGCACCAGCCCCTTGACTTTCAATATCTTTTCCTTTTCATTCACAACAATATCAGCACAGCCAGCTACACAGCATTTGCCCATGCCCCTGGCAACAACAGCTGCATGGGAGGTCATGCCTCCTCTTGCTGTAAGGATTCCCTTTGCAGCATTCATGCCTTCAATATCTTCAGGGGATGTCTCAGTCCTTACAAGAATGACATTTTTCCCTTCCTGGGCCTCATCATGGGCTTTTTCAGCTGTGAACACAATAGCTCCAACAGCAGCTCCAGGAGATGCAGGAAGACCTTTTGCAATCACTTCTGCCTCACTTTTTGCAACAGGATCAAGCTGCTTGTGAAGAATCTGGTCAAGCTGGTTTGGATCAATCCTTAAGACAGCTGTCTTTTTGTCAATAAATCCTTGTTTTTCCATCTCAACAGCAATTCTAAGTGCAGCATGAGCAGTCCTTTTTCCGTTTCTTGTCTGCAAGACATATAATTTTCCTTCCTGGATTGTGAATTCCATGTCCTGCATATCCTTATAATGGTCTTCAAGCTTTTTTGTGTGCTTGACAAACTCATTATAGCAGCCAGGCATGACTTTTTCAAGCTCTGCAATTGGCAGAGGAGTCCTGATTCCAGCAACTACATCCTCGCCCTGGGCATTCATGAGGAATTCACCATATAGCTTATTTTCACCATTAGAAGGATCCCTAGAAAATGCAACTCCTGTCCCAGAAGTGTCACCCATATTTCCGAAGACCATTGTCTGAACATTAACAGCAGTACCAATCAAGCCTTTGATATCATTGAGTCTCCTGTAAGTTATTGCCCTTGGATTGTTCCAAGAGCTGAAAACTGCATCAACAGCCATCTGCAACTGTTCCCTAGGATTTTCTGGAAAAGATTTTCCTTTAGATTTTAATATGACTTTCTTGTATTCCTCAACAACCTTTTTCAGGTCTTTAACATCAAGATCTGTGTCAAGCTTAATACATTTGTCTGCCTTGACATTTTCAAGGACTTTCTCAAATCTTGAATGCTCGACCTCCATTACGACATCGCCAAACATCTGGATAAATCTCCTGTAGGAATCCCAGACAAATCTCTCATTATTGGTCTTTTTTATCATGCCTTGAACAGATTTGTCATTCAGGCCGAGGTTCAATACAGTATCCATCATGCCAGGCATAGAGGCAGCTGCTCCAGACCTCACAGAAACAAGCATTGGATCTTCAGGATCACCGAGCTTTTTTCCCATCTTTTTCTCTAGTTCCTGAAGTTTTTTCTCAATCTGATCAAGGACTTCTTTAGGATACTTCTTATTATTCTTGTAATATTCATCACATACCTCAGTTGTGATAGTAAATCCTGGTGGAATCGGCAATCCCAAGGCGACCATATCTGCCATATTTGAGCCTTTTCCCCCTAATATATATTTTCCAATATCTCTTCCTTCTTCAAAACTATAAACATATTTTTTAGACATTTTTATTATCCCTCCAATATATGGTTTGCCAATTCTATATAGGAAATATAGAACATTTCTGTATTCACAGCAGACTATAGGTCTTTTTAACCTGTGGTTCTTGATATGTCAGAAATATACCATTGGTCTACATGACCCGTGGATAATAGTCCACAATCCATTTTTGGAAAGCGGTATATTTCTGAGCATGTTCAAAGTCAGCAGGGTGAGCGAAGCGAATATGCCACCAGTCTCTTTGAAATCCTTTGGATTTCTAAGACCCTAATCAATTTTAATTTGATTGGGCACAAAAAACCTTTGGTTTTTTTGTGTGCCAAAAATTGCAAAGCAATTTTTAAGCATATTGACTGGTGGTTCCTGCCGACTTTGACATAATAGTGTTTTATGAAGGTTTATAAATGTTTTCATATACGAATTTACTACTATACAATGGTTCAAAAACAAAAGATTTATATATAAGTTATTATCACTTTAAAGTAACTAAATTATTTATTTGGTTTATGCTGAAAATGGAAGAAGAAGAGATTGTAATTGAGGAAATCAATACTAAGGAAGATTTCATCTTTGACCAGGTCAAAGGGTCACATGGCAAGAAGACAGCTCTCAGCCTTTTGAACAAGAAGCTTGTCGGAAAGCATGAAATGGATGAATTGTTCTGTGATTGGGATTAATTCTGAGATTTTTTTTAAATTATATAATAACAGATACCCAGTCATTTTCTTTAGATTAAATCATATTCTTTGTATTAAATTTAATTATCTAGAATAAACTAAATTATAATAAGTATCTAGTTTGTAATAAAGCAATATATTTTTATACATTAAACTTTTTATTCTGAATATGCTTGAATATATCATTGCAGCAATCATCAGCTTTTCAGGATTGATAGTAGGCATATTCTTGATAAATTTCTCAAAAGAGGAAAGGGAATCTGGGCTTAAATATTTCAAGCTGATGCAGATATTGCTTATTGTTATCAGTTTTATACTAATATTTTATTGGCTTGGATTGAATATCTTCCTAAATTCAATATTATCCTTGTTAATCCTGATAATGTTATTTAGGATAAAACCTCAGATGAGAAGCATATTTGCATATCCTTTTTTTGGAGTGCTGTTTTATCTGTCATATGCAAATAAGGAGATATTCATAATCCAATCATCATTGATTTATCTGATAGGATTTCCAACAAGCGCAATATTAGTAAGTTTTGAAAAGAAAAACTGGATAAAAATAATCCTGACTCATATGACATTTCTGATTATTGCAATAATATTGATATTGTTAAGGTAATCAATCAAGATTGATATGATTAATTTAGGCAATCAAGATTGATGTGATCAGGTTAGGAGCAGGATTGGGAGCAGAAATGAAATTTGACATGCATATCCACACAAAATATTCAAGATGCTCTAATCTTGAACCTATCCATATATTGAGACAGGCAAAAAAGATTGGATTAGATGGAATAGGAGTAGTTGACCATAGCACATTAAAAGGCCCATTGGCTGTTCGTAAATTGAATAAAGACAAGAATTTCAGAATCATTGTCGGTGAAGAAGTATACACTGATAAAGGCCATGTCCTAGCATTTAACATCAATGAAGAGATAAAAGATAAGCAATTGATGATAGTCTTGGATAAGATAAAAGATCAGGGAGGAATTTCAGTGGTAGCACATCCATTTAGGGAACTGCCTCATCTTAGATTCAAGATACCTCTCAAGGAGATTAGCAGAAAAATTGATGCAATAGAAGGTTTAAATGGCAGGGTGATGTTCAATCATGTCAACAGAAAAGCACAGGAAGAAGCAAAAAAACTGAACAAACCAATCACAGGCGGGTCAGACGGGCATTTTTCATATGAGATTGGATCATGCATGTCAATATTTGAAGGCAGTTTTGAAAAAGCAATCAGATCAAAGAAAATACAAGTTGAAGCAACTAAATATTATGGACTAAAAGGATACATAGGAGGATTATCAAGCTTTATCCTCAAAAGAGTCCACTAACAATATTTCTACCCCTATAAATATAGATTATCCCAGAAATCCAGCTAAGGATGACTGCCAATACAAGTATATAGACCCCAATCTCAAGATTAAGAAGGATGGCAAAGATACCAACCATTTCTGCAACTGTCTTTGCCTTACCCCACCAAGAAGCAGATAAGATGACCTTTTCCTTATCACAAGACCTAAGACCAATTATGACAATATCCCTCACTATCAGCAAATAGGCAATCCAAGCAGGGATACCGACAGGATCCCTTCCAATCAGGAATATCAAAGCAGATAAGACAAGAAGCTTGTCAGCAAGAGGATCAATCAGCTTTCCAAAATCAGTTATTTGATTTAATTTCCTTGCCAGATATCCATCAAGATGATCAGTCAAAGCAATTATCAGGAATATGAATGCAGCAATAATATTGTTATTGCCTATTGGAAGGAATAGGGTGAGGATGAATATAGGTATCAAGATTATTCTTGCAATAGTTATCTGGTTTGGAATATTCAGAATATTCCTTGAGGTCTTCATCTTAACATTATCTTTCTTTTTATCATCTTTTCTCAATCTTACTGATTTTTTCATCTTTTTCTTAAAATGTCATAAATTTTCCACCAGTTTTTAACTGGTGGCCGAAAGCCATTCCCAATATTGGAATGAGAAAAATGCTCAAAAATGCAGAGCATTTTTGGCATGCCAGAAATTTAATTAAAATTTCTGAGCATTTCTGAGCACTAAGAACCACCAGTCCGTAGATGTAGTGGATGTTGAATTGATGAATCCCGCCAGTCTATGACTGGTGGTTCTTTAGTTTCTCATCTTTTGGTTATTGTTTTCATTTTCTTCCAGTTTTATTATATTATAATTATAGTTTCTGTTTTTACTGAATTTAATTTTTTTTGTATTTAATGATTTGTGAATTATAGACTATATATAAATCATTAAGTAAATTATTTGGCCAACAAGACCTGTAATCAGGGGGACAATCAGATTATCATCAAGCTTATGGATTGAGAGCTCTGTAAAAGTGGAGACTAATGCCATAGGAATAACAATAATTATTTTTGGCAAGATTATGACACCTATAATCAAGTTTGTGATCAAAGCAGAGATGCTTCCGATATAGGTCTTTTTCCTGAACAATTTTGGGCCACCAAACTTTGTACCCATAAGGGCAGCTGCAGCATCACTAAGGATTGCCATTGCAAGTGCAGCCAATGCAATACTGTAATTAAAAAACTTGAAAATTATTAAAGTGGCAATCAGCCCCATGATCAGTGCATTGAACTTGTCTTTCTCCTTAGTCCTCATAAAATGATGGTATATTGGAATCTTCCAGTTGAGTTCAATCCTCAGATAATCCAAAATTATGAAAGCGATGAGTGCAATAAAGATTGCCAAGAGAATCGATTCGATCTCAAACCTGTTTTTTATTGATAATCCAGCAATAATTATGACAGCACCTAGTATAAAATGCAATGATTTCCTCAAAATCTCCTTTAACATAATTTCACCATTTCTCCTTTCTTATCCTCAAATAATAAGCCAAATGATTGACAACAACATGCAGTATCAAGCTAATAATAAGAATAGTTATTAATAAATCTATTGGTGGAACCATAATAATAGACATAAATATAAGAGCGCCAATTATGAAGTCAATCTGGTCAAAAGGAAAGAATCTCTTGCCTGGTTGGATAGAAAGCCTTCTCTTGACAAAGCTTTTTGAAAAATCACCAACCAAAGCGCCAAGACCCAGGAGAAACCCTATCATTGGCCAAGAATTGTAGTCAATAATGCTTATTGATGAGAAAAACAGGCTGTTTTTTAGGAGGAATTGGACATATGAAATGATCATGGCAAAGACAACCCCAAAGAACAGGCCTCTCCAAGTCTTATTTTTACCGAGCAAAGGATTTCCTCCTAATTTTATGTTGAAATCAACAGGATAATCCAGAAGATTAGTGAATCTTCTGACAATGACAGGAGCCATATTGGCAAAATATGCTGGAAGCATAAAATAGATTGAAGACAATATCAAAATTGTTATATTGATCATAACATATCTTATATTTCTTATTATAAATATTTTACTAAAAGTCAAGACCTATTCCAGAAGCCATGCAATTATCCACTCTATCATATACAATTTTTTAAACTCAAATATATTAGGGCATACAGAAGGCAAATGTTAAGCATAATAATACTAGCATATAATGAAGAAAAGCGCATAATTGAACTTTTAGACAGCATATTGTACCAATCTTACAGAAATTATGAGATAATCATAATAGATTCTGGTTCGACGGATAATACAATAAATGTTGCAAAAGATTTTATTGAGAAAAGCCATGAAAAAAATAGCAAGGAAATACCAATCCTTTTCAAAATCATCAAATCAAAAGAAAAAAACATCTCACAACAAAAAAATATAGGGGCAAAAGCATCATCAGGAAATATACTCCTTTTTATTGATCCTGACATGAAGATACCAAATGAGCATTTCCTGTATCACTTCATGAAAAAACTGTCAAAAAGCAATTATGCAGGAGCAATTTGCAGGGTAAGGATTGGCAGGGGATTAAAAAATAGAATTGCATCAAATATCATTGACTTCTTTGTATTTATGCAGAACCTTTTTATGATAAATACAATGAGGGGAGGATTACAATTCATAAAAAAAGAATATTATAATAAAATAAGGGGGTTTAATGAGAAATTGTTTGTGGTTGAGGATATTGACATATACAGAAGACTCAACAAACATGGATATGTTTATCACGACAAAAAGTACTATGTCATAGAGTCAGACAGAAGATATATAAAATGGGGGTATATCAGGACCATAGCTGCATGGACAATAAACAGCATCTGGAGCTTTTTTTCAAAGAACCATTCTATACAATGAGTGGAAATCAATCAGATGACATATTTTTATGAAAGATCAGAATAAGGCGGTTTAGATTGGCAAAAATATTGTATGGAATTCAAGCAGAGGGAATGGGGCACACAACAAGAAGCAAGCCAATTATAGATGAACTCAGCAAGGGCAATGACATAATTGTGATAGGATCAAATAATGTCTGCAATTATTATCAAAATCATAAAGATAAAATTAAAAGACTGGAATGGGTTGCTAATCTAAAAATATTCTATCACAACAATAAAGTCAGTGTCTTGGGCACAGTGCTCAAAAACCTGATTGAAGTGCCTCAGCACATATTTTCCATTGTCAAAATATTCATCCTGATGCTAAAAGAAAGACCAGACATGGTTATCACAGATTTTGAATATACCTCATGTTATCTTGGCACATTGTTAAGAATTCCAGTAATATCTGTAGATAATGAGCAAATCATATCAAAGACAAGAATTGCCTTCAATAAAAAACATATCATAGATTACTTAAATTCAAGGCTTGTATTAAAACTAGAGCTTCCTCATGCTGACAGATATCTGGTGACATCATTCTTTTTCCCAATAGTAAAAGATAGGCACACTGAAGTTTATGGGCCTGTCTTGCGGGACGAGATCATAAATCTAAAGACAAAGACAGGGGATCATATCCTTGTCTATCAAACATCAAAATCATCAAAGACAATGGCAGATATCTTCCATAATATAAATGAGAATTTTATTGTCTATGGATTTGGAAAAGATGAGCAGGACAAGAATATCACATACAAAAAGTTCAATGAAGATGATTTTTTTAAGGATCTAGGCAATTGCAAGGCAGTGATCATGAATGGAGGGTTCACTCTCATGACAGAATCTTTGTACCTGAAGAAACCAATATTATCCATACCTGTAAAATTCCAGTTTGAGCAAATCTTGAATGCAGAATACCTTGTAAAGATGGGCTACGGTGCATCAAGCATTGAATTCAATGAGCATGAGACAAAAGAGTTCCTTTCAAATCTTGGCAAGTACAGGAAAAACCTGAAGAAAAAAATTAAGTTAGGCAATGCCAGTATCATCAAAAGGCTAAGGGAGATCATAGATAATCTGAAAAATCATGATTCAAGAGAAGATTTGTAACATTTCAAAAAATATTCTTTATCTTTCATGTCTTCTAAGATGCTTCTTATTCTCCTCCAATCTCTTATTGAAATCACCAATATCCTCTTTTTTGCTCTCAATCCTATTGTTAAGGCTTAAGATAGACTTATCAGGCTTAGGATTGATAAAATTCTTCTTGTCCCTTCTTTTTTGCCTATATGATTTAATCATTTTCCTGATATTCAACAATAGGCTTTTCTTTCTTTTCCTAACTTTTATCTCTTCATGCCTGGATTTTATTAGGGCAGTGCTCTGGTTAACTCTTGACCTGATCCTTGACCTGATCATATCAATGTCATGTTTAAGATTATTTATATGAGCATCAATATCATCAAGGGAGTGGTGGTTTTCCCTTAGATCAGTGTCTTGGTCAATCAATTTATTGTTGATCCTCTGGATCTCAAGATTATCTTTTCTGGCTAATCGCTTTTGCCTATCAAACAGAGGAATATTTATCTCATCAATCCTCTTTCTATTATTTCTTATCCTTTCTTCTTTCCGATTTTTCTGTTCAATCCTTTTTTCTTTTAAGAAAATGTATCTTTTTTTGTACCTCTTGATAAATCTTTTCAAAACATGACTTTTTTTAGGTCTGATCTTCTCTTGCATCAATTGAGAAGACAATCCTGACTCTTTCCTGATATCCTTAATCCTATTCCTTATATCCAATAAATGGCTATTTAAGTTGAGCAATAAGCTGTGATTTTCCTCAAGGACAGAATCTTTATCCATCAGCTGGTCATTGATCATCTTGATTCTGTCTTGGTCTGCTCCAGCCTCTTTTGTCTTATCTTTCAGCCTCAAATCCTTGATAACAGCTAATTCATGCTTTTCATCCTCTTTTAGCTGTTTTAACCTTTTTTTCCTCAATCTGCGTTTTTTTAATAAATCTCCAATCAATGACATCAATGCTAATCTTAACCTTGATCTTCTTGGCTTCCTTATCCTGCTTATTCTCTTATTTATCCTGTCAAGCTCTCTGTCTTTTGTTGTGATAGTCTCTTCTATCTTTACCAATCTTTTCTTTTCCCAGATTCTGAGCAGATCTATCAATGGGATAATCCTGACTGGTCTAATCTTCTTTTTCAGTCTATGCAGTCTGATGATCTGCCTTTGGTTGAAAGATCTGATCCTGCTGTTAATCCTGTCCAGGCTCAGCTCTTTACTTGACAACTCATTATTGAACTCTGATATCTTCCTATCATTTTCCCTTATCTCCCTGTTGATATTATCAAATGATGTTTTAGGAGGCCTCTTTCTCCTGAACAAGCGGATAAACCTAATCATGTTCCTATGGGCCAAATGCCTGAATTTTTTATCTAATATCATAAGCCTAGAATCTTTTCTGATTAGTCCTTTATCAAATTCTGATATCTTTCTATCTCCTTTTTCTATGATCCTGTTGATATCTTCTAATGAAAGTTTTGGAGGCTCTTTCTTCTTTATCCTCTTCTTAAACTGAATCCTTGGGAGCCTGATCAATTTAATCAAATTCTTGAGGATTCCAATTATCCTTATCCTTCTTGATTTCAGGAGCTTCCTGTCTATAAACTTAAGATGCTTTTCAGTGTATTCAAGCTGTTCATCAATCCTGTCAAGGTCCTTGTTCTCCCAGGATTCCATTGAGTCAATCTCTTTGACATCAGCATCCTTATCGCCCAGAACCTTCTTTAGCCTATACTTTCTGTATAATTCATTGGCATGAGATATCACAAATACAGTCTGCTTGAATGCCTTAAATGTCCAAAGAATTGCCTTGATCAAGTCTTTCTTAATCTTATCCTTAATACCAATTAATTTATGCTTGATTCTCCTTATCTTTTCCCTTCTAATCCTTTGTCTTTCCTTCCTGATCCTCTGTTTTTCCTTTCTTATCTCAAGCTTTCTTATCCTGGATTCTTCTCTTGCTTTTTCTCTTTGTTTTATTCTATCTAATTTTCTTATCTTGGCTTTTTCTCTTGCCCTTTCCCTGGCTTTCTTTCTTTGTTTAATCCTTGCTAATCTTAATCTTCTTTTAATCTCTCTAGCTTTTATTCTCTCTAATCTTCTGATTCTAGCTTTTTCTCTTCTAATCCTTTGTCTTTCCTTCCTGATTCTCTGTTTTTCCTTTCTTATCTCAAGCTTTCTTATCTTGGATTCTTCTTTTCTAATCCTTTGCCTTTCCTTGATTTTTTCCAGCCTTTTCTTGTACCTTATTATCTTGTGCTGCAGTCTGACAATCACATGCCTCAATCTTCTAAATAATAGTTTGAAAATGCTTATTCTCCTATGTTTTGTACTCTTAACCTCATGCTTTGCCTCTGCAATCAATTCTTTCTCAATCTCTTCATGCTCAGGTTTTGGCCTGTATATTACCTTGACTTTAGGTTTTTTGATAATTGGTGTGATCAAGAAGTATCCAGTAGTGAACAGTATGATCAAGAAAACATAACCAGCATATCCTCTGCAGGTGATCAAGTACTGCAATGTTATCAGGCTTGATAATAGTCCAACAAGGATTATTGCAGTTATCCATTTCTTTGAAAGAGGCTTTCCTACATAATGCTTGTTGTATGTATGGTATACTGAAATTGCCAACAGTATCAGCAACAGGATAATGATTGGTATCAAAGCCCATGCACAGATATTCTCTTTTGTCAGGAGTTTTGCGCAATCAGCTGGACAGTTCAAAGGATTCTCTCCTTCACCACAATATCCATTGCCGCAATTGCACATTAGCTCATCTTCAAGGTATTCTTCCTGAACCTTCTTTCCAACAACTACATATTTTACTCCTGGTTTGCAGTTGCTGATTGAGAACTCATAATATTTCTGTTTTCCAAGAATTGCATAATCATCAACAAGAATCTCCTTGCTAATTATTCTTTCAATCAGTTTTCTGCCAATCTCATTGTCAATCAATTCTGTATGGCTGAGGTTAATCTCCCAATAATTGCTGCACATGTCATCAATATATTCATCTCCTATATGCTGCGCACTCAATGTGGCCACAATGCCGTCATTCTTGTTCTTATCATTAAACAGTTTCTCAGTTGTTATCTTCAAGAACAATAGATTAAACTCATAAGGCTTTGTTCCAGCTATCACAAAGTATTTAATTGAAGGGACTTGAGGAGTAATTGATCCTTCAGCAATCTGGTCCAATACAGGTGAATTAGGATTGATAAATCCAATATCTCTTCCTTCATTTGCCACATTCTTTAAGAGATTCTTATACAGGTTAATTGTCGGAGTACCTTCATTTGGAACACCAATAAGCACAACTTTCTTGGTCTTCTCAATGATATTATATTTGTTTACACCTTCAGTTGTCTCAATATATGCGTTGTATAGGGCTTTCTGAGTTATCAAACCACCAAGTGAGTGAGCTATGATGTATATATTCTCAAACTCAGCTGATTTGGACTCGAGCAATTCCATGAATTCTTTTGTATTCTCTTCAATAGTCTTTTCAGATGGATAACCAAAGGTCCATACCTGGAACGGCTGATTAGTCAATTCAATATCCTTGATTAATTCCTTGTATGTCTGAGGTGAGCTTCCTAGCCCATGGACAAGTATGATTGCATCTTTGCTGCCATAACTAGGCTCATATACTTTTGCAAGCTCAGCCTCAAGACAGCTCTCACAGATCGCTCCAATAGTTGCGATCTGCAGCTCATTCTCCTCATTCAAGTATATCGAAGCATCCTGTATATTTGCAGAAATCACTTTCATAGGCTTGTTGATCTTGCTCTCAACATATCTCCATGTCTCATTCTCAAGGACATACAATGAGATTGAATTCTCATCATATTGTTCAGATGTGACATAAGGCATCCTAATTGTTGTTGAGAAATTATCTGCAGACTTGTCCAGCTTGATAATCAAAGGTGTGCCTAATATCTTCAATCTTGGATTAATTGGTTCAGGTATCTTTTTATTTGGAGCAGACAATGTTGCTGTTATATTATCAAGAGCATCTCCAATAAACTTGATCCTTGCATTGCCACTCTCTAAAGTATCCTGGATTTCTGATAAAGTGATGTTTCTCTCCTCAAGATGGATCTCAGCAGATTCAGGATCAAATAATGAATCTTTCTCGCTGTATGTCCTTATGATATCATCTCCGCACTTTAGCTGCTTCAATTCCTTAATTTCAGCAGGGATACAGATATTGTCAATGCATTTGAGTATTTTCACATCAATGAAGTTTTCTGGCACACTCAATGTCAGATCCAGTGACTGCTCATTGCAGTCAATCTCAAATGGATCAATGGCAATATCATATCCTTCTGGAATGATCAATCCGTCTGCATCAATGTTGCTGATTGTCAATCCTGCATCAGTTATATAACTGGTAACATTCACGCATGGGAATGAATTGAGTGAATATGGGATGTTATCCCTCTTTTTAGGCTCTTCAATAATCGGCTTGACAATAAGCGGGCATACACCCGGATTACAGCTTGAGCAAACACCATTTGTGCATGAGTTTTCACAGCTTAGGATTGATCCATCTGCGCATAACACTGATTTAGGATTGCAAGTGACTCCAAGGCAAGGATCAAGGCACTCAGGGGTGCAGGTTGAACAGACTCCTTTTGAAGATTGGACTTCACAGACATTATCACAATAGACATTCTGGCCATTGCATACAAGAGGCCCTCCAGGATTGCATGTGATTCCATAACATGGATCAACAGCGCATACACAGTCTTGGCATCCAGATGCTGGATTGCAGGTCCTTTGGCAAGGATTAGTTCCAAATGCACTGCAGTCCTTGTATCCGCAGTCAACTGCTGAACTTGAACAGGATCCAGCTGAGCAGATGTTTGTTGTGCATGCATTTCCATCATTGCAGTCTGCATTTGTAGTGCATTCTACTGGCTGTGTTGTTGTCGTTGTTGATGTTGTGGTTGTTGTTGAAGTAGTTGTAGTAGGGGTTGTTGTGGTTGTTGTTGCTTGAGTAGTTGAAGTTGGAGTTTGTGTTGTGCATCCACTTGTGCTAATAGTGCATGATCCTGTGCAGGACAAGGAGCCTCCAACATATCCAGGATAAGAGGTGCAAGTCTGGCCTCCAAAGTCAGATCCGTCGCATTCCTCACCACTCTCTTTGACACCATCACCGCAGTCAGGAACATTGTTTACAGTCAAGGTGACAATATTGCTTGTTCCATTCAAAAGTGTATCATTTGCATAGAACACAACAGTCCTTGTTCCATAGAAATCGGCAGCAGGAGTGAAGTTTACAAGTCCTGTGCTGCCAATGCTGACTATGATGCTTGAAACAGCTGAGGCAGTATAAGTCATTGCATCACTCTCATTATCAGTGAAATAATTGTCAAGATCAAATGCATTTGATTTTGTAGTGTCTTCATCCCATGACTGATCCGGAATAGCTGTAGACAGCCAAGGCCTTGTGTTAGTGCTTGAAACATTCAAAGTAACATTATTGCTTGTTGTAATATTTGTGGAATCGTTTGCTGTGAACACAACATAAGTTATTCCAGTCCAACCAGCATTTGGCACTAAAGTTACAATGCCAGTGTCATTATTAGCAATAATTGTGACATTCTCTGTTCCACTATGGGTGAAGTTAAGATTGTCCCCTTCCTGGTCATAGAAGTAATCATAAAGGTCAATCAATGTGTAGTTGCTGTTCATGTTCCAGGAGGCATTCAATATGCTCTGTGAGATGTTTAACTGTGAAAGTTGGACTCCTCCAGTAGTTCCTGAACTGATTGCGATGTCAATTGTGCAAGTGAGATCACTGTTTGAAGAGACACAGCCAGAGCATGTGCAGTTATTGTCTAATATTGAATTCAATGCTGTCGTGAAATTGTCTAATAACACATGAGTGCTGAAAGTTCCGCTGATATTGATTGCCAGTCCAGTTCCGCCGATATTTAATGCAACATCACTTGGCCATGAAGACTTGTATTGGACTGCTGAAATATTCATGGTTGCATTCTGGACCTTTACTCTCCTGGAAAGCCTGATTGCAGGTGTATAATTTCCTTCAGCAGCCTGATACACAGTGAATCCAGGTGCATCAAACACAACATCATTGCCTGAGTAGCTTATGATTGAACATCCTGTGCATTCAGATCCATCCTTCAATATCTTGACACTTGTGAAAGACAAGCCAGTCAAAGTAAGCCTTGAAGTCTTGTTGAATGCAGGGAATGCAGTGCTGTTCAGCGTGATATAATTTTGGCTGATATTGATCATTCCATCGAATGAATAGGAATCATTCTTGCTCAAATCAATGACTTGATCAAAGTCAATTGTTCCATATGAATTATTGAATATCAAGGATACAGCTTTCCAGACTATCTCAGATGTAAGGGCGCTGAAATTGAACAATCCCTGCGATTCAGTAATGTTTGGAGGAGTTATCGATGGAGTGATATCTATCCTAACTCCAGATTCATTCAGGACTTGAGCAGATGTTGATGCTTGAGACTGTGAAATGAGGAATACACCTGACTCATTCAATTCAGGTATCCTTACCTGGTCAATCTTGTAATCTAAGGTTACATCCTCCTGTGATGAGGTTGAAGCGAATACAAGCAAAGCTAGCAAGAAGAATAACAATATTCCTGGAACTAGCTTATTCAGCCAGTGACCTTTGTTTGAGCCACTCAGCCTCATTTGCCAGCCTCCTGATTATTTTTCTTTTTCATTGCACGATTATAGACAGTCCAGATTGTCCTGTCATTCCTGTTCAGCAGAAGAGCGATCTGGTGATAAGTGAGATCACGGCTGTCTTTCAGGTAGAGGACAATGCTTTCGAGAATGCTTATGTCTCGGTTTGCAATAGCTTTGATAGGGATCTCAACAGAATCAGGATATTTCTTGAATGATTCTTTTTTCTTTTTTGTTGTCCTATTATAACAGGTCCAGATTGTCCTCTCATCCCTGTTCAATAAATGGCCTATCTCATGATAGTTTAGGTTGAACTCCTCTTTGAGATATTTTGACAAAGTTTCCAGGACTGCAAATGACCTGTTTTGGAAAATGAAAGAAGGAACAGAGTCTGGCCTATCAAGAACTAAGGGAAAACCCTTTTTTTCAGGCTTTTTATGCTTATCTATGATATTTTTAAGCCTATTCTTCCTAAATTTTGCGTAATTACTCAGTTTATATTTCCTCTTTTTTGGAAATTGATGTTAAATGGGCTTAATCATACCTACATTGTAAGTATTGATATATAAATATTATGGTATTTTAGAAAAAGATTTTTGGTTGTTGATACTTACATTGTAAGTATAGGTCATATTTATATTTTTTGATTTGGATGGTTATCTTATTGTTTTGGATTATACTTTTGATACTTACATTGTAAGTATAGGTTGTATTTAAGTTTTTCTGATCTGAATGATTTTATTGGTATCTTGTCTTTATTGGTATTTGGTATTTATTGAAAATCTCGCATCGCGAGATTTTGTTTGGGATGGTGAATACCCCGCACTTTAGTGCGAGACGCTCAAAAACTATCAGTTTTTGGCGTGCCAAAAATGCTTTTTGCATTTTTGAGCATTTTCAATCCTAAAAATTTGCCAGCTATATTAGCGAGCCG
>JAZDHV010000052.1:0-14914 GCA_043805595.1 Candidatus Woesearchaeota archaeon
GATATTGGAATCGTGGAATTAATAGATAGAACACTCAATAAAGGCGTTATTCTAAATGCAGATTTAATTATAACAGTTGCAGATGTTCCATTACTTGCCGCTAATCTAAAATTAGCTTTAGCAAGTGTTGAAACAATGCTAAAGTATGGTGTTATGAATGATTGGCTGGCAGCTGGATCATTAGATAAAGAAAATAATCTTGTTAATGTATCATTAGATAAAGAAAATAAGCTTATTAAAAATATTAGGACAATATGAATAAGAAAATGATTTCATTTCATTTATTTATGGGTAAGGGGGGTACAGGTAAAACAACTTTATCTGCTGCTGCTGCAAGTTATTATGCAGAAAAAAAGAAAAAAAACACGCTAATAGCATCAATAGATCCTGCCCATTCTCTCTCGGATTGTTTAGGCATAAGTCTAGGTAGCGAGCCTACTAAAATAACAAAAAATCTTTTCGGCATAGAGATAGACGCTAAAAAAGCCCTGAAAAGAGATCGTTTTTTAATTAAACAAACACGTGATATCTTAAAAAAATTAGGGATACATGATATAGATATACTAGAGACTTTGCCAGGTATAGATGAAATAATGGCTTATGATATATTAGTGGAGTTTATGGAAAACAAAAATTATGATCAGATAGTGCTTGATACAGCTCCAAGCGGGCATGCGCTCCGTTTTTTATCTATTCCAGGACATATTGATGATTGGCTTATGAAAAGTTTTAGAGCAGCAAGACAAATTTATGGTTTGCTTTCAATTGCAAAAAGAACAAGAATTGAAGGTCCTTCGTATAAGCAGGAACATGAAGAAAGGAACAGAATGTCGAGGATATATCAAATACTCACTAATCCAAGATGTTCGTCCATCTCTCTTGTGATGTTACCAGAAAAAACATGTATAGCAGAAACAGAACGTGACTTAATTACTTTACTTGACTATGGTCTTCCAGTAAAAGAGATTATTATTAATAAAATTTTTCCAAAGAGTAATAATCAGTTTTTGAAGAGTAAATATTCTATGCAAAAGATAAATATTATCGAAATAAAAAAAAAGTTTAGCCATTTAAAAATAAAAGAAATACCATACCTTAAATCAGAAGTCATAGGTTTAGAAGAATTGAGAAAAATAAGTGACGCCTTATTCTAATGAGTATGGCGTTATGAATGATTAGTTAACTGCTGCGTCACTAGACAAACAAGAAAGTAAGGTAATAAAAAGTATAGAGGTAGAAAATTAGGAAAGGATTCAAATATTGGAATGTTGATAAATGATAAAATAAATTATATGCTCCAATAACCATTCTTTCCTACACCAACTATTACGGAATGCAACTAAGGTTTCGAAAAGTATATTAAAAACCTGCCATTTACCATGAATTAAGGCATAAAAACCGAAAAAACAAAATACGTGTTGGGATGTTGAGAAAAAACGCCAAAAACAGCTGATTTTTGGCAAAAACAAGGAAAAAACCAAATTTAGAGAAAGCCAAAGAAAAACCGAAAATCTTTCGATTTTATCGACGATAAACATATTAAGGAGCAGCCTGCCAAAACACCCATGATTTGGCAGATTTTGATAGCAATATTAGCTGGTGTGACTTCCGGCATTGTGACAGGCCTTATCCCAGGCATCCACATCAATCTAGTCAGTGTCCTTCTTGTGAGTGCAGGCGGATATTTTATAGGATTGGATCCGATCCTTATCGGAGTCTTTATTGTTGCTATGAGTGTGACCCACACATTCTTAGACTCAATCCCATCAACTTTTCTAGGCGCGCCTGATGCTGACATGGCATTGAATGTTCTGCCAGCACATAGGATGCTGATAAAAGGGCAAGGATATGAGGCAGTCAAATTGACAGTTGTCGGAAGCCTGCTCAGCCTGATTGCAGTTGTCAGCCTGATTCCAATAATGATCCAAATTGCTCCAGGAATATATGAGTTTTTGCAGCCATTCATTGGATGGATATTATTGGGTGTTGTAGTATATATAATTATGATAGAGAATGGGATAGATAAGAAAATATTAGGATTATTTGTCTTTATTTTATCTGGATTTCTTGGAATAATTGTGTTGGGTATTCCTAATCTGAATCAGCCTCTTTTTGCAATGCTGTCTGGATTGTTTGGAGTGAGCACACTTGTAATATCATTAAAAAATAAAAATAAGATTCCTGAACAAAGATTTGATAAAGAGATAAAGGTTGGGAAAAAGAAGACTGCCAAAGCAATCTCTGCTGCAGTGTTTTCTGGAAGCTTGACTGGACTTTTTCCAGGACTTGGTTCAGCTCAGGCAGCGATAATCGGAATGCAGTTGGTCGGAAAGATAGGTATGCATGGATTCATGATCTTAATTGGTGGGATCAATACTGTGAATTTCATCTTTTCACTTGTCACATTTTACACTTTACAGAAAGCAAGGAATGGAGGCATAGTTGCAATGCAGCAGATTATTGAAAAAATAAATCTGAGTGAGATGGGAATATTGATTGCAACTGTTTTGATTGCTGGAGGGATTGCAACTTTGCTGGCATTAAAGATAACTAAAATATTTGCAAAAGTTATTGGAAAAATAAATTATCAAAAAACTTGCTATTCAATAATATTCTTGATTGTGATTCTAACAATGTTATTCAATGGATATTTTGGGTTACTGATCTTATTTACATCATCAGTGATTGGGATGCTGCCTGCATTCTTTATGGTCAAAAGGAGCCTTGCAATGGGATGCCTGCTATTGCCTGTTATTTTGTTTTTTTTGTTGTGAGGAGAATGAGAATAAAAATTAAACCAGATAAAAATAAAGCAAATTCATTAAGAAATATGGCTGAATTAACTCTTCAAAGGCTTGAAAAGACTGATCAAGAAAAATATGCAACAAATACTCTTACAGATTATTATGACATTATCCATAAACTTATGGAGGCAATATCATTATTAAATGGAATAAAAATAAAGGGGGATGGAGCACATCAGCAATTGATAGATTATTTGAAGGAGATTGGAATTATCAATGAATCAACAAGAATATTTTTACAGGACTTAAGAGAAAAGAGGAACAGGGTTTCATATGAAGGCCTTATGATAAGACCAGAGTATATTAAATCTAACAAGGAGAGGATTATATCATTAATAAAAAGATTGAATGAAAAATAAATTATTTATAACCTTCTAAAAACCCTGATAGGACAGTACCATTAATAATATTATTTTTTAACTCTTTAGGATAAGAGGGAAAATTATTATTGAAATGTAGCTGAATCTTCCTTTTCAAGATTTTTTCAAATTTTTTGAGATTGATTTCTTTTTTTGAACACTCAATAAAAATATCAATATCACTATCTTCAACATCTTCCCCCCTTTGGAAAGAGCCGAATAGGACAATGGATTTCGATATCAGTAGATCATTCAAATGATTAATAAGGCCAGAGTCATTTAAAGCTAAAAAATTGAATATTGACTTATAATAACGAAAAACAGAGTCATTATAATTAGCCTTGTAAACTGGAAATGTCCTTTTGCCTCTTTTTTGAGAGATTTTCTTGATAATTCCTGATTTAACAAACTCATCCAGATAATTTTTAACTGAAGTATGAGCTATTTTAAGGTCCCTGCTTATCTGTTTTAAATAATGATCTTTAGTTGGATTAATGAAAAATACTGATGCAACCTTTAGTTTAGTATAATTTTGTAACATATAGTATAAAAATGTAGTATACATATATAAATTTTACTTATTTTCGTTTTCTACAATCTTATACAAAACATCAGCCACTGATTAATATATGAAATGATTTTGAAATGTTCGCAAAACATACTGCAAATCCTTCGTGAAACTTGAAAAAGTAGGGGGTAGTTTAAAAATAGTCTGAAAACCTTTTTACAGACTCATAAGTTTTTCGAACCTGTAAAAGATATTTCAGAAAATTCATGTGAAGGGTTATTAAGGAGTGATTTTCTTATAAGTGTATGGTACAAAATATAATTGATCAAAAAGGGAAAGATTTAAATATATTAATGAATTCATTAATTAATGAGGTAAAGATGATAAAAACAATAAGCAAAGGGTATCAGCTGACAATCCCTGCTGAATTAAGAAATGAACTGGGCATGACCATAGGAAGCAAGGTTGATATTGAGAAGAAAAACAACACATTAGTCATCAAGCCTATAGAAAAAGACACATTAAAAGAGATGTTCAACAAAGTCAATAAGATGAAATCAGCCAATATAACACCTACAAAAGTCGTCAATATGAAAAGAGGGGTATACAAATAATGAATTTCATAGACAGCAGCGTGATAGCCCTTGCATTCACACCAAATCCTAAAAGCGAGAGATGCCAGAAGGCCATCCAGGAAGGAGGGGTGATCAACGGCCTTGTCCTTATGGAAAGCTTTGAAGTGATAAAGAGGATATTGAAAAGCCACGAGCTTGCATTCAAGTCAATCAGAAGCCTTATGGGATCAGGCATTAAGATAATTGAGGTCTCCAATGACATTATATTTGACAGCATAAAAAATGACAATAAACTCAAAATATTTGACCTTGTGCATTACAGGACAGCACTGAATGAGGGATGCTCCCAGATTCTAAGCTATGACAATCATTTTGACAATCTGAAGATAAAAAGGGTGGAGCCTTAATTGGACTATTCGTCTTTCATGCCAAAAAACGAAAGGTTTTTATTAAGAAGAAATATAAAATATTCTAGGTCTAACCAACCAATGTATTTCACTAATCCTTTATTATTTTTTATATTTACAATTTTTTCAGTTGGTATAATATTTTTTGGATACAAATTTATTTGGAGTAATTTTGGACTTATTGGAGTTGTTTTTATTACTCCCTTAATAATATTTTATATTGTTATATACTTTTTAATTATAAAGAGAAAAAAAGGGAGCGTATGAATTATTATTTCACTTTCTACACTCAATTACGAAATATTTGATAATATTAGTATATGATCAATGATTGATCTTCTTCGCTTTTCAGAATTAAATGATAAAAAAAATAAAATAAGTGAATTTATTATTTATCAACACACTTTGCTACACCACCATCTAGTTCACATTTTTGATCTGATGTGCAGTCTCCTAAAATATATAAACCTGTAGCAAGATTACAGTTTTTGGCCCATGTAACACCATCCTGTATCACACAAGCATTATTGGCAGGATTACATGGAGTAGGCTCACAACCAACAACAAGCAATAAAATCACTATTAAACCCAAAATCAATAGGAAAAACAAATTATTTCTTTCCATTATATCACCTCATTCTGTTTATTATGTATATTTTTAAATATGAAATATTATTCCTATTTCTTATATTTAAAGATTCCTATAGTTGGTTGGTATAAATAGCAATCTTTTTAAATAGCCATAAACTTCTATTTTATTATGAAAGCAGTAATTGTGAATTTCAGAAGAAACAAGCACAGCCAGACCTGCAATCATATAATCCTAAATGTAGATGGGATTGAGAAAAGGGAAAAGGCAGAGTCTTTGGTCGGCAAAGAGATCAAATGGACATCTCCTGGAAAGCAGAAAAAGGAGATAAAGGGAAAGATTGCAGCTGCACACGGAAACAAAGGAGCTGTAAGGGCAATAATGGAAAAAGGAATGCCTGGACAGAGCCTTGGCCAGAAGATTGATATCTAGATTATCTCTCGTTTTTTATTAATAAAATCTTAATAATAATAATTTTCGTTTTGCTAATAGCTGGACATCAATGTGCAAAACGTGTTAATTCTAGCATTTAATGTATCGGATAGAGAAAGCTACTTCAGCACGAATTCCGTATAGAGATCTTGTGAAATTAGGAATTCGAACATTATTATACCAATAATCTTTAAGAACTAATACTTATTATCACAATAAAACCCAAATCTTTAAATAAGGAATTTCAATCTCAAATAATAGATTTAAGGGTGAATTATATTGAAAAAAGTATCAATAATCGTACCAGTATACAATGAGGAGAATAGGGCACCAGATTTCCTTAATTCACTGATCAAGTTCTGCAGGGTCAATCTAGAGGATTATGAGATCCTTTTTGTGAATGACGGAAGCACAGACAACACAATTGAGATGCTCAAGAAACTGGCATTAGGCGATTCATGCATTAAGATCTTCACTTACAAAGAGAATAAAGGAAAAGGAGCAGCTGTCCAGATAGGTGTGTTCAAAGCAGAAGGGGAAAAGATCATATTCATTGATGCAGACGGGTCAATCCCAGCTGATGAAATACCAAAAATGGTGCAAGAGCTTGAGGAATATGATGTTGTTGCAGGATCAAGGACAAACAAGGACTCTGAAGTGAGACAGCCTTTTTACAGGGTATTTAGTGGAGTCTCTTTCAACATTATAGTCAATCTTTTATTCAGCGTTAATATTAAGGATAACTTATGTGGTTTTAAAGGTTTTAAAAAAGATGCTGCAACAGACTTATTCAAAGACTTGATTGATAAGAGATGGGTATTTGATGTTGAAGTGTTTTTTAAGATAAGGAAGAGAGGATACTCATTAAAAGACATTCCAATTAATTGGGTATATAAGACTGGATCAAAAATGACATTGTTTGATCCAATGAAGATGTTCTTCAGGCTGATTGTTCTAAGATTAAAGCTGATGAAACAATAAAAATGAAAAATACCAAAAAGATCTTGCTGGCAATAATCATTATTGCAATACTTATCAGAATATTTGGAATAGGCAATATATTAACAAATGATGAATCAGCATATTCTTTCAGCATCAGAGACAGGGAATTTTTTTCCACAAGCAATGCAAACCAGCCACCATTATTCCACTGGACTGGGGCTGTCATCTATACAATATTTCCATTTGACACAGTCGGAATAAGACTGCAACCATTTATTTTCTCAATTTTGAACATTCTAATGGTTTATCTGATATGCAAAAGGTTCTTCAGCAAAAAGATAGGGTTGATCGCTGCAGGAATCATGACATTTTCATACTGGCATCTGTTCGGGTCATTGATGATTGAGACAAATGGATCAAGTTTAATGTTTTTCAGTCTATTATCAATCTATTTTTATTTCAGGTTTGATGATGAGAAAAATTACAAATTTCTTGTCTTGTCAGGATTGTTTTTTGGCCTTGCATTACTGACCAGGATTACAGCAATACTGCTAATTGGCATAATTGGGCTGTATCATCTCTGGCAGACAAAAAAAGTTTGGAAGACAGCCAAAGACATTTCCTTATTTGTCATGATTGGCGGAATCATCTATTCAATATTTCCGATATTGTCATTCCTGATTGACCCATTCTTTTTTTATCAGGCAACAATCGGCCATAACCTGAGCTATGTGCAAGGAGGAGGATTATTTTCCATGACAATATTAATCCAATTCCTGCAGGCATTGATAATATCCTCGCCTTTATTTACTGGACTTCTCCTGGTTTATCTTGTAAATTTCAAAAAAGAGAGCTATAATAAGAAAGAATTGATGTTTTTGATACAGATGATTGTTGTCTTCCTTTTTTATACCTTGATTGTTAAAGATCCATTCAGGCCAGTTGAAAGATATTTCATGATTTTAATACCAGGATTGAGCATTCTAGGAGCTATAGGAATATCAAAGCTCAGATTTTACAAGAGAGAGTTAATGTTCTCAACAATATCATTATTGCTCTTGTTTTTATTATTGTTTATACCTAATCTTATGGAATCAAGGTTTTTACCCTTTTATCCAAAAACAGGATTCATCAATGAAGCAATCAGCTTAAACTGGAATTTCTTGGTTCCTTTTACAGGAGGGTCTGGTCCAGCTGGATTTTACCTAACATTCACAACAATAGCATTGGGGTTTATCCTGGCATTTGGTTTCTTAATGATTGGAATCTATTTTACATTGATGAGAAAGAATAAGGTTGCAAGAATATTCATCTTATTATTCTTATCAGCTTCTCTTGCTTATAACTTTGTCCTGATAGAGGAGTACCTTTTCTCTTCTGCAAATCCAGACATTGATTTGATAAATGTTCAGATAAGAGATTATGCAATTGAAAATGACTTGAATGAACCTGTATATATATTTAGGAATTTTGCATTGAGATATTATATTGATGATAAATATGATGATATAAGGTTTCTTGATTTTCATAATGATACAGCTGAGAAGGCAGCAGTACTAGGCCAAGAATTGGGTGAGGAGAGAGCAAGCGTGCTGTTTATAGATTTTCCTTCAATAGATAAAGAAGGAAATCTGTTCAAGACATTAAATGAATGCAAAAAAAGAAAAACTTTTTCTGACAAAGGAACAATTATCGGTTATGTCTTTGAATGCTAAAAGCCGATGAATCCTCCTATTATCAACAAGATTCCAGCTATCACTAAAATTATGTCAACAATCAATTCTGTCAATGGCGGAAGGAATGGGAATATTCCAAATGAATTAAGGCCATAAAGGAATATCACAAATGCAACAACAAAAGACAAGACCATTATGGATTTGGAAAAACCTCCGAATGACTGGAACTCATGATAGCCATCAATTATCAGCACAACAGACCCGACCATTGCTATTGTCCATAAGATGAATTCAGGAATCTTGGGGATAGACCAGCTTATCACTCCAATTGAGTTTAGGATTGGTATGATACTAGGGATCAGCAAGACAATACCCATAACAATAGAAACAATCTTTCTTGTCCCAAGCATCATAAAACCTTTTTTGTCCATTGATACCACCTTTTTTAAAACCTAAAGATAAGTCTGCCAACATGCCCTCTTCCAGACGCAGTCCTTCTTGCCTGTCTTTTCAATAATCTTGCCTTGTTAAGCAATTCCCTCAATTTTCTCAATTCCTCATTGATCTTATTCAATTGAGATGGGTTGTTCCTGTCAACAGCACTTCTGGCTCTTCTTAACTCGTGGATCTTTTCAATCAAAGCTTTTTGTCCTGATTTTGTAGTGTTCATCACAATATAAGATTTGTTCCTTAGCTCAGTCTCAATTGCCTCAATGATGTGAAGCTGCTGCTCAAACATTGCAATCTGACTGTCTAAAGTTGAGCTTTGGATCTGCTTGTCAAGCATATCTAATCTCTTAAGACATCTCTGGATAAACATGTAAGAATCAACATTCCTGACTGTGCCAGTCACTTTCCTTGCCATAATATATATTTTATATTATAGGTATATAAAATTTTTGATTATTATGGCCCAGTCCAGAGAGTTGTTCTCAACAATCAAATTAACATTTCCAGAAATCATTTAACTTATCTTCATCAGGCCTTACCCTGAATCTGGATAGATAGATTCCAGACTCTCTTAGCCTACCTAAAACAAGGAAAGCAAATCTTGCAGCAGCATATCCAGGGATTGAACCATATTCAGCAGAATGGTCATCAAGGACAAGAGTCTGCCTGACTGAATAAACGCTTCCGCCTCCGACAATATCATTTTCTTCAATTGGTATGTTCCTATATTTGAATTGAAGGAAGACTGAATAATGTGACGCTGCATGTGCAATAAAGATTGAGGCTATATTTTGATCTGCATGGACTATAAACTTATGTGCAGCATCATATGAATCCATTCCAGTAAACTTCAACAAAGGATTTGATATCATCACTCTTCCAATCCTGTATTCCAGGTCTTTCATATTTCTTGAGAATACGCTGATATTTATAAAAATATTATATGGTTTATAGAAAAATTTAAATAACAGTTTTAATGGAAACATGCTAAATAGGTGCGTTTATGAAAAAAAGAGCAGTGTTTTACTTATTTATTGGAATTCTTATGGTTTTGCTGATAAACCCATTTGTGTTTGCCAGGACAGGATCTGTATTTGAGCCATTGGATGATTTGTTTATAGGAGTCATTCCTAATAGAGATTTAAGCAGCCCTTCTGTCAGAGATAATCCATCCTTGTGGATTTTTATCACATTTACAATTGTTTATGGAATAATATATGCTGCTACTGAAAGAGTTACCATTTTAAAAGAGGCTAAAGGGGCAAGGGTTATGATGTCAATCGCATTTGCTGTCATGTCAGTCATAGTGCCTGGATTAATGAGATTATTGGCTGGATTAAGCCCAATATTCCTGATGATAGTTGTTCCAGTCATCTTATTCTTTATAGTCAAGACTGCCTGGTCTGATTTTGGGGCAGGTGCAACAGAAGCCTCAACCAGAAGCGCTGAGACCAAATTAGCCTATCAAAAAGCTGATTCTGCATACCAGAAAGAGCTTAAAGACCTGGATAAAGAAAAGCAGAAAGAAAGGGATGAAGAGAATGCCTTGAGAAAATTGCAGAATATAGCAAAATTAACTGGAAGAGCAGTTGGTGAAGAACTTCAGCTAATGAAAGACGTAAAGAAAAAAATTGAAGAAGCCCAGAATGCATTGAGAGCATCAAGGTCAGATGTTGCAAAAGAGGATGCAAAAGCTGTCTTCAAGGATCTGGTTAATTTAATCAAAGACATTCAGAGGGTTGCTAAGCTAAATACAGATTTTCAAGCATGGAAGAATAGGTTAAATCAAATTAGCCAGGATATGTATACTGGAGCTAATACAATTAATGATGATATAGATGTTGTTAATAAAATAATTGCTAAGAATAGCGCAACAATTACTGGTGCTGTTATAACACCAGGTACAAGAGCAAATATTTTCAGATCTAAAATGAGAGGTACTATCCCTGTAACAGACATGGCTATGGCAGGCATTGATGGAGCCACATATGCCAAAAAACTTTTAAACCTGATTAAAAAAGAAAGAGCTGAGCTAGCAAAAGTAAATGGATTTAGGACAAGGCTTAGAACAGAAGAGAATAAATATAACACTATCATAGGCAATATCAGGACACAGTTAAGGGGAGGAAATATTGGTTCTATAAGCTTATCTGATATTGACACTGCAATTGCATTGCTTGAAGAGATGGGAAAAATCAATCTTGACATTGAAGCTATGTACCAGGAATTACAAAAAATCCAGGCAGATAAAGAGATTGTGATAAGAAAAATAAAGGATGATGTGATTGCTGCGCTTCCATAGAATTCTAAGAAAATTAAAAGAAATTAGATAATAAAAGTTATCTTAAATATCCCCTGGTTGGTCTTGGAGCTGGAGTGCTTCCGCCTGAAATAACTCTTAGCTCTAATTCAACATCATCAACAACTCCCATAGTGACATTATTATTGTTAACATCCTGCCTTGTTAGAGGTGGAACATTTTTTTTAGTTGCTCTTTTTGTTGCAGCAATTTCAGTAACAATTGGGTTTTCTAGTGTTCCATACAACCTTATAGCCCTATTATCCCCACCTAAATTCCTATACATACGGAATTGATCTTCAGGCCTTGGTCCTCCGACAAAGATTCCATCATATAGCTCCAAAGGATCTCCTAAATCGCCTTCTGTAACATAATTTCCGTTTGAAGGAACATTTGAAGGATTCACTCCTGAGAACATATTTTTTACTGATTCTCCCCACATGTATGCTGCAGCTAATCCTGCTATTAATACTGCTCCGACTCTCCTTGGAATTTTATAATGCTGGTTTCTCCAAAGAACATCTGCTGCTACACTTCTTAAAGTTGTCATTTTATATCCACCTCGCGGAATGATTTTGAATATATTTTTTTATGGAGTGTTTCAGTTATTTATAAACATTTCTATAATTTAACCATTTATTAGTGGTATATTGTTGGAGAAATATGATAAAAAATTATCTTGGAATTGAGTATTTTGGAGTTTTTTTGATACTTTGCGGCTTTTCGTTCTTACCTCTTAAAAACCCATCATATGACCAAACATTTTCTTTATATGGGGAAAGACGAGGATTTACTTGCCCATCCAACCTTTCCATCAATCTATTGCATAATTCTCTTGCCCGAACAGGGTCATTGTTCTGGACAAAAAACTCAAGCTCACCCAATTCAGCTTCAATATTATCAATCCTTCTCTCCAAAAGGTGATTCCTGACAACAGGTGTGGCAAAGTAGCCACCAACAACAACAGCTGCAAGCCCTACAATGCCGACTGTTTTTGAATAAGGCCTAACTTTTGGATTATCCCAAAAAATATTTTTTAAATCTCGTGAGAACATAACAGGCTTATGAAAAAAGGGATAATGAGGGTTTCTCCAAAGGACATCTGCTGCAACACTTCTCAATTTAGTATTACTTCTATACAAGATATATCCAACTTTTTTATTATATAAAGCTGCAGAGTCTCTTCTAATTGCATCAATCTCATCCTCAGATAATTCCAATGATTGACTATTTGCAGCTTTCCTGGCAAGCGCTCTCTGCTCAAATATTGCATAACTAGCTGATTCCAATTGAGGCAATAACTCATTTCTCCTAGAATAATGTTTTCTTCTATGAGCCCTTCTAAACTCCCAATGAACCCTATTAAAATGCTTATAAGCATCAGATACGCAATTGATCTCAGGTTCAGTCAAATCTTCCAAAGGCATAATCAATGAGAATCAATATGAGTTTTTAATAATTACTAAAGAAATAGGATGCACTGGACATCAGATATTGGGTTTGAGCACTGGACACTGGACATGCTGGTGTAGGATTTATTAATGCATATGAATTTGAAAAAATATGATCAGAAACAGCTTTATTTTTCTTGAAGGGATAAGGGAGAGGAAAGAGAAGAGCATATGGAAACAGGGAATACGCGATTGGGATGACTTTGTAAAAGCAGATAAAATTAAGGGCATCTCTGCAAAAAGAAAAGGATATTATGACAGGAAGATAATTGAGGCCAGGAAAGAGCTGTTCGACCTCAATTCTGGATATTTCTATGGCAGACTGAATAAAGGTGAAGAATGGAGGCTTTATCAGTTTTTCAAGGATGAAGCAGTTTTTTTAGACATAGAAACTTCTGGGCTTGACAAAGACTCATATATAACTGTTATCGGGCTATTTGACGGAATCAACACAAAGACAATGGTCAGGAATTTCAACCTTGATTACAAGAATCTGCAAAAAGAGCTAGAAAAATATAAGTTGATAATTACATTCAATGGAGCCAGTTTTGACATCCCTTTTTTGAAAAATAAGTCAAAGGACCTGATTCCAAAGATACCTCATATTGACCTTAAGACAATGTGCGCCAAAGCAGGATTAAGAGGAGGATTGAAAGAGATTGAAAAAAAGCTTGGAATCAAGAGGCAGAACAAGATAATAGAAAGATTGTATGGAGGTGATGTGCTAAGATTATGGAAGATGTATTTAGGGAGCTGTGATGATCATTATCTCAAACTTTTAGTCGAGTATAATGAGGAGGACTGCATCAATCTAAAGCAGATAGCAAATATTGTTTATGATAGACTACAAGAGACATGCTTATAAAATATCATTTCTTCTTTTTCTTTTTTGTAATGTTCGTTTTCGCAGTTTTCTTGTCAATTTTCATTGTTTGAAGCACAACAATAAAAAATATCATGATCAATATGAATGGCACAATAATGGAGAAGATAAAATTTGTTGCAGGGCTCTCTGTTGGAGTCAGCACAGCAGATCCAGTCAGATCATGATTGACTCCAGAAAACACAAGGACTAAGAATAATGCTGCTAAAAATGAAATAAATAGATTTTCCTTTGCCACCTTGGTTTTTTTCATATTGCAACAAAATAAGGCTTAATGTATAAAAACTTTTCTATGAATCAAATTCTTAAAAAACACAACTTATTTATATCAACATGAATTAAAGTTAAAAAGAAGGTGATCATTTGGAGATACAATTAACAAAAAAGCCAAAGAATCCAATAATAATAGAGGGATTTCCAGGATTTGGATTAGTAGGCACAATAACAACAGAATTCTTGATAGAGCATCTCCAGACAGAACAGATTGGGAAGATAATGCTTGATGAGATGCCAGCAATTGTGGCAATACATGAGAACAAGGTTGTCCAGCCATTAGGAGTATATTACAGCAAGAAATATAATCTAGTCCTACTGCATGCAATCAATTCTGCACAAGGCCATGAGTGGAAATTAGCAGATGCAATCAGCAAATTAGCAAAAGATTTAGGTGCTACTGAAATAGTCAGCATCGAGGGTGTTGGAAGCACAGGCAGCAAGGATTCAAAAGGAAGAACATTTTATTATACAAATAATATTTCTAAAGAAAAAATATTATCAAAGATTGCAGATCCTCTCAAAGAAGGAATCATAATGGGAGTGACTGGAGCAGTCTTATTGAGAGTAGAGAAGATACCTTTATCCTGCATATTTGCTGAGGCAAAAACTGATCTGCCAGACAGCAATGCAGCTGCGCGCATTATTGAGGTGTTAGACAAATATCTTGGGTTAGATGTTGATACAAAACCATTATTAAAGCAGGCTGCAAAATTTGAGGACAAACTAAAGTCTATCTTATCAAGAAGCAGGGAAGTTGAAGAGATGAGTGATAAGAAAAAACTGAGTTATGTTGGTTAAGATTTCTGAATTCTTATAGTATAGAGTCTGTATTATGGTTAGGATAAGAATTTTTGTAGTGCCTAACTGACTCACTTAATATGTATTTCTTAATATATATTTTGTCTTAATTGTTTTCTATAATAGATACCATTAGTCAACACTCACTTTTTTCGAAGACTAAAGAACCACCAGTCAGAGACTGGTGGAAAATTCCTGACATTTTAAAAAAGCCCCTTAACAAAAAAAGATTGTATTATCACATTATTGATTGGATCGCTGGGAAAAGTTAGCTTGAATCAAAGAGTTTTTGAGTAAAACTATCACTTCTTGAACAAATTTGCCAAATTATGATTAAATCCTTATGTCCACTCTTAAAAGTGAGAGTTTAATCATATTTCTTTAAAATTTATCATATATTGCTCTTTTTAGAACTCTCACTTTTTTGGATAATAAATTTAAATAATTAAGGATTTTCATTATTTT
>JAZDHV010000053.1:0-13379 GCA_043805595.1 Candidatus Woesearchaeota archaeon
ACTACATTATGATAGGACTGGTGGTTCTTAGTGCTCAGAATTTTCCAGATTATGCAGGCAGAATCATGCAAAGCTTGCCACCAGTCAGAGACTGGTGGAAAATTCCTGACATTTTAAATGTTTGAAAATAAAAGATTTTCATAACATTTAAATAATATCATTGCTGCATCTTGTAGTGGGGAACCAAATGCAACACAATATGTTGTAATAATAAAAAAATGAAATGTCCTTTCTGTCATTCAGATGATAATAAGGTTTTGGATAAAAGGGAGTCTAATGAAGGTAAGATCACCAGACGAAGAAGGGAATGCCTTGGCTGCAAGAAACGCTTCACTACTTATGAAAGGATTGAGTCTCATCCTATTATTGTTGTAAAAAAGAACAAGAACAGGGAGCAGTTTGACAGGTACAAGCTTAAGAGAGGCATCCAGAAAAGCTGTGAAAAGAGGCCTGTCAGTGATGAGCAGATAGAAAAGATTATTGACCAGATAGAAACAGAATTAAAGAATAGGTCATCTTCTGAGATCAAAAGCAAGGAGATTGGTGAGATGGTCATGGAAAAATTAAAAGACATTGATGAAGTCTCTTTTGTCAGGTTTGCCTCAGTCTACAGGCATTTCAAGGACATAAAGACATTTGAGAAAGAGTTGAAAAAATTATTAAAAAAGTGATTAAAACTTTTTTTCTTTGAAGAAATCCATGCAAAACTCTTTAATTCTTTGATACCAATTCCTTTCTAAATTATATATTTCTAATTGTAACATTTTGTCAACCCTTCTTGATCTTGTTTATTTTTTCCTTCCAAGGGTAAGCTCAATTGTTGATACTCTTACTTGTTTCCCTTCTTGGTTCTGGAATTCCTCAGAGTCAATATTGATTCCATCAACACCAATTCTGTTCTCTAAAAATCTTTTTGCAGCAACTTCTGCAACATCCACTGCTTTTGATATGAATTTCCCTCTTGCCTTTACAATCACTGTTTCAGCGTTTTTAGTTGTGAACTGCATCACAACTCCTGTCACATAGTTCATAAATGGTTTTCCACCGATAAAGATGTTGTTGTCGTCAGCCATGCTCGCTACCTCCGAGTTCTTGAGGAGACCAGAAAATCCCTGATTTTCGCTGCCTCCAATTCTACATATATCTCTTTGATTTCTTCAGTCTTGTCACATATCCAGCTATAACATCCCTCATTTTTTTTGAAGGAACATCAGTATATTTCTCAACCAAGGCTTTGTTTTCTTCAAAATTGTCCTTGAATTTGTCTTTGTACAAATGCATCAATTCATGTGTGACTCTTTTTATCAGTTGTGTTTTTATTCTTCCCATAGTAATTTCCTGTGTTAATGTTAATTAATTTTGTATAAGAAATTATCAGGGTATATAAACTTTTTTAATTGATAATATACTATTAAGTATATCAGTATAGAATTAAATATATTATTGAATTACATCTGTTCAGGAGCTTTTATTCCAAGGATTTCCAGCCCATTTTCTAAAACTTGTTTCACGCATTCTGAAAGAAATAATCTTGCTTTTTTGAGCTCATCATACTCTTTTAATATGTTGCAGGTGTGATAAAATTCATTGTAAGTATGGCTCAAGTCAAGAAGATAAAATGTTATGCTATGGACTTTCATCTCTTCAGCTGACTTTTGGATTAGGTTTGGATAATCTCCCAACAGCTTGATCAGTTTTTGCTCGCTTGGCTCAACCAATGATTTAAAATCAATATTTTGATCAATCTTTTCATTTGATCTCCTGAAGATTGAGCAGATCCTGGCGTGGGTGTACTGTACATATGGCCCTGTATCTCCTTCAAAATCCAACGCCTTGTTCCAATCAAATAATATGACACGATTGTTTTCCTTGTTCAGCATGCTGAACTTTAATGCCCCAAATGCAATTTCATGTGCAGATTTCTCAATTTCTTTTTTCCCCCAATCCTTATGCCTATCTTTGACGCCTTTCAATGCCTCACTCATCAATTTATTGACAAGATCATAATATAATATTACATTGCCTTCACGCGAGCTCATCTTTCCTTCTGGCAGCATTACAAGCTCATAGATAAGATGATGGGACTTGCCAGATAATGGTGATTTGATCAACTCAAATGTCTTGAACAATTGTTTGAAATATAATTCCTGCTCTTTTCCCACAACATGGATGCTATTGTCCAATTTATACTCCTTTGCCTTAAGCTCAGATAATGCCAAGTCTTTGGTATGGTACACTGCATGTCCCTCACCTGTTAATACAACATAGATTCCAAGGCCATATTTGTTTAAGTCAACAATCAAAGCACCTTCGCTTTCCCTTGCTATCTTTTTCTTTTCGAGTGATTTTGCTATCTCAATCCCCCGTTTCTCTACTTCACTCTCAAAATATAACCTGTCATATTTCACTCCAAACTCTTTATAGATCTCTTTGAAATCATCAAGGCACCATTGTCTTGTCTTTTTCCACAATTCCATTATTTCCTTGTCACCTGCATAGATTTTTTTGTTCAGCTCTTTTATCTCTTCCTGCACTTTCTTGCTTTGCTTTTCTTTCTTGTTTGCCAGAGCATAGATTTCTCCAAGCCATCTTTCTTTTCCTTCTTTTGGCGGCTTTTTTCCAAGATGTTTGTAGCCCCAAAGGCATTTTGCAACATGAGGTCCGATATCTCCTTGATAATTTACCCTTATGGCATCAAATCCATTTGATTCAAGCAATCTTGCCAAAGCAGATCCTAATGATATGTTTCTCACATGGCCTATATGTACACCCTTATGTGTGTTTGCATGGAAAAACTCTACCATGACTTTCTTGTTCTTTTTCTTTCCTTTTCCATAATCCTCTTTCTCCTTGAACACTTTAAGAAGTATGTCTTTTGAGAAATCACCCTTATCTAAAAAGAAATTCAGGTATGGACCAGTTGCCTTGACCTCAGAAATGACTCCTCCAACCTTTATCTCATCCTTTAATTTCCCTGCTATCTCAGCAGGATTTTTCTTGAGCTTTGCAGAAAGGATAAAGCATGGAAATGCAAAGTCTCCAAGATCAGGATTTGGCGGAACCTCTATTGGGATCTCTTCTTTCTTGAGATTTGTTGCCTTCTTGATGATTTTAATGATTTCTTCTTTATAATCTGTCATAAGAATAAATATTGGTTATTTTGTATATAAAATTATCCTTTCCTATAGTTATCTCCCAAAACTTTCCCAAATTTGATAATGTTATTTACCCACTTCTTTGAGATCTCAACATTCTTCCCATCCTTATCAATAACATTCTCAAGAACATCATTAAGAATCAGCTCATTAACAGCCTTGTGCACAGCCTGATAAGAGACACTGTGCCTATACTGCCATTTGATCTGCTTGTGCAGCTCATTCACACTCAAAGGATGTTTATGGACAAGGATTGAAACAACCAAATCCTTAACACTCTTTCCTTTCTTGCCATATTCTGGCAAAGTTATATGAATTTCCATATTGTTAAATGAAAAGAGATTAGATTTAAACTTTTTGGTTGAATTTAGAATTAGTTTGGGATTCGAGCAATAATACCTTAGTCTCGAATCCAAAAAAGTGAAGCTCCCAACCACAGCAAGCTGTGTGGATTTCTTACCGATTAAAGCAAATAAAAAAAATTATGGAAAAAGGTTTAGGAGGAATTCAAGGTGAAAGCTTATTCGAATTGAATTCGATTCTGATTATATTAAATATTACAATTATTATATAAGTATGGTAAAAAACCATTTTTAAGGATTAAATCAAAAATAAACCCCTTTTATTTGAAATAGAACTGTCTAAAAAAAAACAAAATATATTTTATTACTTAATTTATTTACTCAATTTTCCTCATGTTCAAGCTCGAATTTTTCAGCTTCATCATAGCCTTTCATAAAAGCCTCCTCTTCAGGAGTCAGTATGTCATCTTCGGCTAAAAGCTCTCTTTCTTCTTGCTCATATATGTTTCCTTCGCTCATAATAATCCCCAAGAATAATGTAATAGTTTATCAGCCCTATTTAAAGATATACTACTGGTTATCTTCTAAATACGAATTTAGTATGTCATGTTTAAATTATATATATACCCAAATGTTTTTATAATGTTTATATTAAAATGACAGTTATATGCCAAAAAAGAGGTTTTTAACATTATTTTATTTTATAATATTGATATTTCTCATTTCCTGCACTGAAGATAGTGGTATCTCACAGTTTGAGCCCAAAAATCTTCCTTTCAAGCTTGATGGAGACAGCAATATAGGTGTCTTGTTGATACATGGGTTCAGCGCATCACCAAATGAAGTCAGAGAAATGGGCGAATTCCTTAACAAGAATGCAGGTATAACTGTGTATGCACCTCTATTATCAGGGCATGGCACAAATTACAAGGATTTTGGCAATCATGACTCAGATGATTGGAAAAGAGGTGTCCAGCAAACTTATGATGAGCTTAGGCAAGAGGTTGACATCTTGTTTGTAGGAGGGATTTCTCTAGGGGGAAATCTTGCTCTTGACATCGGTAAAGAAAATGATTTTGACGGCATTTTCGTAATAAGCCCTGTCATTGATTTCAAGAATATAAATGTGAAAAATGCCTGTTTTATCAAATATTTTGTCAAGTCTATCCCAAACAAGAATGTAAAAGATGAGGTCAAGAAATATTATTATTATAATAGGTCTGTTTCAGCAATCTGCAACCTATACAAATATATTGAATTGTCAAAGACAGATCTGGGCCGTGTTGACGAGCCTTTGATGATATTGCAATCACAGAATGATATAACAATAGATCCATTGTCAGCTGAGTATATTTATGATCATGTAAGGTCAGAAAAAAAGAAGATTGTGCCATTTGTTTCTGAATCCCACATTCTTGTTGACAATTTTGAGAAACAGAATGTATTTGATGAGATTCTCCTTTTTATTCAGCAGAATAGTGATAGTAACAACTAATATTTTAAGATACTTAGATAATAGAGAGAATGAATATAGCTTCAGATACTTCAAAATTTAACAATTAAGTTAGCAATTATTAGGTATTAACAAGAAATTAACAATTGATATGTTTTTGCAGGATTATTTTCTCTTTCTCTTATTACTTCCTCTTCTATTTACTATTTTCTTCACATTCTTTTCCAAGTCTTTTTCTTTCTCTCTCAATGATCTTACCCTTGTCCTGTATATCCTTTTGATATACTCTTTCTGCAGGAAAAGCATGTAGATGAACAAGCTTATGATTATCATCTCAAAAAGGCCATTCAGTATTATTGGAACATCAGCAACACCTAATTTTCTCATGACTGTGAATGCTTCTTCAAAAAGATAGACTATGAATGCTGCAAACAGCACTTTCCATGGTTTTAGATATACAAGCCTGTTCGGTAACTTGAACAATTTCAGGAAGAGGAATAGCACAATTGCAGCCATTATCAGATTATAGAATGGTGCAACCATTCCCAGTGCAATCTCAAAATCTGTCACCATTATTCTTCACCTATCCTTAATTGCATCACTAATGTCACAATCAATAAAGCGATAATTCCTGATGTCAGGACATGAGTCAGGAAAGGGGATGTGTAAATCCCAAATGATCTTAATGCTCCAACTATCTCTAGTATTGCAAAAATGATTAATGAGGCTATCAGAACTTTCCAAGGTCTTAGATGTGATCTTGCATGCGATATCTCAAATAAGGTAGCAGCCATGCTTCCTGCAACAATTGCGAGGAAAAGATTGGCTATCTGAAACGTGCCATAAAGATAAAGCATCAAATCAACCATACTGCACCTCTTTTTAAATAAATAATTGTTGTACTATATTATTCTGAAAATACTCCTATATAAATGTTTTTATTCTAACTCATTAAAAACATCATTATTTTCCCTCTCTCTTCTATAATCTTCAATGAGGTTTTCAATGATATTGACCTGGTCAGTCTCTTTTTCCAATTGTTTCTTGTCAACAAATGCATAATATTCATTCTCGGCAAGATCAAGGTTTTTATCAGAGATTATTGACATCCTGTATTTCCCTAAAAAAGAGTTGTCAATCTTCTTTTTGCTCACGATAATGCTGACCTTATCCTTCAGATATGACAGCACCTTATAGCTTACTACTGAAGGATTGTCAACCAGCAATATATCTCCTTCTTCTATCTTCAATATCTTATTCTTTTTCTCAAACTCATCATTCCCAAGATCATCAAGCTTCTTTAGCACCACTTTTCCCTTGAGATTAGATATGCTCGAATTCAAGGATAGGATCTCTTCTTTCAATTGTTCAATGATCCTGTTCTTCTCCATCATCTCATCTGCTAATGTTGCCATTGATTTCTTCACTATATCCCTTTTAAGTTTCTGTGCCTCAACATTTCTTTCTTTGTTGAGTAGTTTTGATATCTTCCTTTTCTCATTCTCATTCATGTTTAATTGATTTTTTAGATTCTTGTTTTGTTTTCTCAATATGCTCGCCTCTTTCTCAATTTTTTTAACTTTATCACAGATCTTTAGGAAATCCTCTTTCTTATATTCTTTCTCTTCAATGGCTTCCTCAATGATTGTGCTCTCAATCTTGTCTGGTTTCTCCAATATTTCAATTATATTTTTTATATTAAGATCTGGATTTGGAATGATTATCTCTCTTAATGAATCTTTAAGATGAAGTTTATTCTCTTTCACAATGACCTCATCAATGCTTTGCAGGACAGGACTTATCTTTTTAATTGCAAATACAGCAGAAGCCAAGGCATCTTTTTCATGGTCATTTCTAAGCATGATTCCTTTGACAAAACTTTTCTTGTCTTTTACAAGCAGGTCTTCTCTTGGTGAAACTACCCTTGCTCCAACCCTTATTGCAAGCCTATGCACAAAATCAGGTACTTTTTTCTTGTCACAGGCAATCACTAATGGCTTTCCTAAAAGGATGAGCTCAGATGTAAGCTTGGATATGTTTAAGAATTTAGATGAACCTACTCTAAGAAGTTTCCTGTCTAGATCAAGTACAGCATAACCTAATGTTGTGCCTGGATCTACCCCCACTACCAGTAACCGTTTATGCATCTGTGATATAAATAATATGGAATAATATTTAAATGTGATGGTTTATTTAAGATAAAAGTTTTTACAAAAAATCATTTATTTTGCCTCATCATAATATTCTTTTCCACATAATCCATTAATCCTGGTTCAAGAGGTGTTCTCAAGATTCTATTTCCCATTATTTGGAATAAATCATCAAGACAATCAGGTCTAACAATTGATGGTAAATTTTCTTCAGGAATTAATATTATCTCTTTAACAACCCTTCTTAGATCAGAACAAACGCCTACAGGAACATCCACATATAAATCACTCCAATTCTGGGTATGGTCATAAGGCAGCGCCATCTCATGTTCAGAAATCCTTGTCTCTCGTTTAGCAATTGTATGAATATCCATAGCAAAAAGCTCAGCATATGCAGATCTTACCTCTGGATTCATCTCTCCTGCATCCCTTATAGTTTCAAATACATCAATATGCCTGTCTAACATTCGGCTAAATGGCTTTGAGAGATCTTCTGACATATAACTTTTGGCAACAAAATCAGGCATCCCTGATAAAGAATATAGCTCAGAAAGACTCAGATCATCCCTTATTGGAAAATAAGCAATATCAGGACACTCTTCTTCCTCAAAAAATTTTAAAGCATCTTCAACTTTCCATTTCCTTATTAAAACATGTTTTCCTTTTTCCATTTTCTCTCCTCCTGGTAATTATTGTATATTCATCACTGTGCAAGGAGTTCTATAGTAACATTTAAATATTATTATTAATTTTATATTATTAATGAACACAAACCTGCTTAAAAAGCTTGGATTAAACAGCTATGAGATAGACATTTACATATTATTAATACAACACGGAAAATTGACTGCAAAGGAATTGGCAAAAATATCAAATGTTCCTCCAACTGCTATTTACCCTAACCTAAAATCCTTGGCTAACAAGAAACTAGTTTTTTTAATCAATAAAGAGCCTTTAACATACAAGGCAATTGATCCAAAAATAGGCTTAAATGCATACAAAGAGTCAAAAAACAAAGAATTAGAAGAAATTGAAAAGCAAGCTGTGCAAGAATTAAACCAGATTCAAAAATCCAAATTAGTTGAGAAAAATAATGATTTCCTTAATATCATGAAAGGATGGAACCAATCAGCCAATTTAGTCAAAAAACTTCTAAATGAATCCAAAAAAGAATTTCTTTTAATGAGTGGTATGACCACTAAAACAGCCGCTGTCAATGCAGAAGCATTAAGAAATGCCATAAAAAGAGGAGTCCAAATCAGGTTTATTCTCGTTAAAATACAAAAAGAAAACAAGAAGATTCTACAAGAGTTAACTAAGATTGGAATTAAAATTAAGTATTATCCAATTGATAACTTTGCAGTTGAAGTAAAAGACTCAGAAGAATCAGTAATAGTCCTTAGAAATCCAGAACTGGAGGACAGATTAGTTATTCATATGAAGAACAAGGATTTAGCATCTGCTCACCGAGATTACTTTTATTCTGTTTGGAAAAAAGCCAAGCAAATCCATTTCTAATCCTTCAAAACTATGATATTCCCCCTTCCCTTCTTTATCCTCTCAACCATTCCATTATGCTCTAGTTCAGATATCATCAGGCTGATTTTTGCTTCAGAATAAGGCATCTTCTTCCTTATCTCTTTTTGTGTTGTCCTTCCGCCTTCTTTTTTTATTATATCCAATATTTTGTCTAAATCACTATGAGAAGGGATTTTGGCCTCTTCCTTTTCTTCAACAATCTTTTTTTGAGATTTCTCTTCCCAACCAGGCTCTTCTTCAGCAGGTTTTCCTTTATTCTTCTTGATCTCAATTTCAGGTTCAACTGCATGATCTTTTTCATCAGCCTTTAACCTCTTGATTGCGATTATATTCCAGAAAACAAACAGCGCTATTATCACAATAAGGATCAATACGCTGATGAGCAGGATATTGAACATGTTATTCCCCTCATCCGGATAATTGACATCAACTACCTCTATTTCATTCAATTCATCCAGTAGATCATCATCAATGCCTGGAAACAGTATCAGGTCTAGGACAAAATCACCCTCTTCTTTTATTGAAACAGGCTCAGCTGTTGAAGATATTGTGTAATTGCCGTCATTCAGATATGCAATTAGATTATATTCACCTGGACTTAATTCAAAAGAATACTCTCCTTCTTTAGAGACAACTCTCTGCCTTGGCTCTGAATCAACCTCAACTATAGCATTATCAACTTTGTTAAGCTCAAGGTCATAGACATCGCCATGAAGTGTTGCTGCAGAAACTGGACTTATCATGAATGACAATATAAAAAATATTGATAATATTAGAAAAAATTTGAATCTCCTCATTATATTATTAAAAATAATTATAGATTATAAAAATCTTTCTGTAAAGAAAAAGGAGCTCAAATAAGGCGTTATAAAGTGTTAAACAGCCAGATAAAGCCTTAATATTTTCATAAAAAAAGTTTGTTTATAAATATCTTTGATTTTCTAAGAGTCAACAAGATTTTATATTTTATTATAAAATTTTGATTAAAATTGATTATAATACAATAAAAAAATATCCGGAGGGGATAAAATGAAAAAGATATGTGCAATATTAATGATTGTGATAATGGTTTTCAGCATTGGATCAATGTTTGCCTTTGCTCAGGAAGACAATGGAGATGACATTATTGCTGATAAGAAACCAACTCTTAAAGAGATCAGGGAGAACAGGAAAGAGAAATTAGGTAATGCCATTGACAAATTAGGGAATGCAAAAGATAATTTGCAGGAGGCAAGGGATATTTCCAAAGACAAAGTGCAGGCTGCAAAAGAGAGTGTGCTGACTGCAAGGGAGCGTTTAAAATACTCACAAGAAAGATTCAAAGAAGTCCTATTAGAAAATAAAGAGAAAAAAGAGGATTTTGAGGCTAAGAAATTACAGCTTAAGGGTTGTTCAGAAGACAAGTGCACTCAGATTAAGGCAGAGATAAAAGAGAAAGCAAGAGATTATCTGGGAAATTCTGCTGACAAGATCATTGCATATTTGGAAAAACTGTATGCCACAGTGGAAGAGACTAATCCTGATGACGCTGATGAGATATTGGCTGATATTGATGAGATGATTGGACAGGTTGAGGATGCAAAAGATGTACTTGAAGATCCTGGTGCCACCAAAGAAGAGATTTTGGCAGCCAGGGAGCAAATCAAGGATATTTGGGCTTCAATCAAATTTAAGGCAAAACTTCATGCTGCAAAGATAGTCAACAAGAGGATTGCTGGAATAATAGTCAAGTCTGAAAAGCTTGGTGAAAGGCTTGATAATAAGCTGGCTAAGATGGAAGAGGATGGCCTTGACATCAGCGGGATTGAACCATTAGTTGATGAATTTGATGCACTTGTTGAATCTGCAAGAGAAAACTATGAAGCAGCTCTTGAAAAGCTCAGAGAGGCAAAATCAACAACACCTCCAGACACTGATCTGATCAGAGAGGCTCAAGATCTTATAAGGTCAGCAAAAGATGATCTTAAGAATGCTCATATAAAGCTAAAGGAAATCATTAGGGCTATCAAAGACGCAAATGGTGATCTGGATCTTCCTGATGATCAAGATGAGACCACAACAACCACAGAAGCAGAGACAACTACTACTGAGGCTGAGACAACTACCACAACTGAAGAGGCAACAACAACCACAGAAGCAGAAACCACTACCACAACTGAAGAGGCAACAACAACCACAGAATCAAGTTAAGCGAAAAGTTTAAATAATACCAAACCAAAAAGTGATCATAATGAAAAGATTAAACATATTATTTTTTGCTGTCCTTTTTTTAATTTTTATCTATGGATGTGCATCTGAATCAGAGACAGCCACAACTTTATCATCACCAACCTCAACAATAATTGAGATAACAGCTGGTGATGCTGATATTGATGACCTAGGCAATGATCTCACTGATGTTGACTCAATTGAAGATGATCTTGAGCTTGGAGATCTGGAAAATCTTGATTCAGAATTTAACAGCATTGATTGGTAAGCAAAAGAATAATAAGAAATGACCAGTTTTGTTAATATCCACATTTTTATATTTTTTTCTATATTTTATTTTAAGCAAAGTTTTTATACAAACATCATTTTCTTTTTATTATGATTGAATTAGACGGGTCTTTTGGAGAAGGAGGAGGCCAGATTCTTAGGACAGCTTTGTCAATGTCAGTTATTACACAAAAAGCTTTCAGACTGAAAGATATAAGAAAAAACAGGGACAATCCAGGCCTGGCACAGCAGCATCTGACCTGCATCAATGCAATGCAGAAACTGTGCAATGCGCATGTGGAAAATGCTGAGATAGGGTCACAAGATATAAATTTCTATCCAAGACCAATTAAGCCGCAGACTTTATCAATTGATATTGGGACTGCAGGATCAATCACACTTCTCTTGCAGTCATTGTTTCCTGCATGCATTCTCTCTGGAGGAAAATTTAGATTAAAGATCACTGGAGGCACTGATGTCAGATGGAGTATGCCTTATGATTATATGGCAAATGTTCTTCTGCCTCAATTGAGGAAATATGCTGATATTGAGTCAAACCTTTTGAAAAGAGGTTTCTATCCAAAAGGTAATGGAAAAGTGGATATCAGGATCAAATCCAAATACTCATATGATGATATGGAAGGCATGTCTCCATTTGATCTTACTGAATCTGGTAAGATCCTTTTCATCAAAGGTGTTTCAGCTGCTTCTAAGGATTTAGAAAAGGCAGAAGTTGCTGAAAGGCAGTCAAAATCTGCAAAACAATTGCTTAACAGGCTTAATTGCCCAATCCAGATAACAAATGAGTATCAGGACACATTGTCTACTGGTTCTGCAATCACTTTATGGGCAATTTTCAGCAAAAAGAATGATTCTGATGAGACTGATTTCATCCATCCAGTGATATTAGGTGCAGACTCTTTAGGTGAAAGAGGAAAACGTGCAGAAGAAGTAGGTATAGAAGCTGCTAAAAACCTGGTGAATGAGATAGAGCATAGAGCTCCGATTGATGAGCATCTTGGAGATAATCTGATCCCTTTTCTTGCTTTTTTCAAAGGAGATATAAGAGTGACTAAACTCTCTAAGCATCTTACTACAAACATCTACACTGTTGAAAAGTTTCTTGGAAAAGCATTTGATATTGATGAGAAAAACAATATTATCTCAGTAAAATGAGGATTAATTCTCAAAATTTGCTATATTTGACTGTTAAGATTTTATGAAAAAATTTATATACTTTAAACATAAATTTTATCCTTATGGCAGAAAAGAGGCTTGTAGAGTATATTAAGACTTATTTGAAACAGGGTTATTCTGAGAACCAATTAAAAGAGCATCTGGCTAAGGCTGGATGGGATCCTAAGGATTTAAGTGATGCCTTCAGAGAGATAAGGCCAGATAAAGCTTCACAAACACCTCATCTTGAGTCAATTGTTGGCAGGGAGAATGTCACTTCTTCAAGACTTCCAATCATGCCAATTGTGGCTATTGTCGTAATCTTTCTTATTATTGGTATCATTTTTTATGGATATTTTGGAGTTCTCAGCCCAAAATTAGTTGAAAAGACATTTGTGGAGAAACCTGCACCTCCTGTTGTAGGACAGGCTATAAACACAAAGCAATTGGAATATGTTTTCAATGAAGCAGGCGGATACAAGCTTCATAAGATACCTTTTACTAGGGTGGAAAGATGAATAAGACAATTTCCATTTTAATCGGAATTACAGTATTATTATGCACTCTTGTCATTGCTCTTGGTAATAATATTCCTGAGATTGAAGTGCAGATAACTGATACAAACCAGATATTATCATTAACTGTCATAGACAATGATGTTCATGCATCTTATGAAAGGGCTGTGAATCCTGACATGGTTATCAGCATGACATCAGAGACATTTGCTAAGATATTTAATTCTGATGACATTGAGAGTGAGATATATCTGCAATATACTGAAGATAATATTCAGATTGAGATCCTTACAGATTACACAACATTGGCGCTTAAAGGATATAAGTCTTTATATGACTCATTTATCATGGAGAAATCACCTGATTCTGAATAATAGAATTTTCTTCTTCACACTAAAGAACCACTGGTCAGAGACTGGTGGGATTCACTAAATCCACAACTACATTATGATAGGACTGATGGTTCTTAGTGATCAGAATGCTCAGAAATTTTTTTAGAAATTTCTGGCATGCCAAAAATGCTCTGCATCTAAAGAACCACCAGTCATAGGCTGGTGGGATTCACTAAATCTGCAATTACCTTATGATAAGACTGGTGGTTCTTAGTGCTCAGG
>JAZDHV010000054.1:0-30028 GCA_043805595.1 Candidatus Woesearchaeota archaeon
TAAAAAAACAGACAAACATTAACTCAATAAAATATTATTAAATATTAAACATTAACTCAATAAAATATTATTATAAACCAAATATGAACTCAATATATAAAAAATCAAACAAAACCCATCAATCCCAACCTATTTCCATAAGAAACTAAGGGGTCAGACATACTCACTTTTTTTTTACTACTGTGATATAACAAAATAACAGAAACCTTTATAAATACTTAGAACATTCTCTTGTTTATTGTTTTAAAAGAGGGCTTTTATTATACATAAATCATTGGAGGTTTGTTTATCATGATTGTACAAAAGACTTTTTTAAACAAATTAAGAGATTTTGGCTTAAACACATATGAATCAAAATTATGGACTGCATTGCTTTCTAGAGGTATTTCAACTGCTGGCGAGTTAAGTGATATTTCAAATGTTCCAAGAAGCAGAACTTATGATGTTCTTGAAACCCTTGAGAAAAAAGGATTTATTATCATGAAGATTGGCAAGCCAATCAAATATATTGCTGTATCTCCTGATGAAGTTATCAAGAGAGTTAAAAAGAAGATCCAAGAAGAGTCAGAATATAAAAATCAATTGATGGAACAGCTTGAGTCTAGTGAAGTTTTGGATGAATTGACTTTATTGCATAATAAAGGTGTTGATCTTGTTGAGCCAACAGATCTAAGCGGATTGTTTAAAGGAAGAGAGAACATATACACTCATTTTGAGTCAATGGTCAGGAAAGCTAAAAAATCAATTATAATAATGACTACTCCTTCAGACCTGATCAGGAAAGCAGAATCTTTTCATACTTCCTTGAAAAAAGCCAATGAAAAAGGGGTTTTGATAAGGGTTTGTGCACCACTTACAAAAGATCATATCAAAAGATTGAAAAGATTGAGTGAAATTGCTGAAATAAGGATAAGCAATGTAGATTCAAGATTGGTTATTATTGATGATTCTGAATTATTGATTATGATTATGGATGATAAGAAAGTGCATTCAAGTTATGATACTTCAATTTGGATAAACACTAAATTTATTGGAAAAAGTCTTGTGTACTTGTTTGACAAAGAATGGGCTACACTCCAATCGATCAATCAATAATTAATCTTCCTTTTTTTATCATATATGAAATTTATTTAAATCAAAAACTTTATATAGTATCTCATTCAATATATGCAAATAATCATATAGGGTAGTATATATACTGCTCTCTTAATTAAATAAAATCAAAAGAGGTGGCATACATGTTAGAGATTATGGATTTAACTCTTCTTGCTGTTATGGGAACACTAGCTGCAATTATTTACGCAATGAGAATTCTGGTATTGGTAGAGAGAAGGATTGCACGGATTGAATTGCATTTGGAAAAGATGACTTCTAGGGTTTTAAAGGAAGAGATCAATATTAACAGAAAATTGTCCAAAAGGAGAAGATAATATTTTTTATTCTGTTTTACATTTTAAAATCCTTTTTTAATTGTTCAGCTATGTCTATAGCAAGATTTATTCTGTTTGACTTATGGAGAATTGTGTTTGCTGAGATTATCTTGTTGACCCCTAATTTTTTGAGTCTTTCATAAGAATTATTGGCAAAGATTCCATGCACACAGATGATGTTTATATTTCTTAGTCCATGCCTTTTTAGTTTTTTTACAATATTGATCATAGTTGTTCCTGAGCTGATGATATCATCAAAAACAATTATTTGCTTGTGTTTCTCGATTTTTTTCATTGCACTCTTGTCTGTAGTGATTTTAACTTTATGGGATGAGAACCTTTTTTTTAGCATAATCACTTTCTCAAATCCTGTTTTTTCTGATAGTTTTGAAACCCATTGCAAAGATTCGATATCTGGCCCGATTATGACTGCATCATTGAAATTTTTCAATATATAATCAGAAATTGTGTTTATACCCTTAATATTGCTTGAAGCACAATTGAATACCTCCCCCAACCCCTTGAATCTATGAAGATGAGGATCAACTGTATATAATTTATCAATTGAATTATTGAATAATTCACCAAATGCTTTTCCAGAAATGCACTCCCCTTGATTAAATCTCTTGTCCTGCCTAAGATAAGGCATGTAAGGGACGACTAGATATTGTTTTTTGGCTCCAAGGTCTTTTCCAGTGGATAAGCTGAATATCAGCTTTACAATTTTTTCATCTGGATTATTCAATGAAATAACAAATATGAGTTTTTTACCTTTTACATTTTTTGGAAACCTTAGATATGACTCATTATCTGGAAATCTTTTCTCAATTATTTCTAAATAACTAACTCTCAATTTCTTTGACAGTTTTTTTGCAAACTGTCTAGACTCATTAAAACCTACAACAAGATAATCTTTCTTATTCATGATCCCCACTTTTTCTTTGGTTTATGATAATTTATTGAGTTTGATTGTTTTGTTCTTTTTCAAGTTTTTTGATTTGAATCTCAATTTCCTTGATCTTTCCAGGCTTATCATCTTCATGCATGAGTTCGCCGCATTCTGGGCATTTATATTCAAATTCTGTCACTTGGTCAAAATCAAGCCTTATGCATTTATTTTTACATATGAAAAAATTTGATTGATTCTCTCTTTTTAGCCTTTCTTTTAGGCCGTCTAGTTTTTTTACTTTTATGTCCTGGACTAAATATTTAACTCTTTTAGGATTAAATGTCCAATAATATATGTACCATCCTTTTACTTTATCCTTTTTTCTGATAAATGTTACAAGATTGACGTCATATAGGCGGTAAAGCATGTTTCTGGTTATATTCACTTCTTGTTTTATGCTTTCAGCTATCTTAAATTCAGAAATATTTTTCTTGTTTTTTAAGTACATGACCAAAGGGATTGTGTCTGATCCGACAATTTCAGATAACACATCCTTTATCAGGCTGTTTGATGTTTTCATCTAATCTCCTTTATGATATAGCTTATTCTGACTTGAACACCTCTCTTCCCCCAAAATATATACTATATCATATATATTAGAACACAAGATTTATAAATCTTTCGATTATTTTTTTTTTGATATTTAGTGTTATTTCTCTTAAAAAAGCATTAATTGTTATTATTTCTAAAAAATAGGATTAAATAACATTCCTTTACCAGTTTAAACCATTATTTAATACTTAAAATAATATTATAATCAATAATCTATATTTGTTTACTACAATAGAATAGCAATCAAACTTACATTTGATTTAACCTTATTTAATCATATCATTAAACAAGAGTCCTTTATTTACTACATCTTTAGAATTGATAGTATATGAATTTTTTGTTTTTCTTAGGTCTTCTGGATTAAAAAACCACCATTTTGAGGAGAATTTTACACCGATCCAAGGTTCAGCTCCAAAAATATTGGCAAACTCCTTTAATTGTTCAACTTCATCAATTGTTAGATATTTAGATTCATCTTTTGTGGATTTGCATTCAATTACAATCTTTCGGTTTTGTTTGCCTGCAATCACATCAGGGCTTGGATATTTTATTGATCCAGATCCTGCAACTCTGCAGGCTGACCATTCATTCTTCCAAAATAAGTGTATCAGCTCTCTCTCAGCATTAAGACCTTTACTTTTTCTAGACATCTCATACCTTTATTTTCATTAGATCAAAAGCACATTTCACATTCTTAAATGTTTTTTTAGCATCTTCCAATATATCGTCCATTGTTTTATATCTTTGGCTAAAATGTGTTAATATTAATGATTTTACATTTGCCAGATTTGCCAGAGAAGCTGCTTGGCCAGCTGTCAGATGCCCATATTCCTCGCCTTTTTCCTCAAGATCAGAGGTAAATGTTGATTCAGCTATCAATAGATCAGCATTATTTGCAAGTTTTAGTGCATTTTTACACATTACAGTATCTACAACTATAGCTATACTTTTTCCATTTTCAATTATTGATACATCATCTGGTTTGATTTTTTTTCCTTTGTATTTTATGCTTTTATCATCTTGTAATTTTCCAATAAGGGGGCCAAAAGGAATCCCTATTTTCCTGATTTTATTCATATCAATCCTTCTCTTGGCTTTTTCAGATATCCTATATCCCAGGCATGGAACTCCATGTTCAAGATATCTTGCCTCAATCTGAAAATCCTTGTTTTCAAATATTGTCATGTCTTTATTTGTCTCAATTATTTCATATTCAATTCTAAGGTCAAAATAAAATGATTTTTTTAAATTTTCAAAAAACTTTTTTGTGCCTTTTGGCCCATAAACTGATAATTTTCCATTATATTGTGATGCTCCCAGTGTTTGCATCAATCCTGGAAGTCCTAGGATATGGTCCCCATGCCAGTGGGTTATTAATATTTTTGTGATCTTAGTCAGGCTTATATCTGAGATCTTGAACTGCCTTTGTGTTCCTTCTCCGCAATCGACGAGTATCCCTTCATTCTTGTACCTAATAAAAACAGAGAAAGGATTCCTATCTTTTGTCGGACTCATGCAAGATGTTCCTAAAAATACTATTTCCATATCAATATTAGAATAGTATCCCATATATAATATTTTTTATATTCTATGTTTTCCTATTTATTTTCCATATTGAAAATAAATAAACAATAATAACTTTTTTAAACTGCATATTACTTTTATCTTTTAATGGCAAAGAAAAAGGCATCTTCAAAACAGAAAGAGAAAAATCAGGCAAATGATTCAAAAGAACCTGTTGACAATAAGGAGAAAAAAGTTGTTAAGGCTATTTTTATCAAGGACAGGATTGTTACTGAAGCTAGTGATGAGGCTAGAGATCTTTTTAATCAGAGCAGATATGGGGCTCTTTTAGAAGAGAACAAGATCCAGCTTTCTTTGCTTGAGTCTTTATACCTTCTTGAAAAAGGAAAATTAGAGATCATTGATGGAAAGAATAAAATTATTCCTTTTGAAAAGTTTTTGAGAAAAGCTCAGCGTCTTGAACCAAATTATTGGATTAGGTATTGCATTTTCAGAGACATGAGGAATAGGGGTTACATTATCAAGACTGCTCTTAAGTTTGGTGCAAACTTCCGTGTTTATGACAGAGGTGTCAAGCCAGGAGAGGATCATGCTAAATGGATTGTTTATCCAGTCCAGGAAAACTCTTCATTGACATGGCATGAATTCTCTGCAAAGAACAGGGTTGCCCATTCAACAAAGAAAAGGCTTCTTATTGGGATTGTAGATGAAGAGAATGATGTGACCTATTACGAGATCAAGTGGACTAGGCCTTAATTTTAATTAGTATCTTCTCCCATACAAAACTATTTAAATTTAATACTAATACTTGTTATTATGATAGATAAGGAAAAAATACTGAGATTTATTAGGGCAAATGGTCCAATCATACCTGTTCAGCTCTCAAAAGAGATCAATCAGAATATTTTGATGTCTTCAGCCATATTGTCAGAGATGGTCTCAAAGAAAGAGCTTAAGGTTTCAAATCTTAAAATTGGAGGCACTCCATTATATTATATTCAAGGACAGGAGCCTCAGCTTCAAAATTATTCAAATAAGCTTCCTCCAAAAGAGAAGGATGCTTATGATCTAATGAGGATGAAAAAAGTTCTGAGGGAAAAAAATTTAGATCCTATCTACAGGATCACATTACGGATGATAAAGGATTTTTCAGTGCCTCTAAGGGTCACTATCAATAATAATGAAGAGCTTTTTTGGAAATGGTATCTGACCCCGAATGATGAGGCAGAAACTCTTATCAAAAATATGCTTGGATTGATTAAGCAGGAGGTTAAAGAGGAAATACCTGAGAGAAAAGGGATTAAGCCTGCACCTGATGTCATTGATAGGGCAAGAAAGGAGATTGAGATCCCACAGCAATTAAAACCTGAACCTAGTTCTGAACCTAAACTTGATCAAATACCTCTTACTCAATTAAAAACCAAATCTATACAGAAAAAATTGATTAAGCCTGTCCAGCAGATCAAGGAAAAGCCAAAAAAGATAGAAAAGCCCAAAGTTGAACCATCTCAAGAAAAAAAAATGGATAAGCCACTAAAGCCAATCAAGCCAATCAAGGATGAACTATTTGAAAGATCAAATGAATTCTTCCAGAAAAACAAGATTGAGGTGAAAAAATCAGAAATTATTAAAAAGGGAGAGGTTGATTTTATTATCAAAGTGCCTTCTGTTGTAGGGGGCATTGAATATTATTGCAAGGCAAGGTCTAAAAAGAGGATATCTGAGCCTGATATCAGCAGTGCTTTTATACAAGGCAAAGAGAAAAACCTTCCGGTATTGTATTTGAATGATGGGGATTTGTCAAAAAAGGTTGAGGAATTATTGCCAACAAGATTCAAAGGATTGATATACAAGAGATTATAAAAAGAGGTTATGATGACTATTGTGATTGCTCATAGGGGAGCTTCAGCTTATCACACAGAGAACACTATAAGTGCATTAAAAGAGGCTGTATATCAAAAGGCAGATAAGATAGAAGTTGATGTCAGGCTTACAAAGGATAAGGTTCCAATATTGTTTCATGATGCAAGTCTTTTGAGATTGGCCAATAGGAAAACAAGATTGAGCAAGACTAGTTACTCTCATTTAAAATCAATCAAGATTAGGAATAATGAGAGAATAACTTCTTTAGAGGAATTTTTGGGATTTGCAAAGAACAAGATTCTTGTAGTCTTGGACCTTAAGGAGCTTGGGGGTGAATTGAAGATTATCAACTTAATTAATAAACAAAGGATGGAAAAAGATGTGATTATTTCGTCGAGAAATATACATGTTCTTAAAAAGATCAAAAAGGTAAATCCAAATATTAAGGTAGCTCTTATTTTTAGGTTTAGGAGAAAGGCAGTCTTGGCAGCAAAAAAGATTGGGGCTTATTCAGTGCACCCCCATCATTTGTCTGTGACAAGATGGCTTGTGAGATTGGCCCATGAAAATAATCTTAAGATTTTTCCTTTTACTGTTAACAGGTCAAAAAGGATGAAACAGCTTTTACATATAGGAGTTGATGGTTTGATTACAGACAAGCCAGTATTGTTGAGGAATGTTATAAGGCAGATGGCAAAACATCCCAAAAATTAATTGGCAACATTTAAATATGTTCATTCTTTACTATTCTCCATGGGTCTTGCAATAAAAGATTTGTTGATAATCAAGGATTTGGAATTAAAGGATTTATCCAACAAGATCGTTGCTGTTGATTCTTTTAATCTTCTTTATCAATTTCTCACAACTATTCGCTCAAGGGATGGGGCTCCATTAATGGACTCAAGTGGGAATGTCACTTCACATTTGGTAGGATTGTTGTCAAGGACTTCAAAATTGTTGGAGTATAATACTAAGCCTATTTTTGTTTTTGATGGTAATCCTCCAAAATTAAAACAGGATGAAAGGGAGAGAAGAAAGGATTTAAAGGTTGAGGCTCAGAAAAAATATGAGATTGCACTGAAAAAAGAGGATATTGAAGAGATGAGGAAATACGCCTCAATGACTACAAGATTGACTCCTGAACTTATCCAGGATGCTAAAAAACTGATTGAATGTTTAGGCCTCCCAATAATCCAGGCTCCGTCTGAAGGTGAGGCTCAGGCATCTTATATAGCAAAAAATAATGATGCGTTTGCTGTCATAAGCCAGGACTTTGACAGCCTTTTATATGGCTCAACTAATCTTGTTAGAAACCTTTCAATTTTAGGGAAAAGAAAAAGGACAAATAAGCTTCAATACCATATTGTTCAGCCTGAGCTCATTAATCTATCAGAAAACCTTAACAATCTAAAAATTGATCAAAACCAGTTGATTGCATTGGCAATATTGATTGGGACAGACTATAATCATGGAGGTGTTAAGGGTATCGGCCCAAAAAATGCCTTAAAGCTTGTTAGGGAAAATGGGTCTGACTTTGATAAGCTCTTTTCAGGTGTTGATTGGAAGTTTGACATTCCTTGGGAAGAGATTTATTACACTATAAAAAAGATGCCAGTTGAAAAAGATTATGATCTAAAATTTGATAAGATTGATGAAAATAAGCTCAAGAGCTTTTTGGTTGATAAGCATGATTTTTCTGAAGAGAGGATAGACTCTCAAATCAAAAAATTGATAAAGAAGAAAGAGGATAAATCTCAGAAAGGCCTTGGAGATTTTGTATGAATATATAATCTTGATAATAATCTAATAAAAATATCAGACTGGAATTTGATTTGGTCTTATTTTAATACAAATTCCTTAAAATGTCAGAAATTTTCCACCAGTTTTTAACTGGTGGCTGAAAGCCGTTTCCAATATTGGAATCAGAAAAATGCTCAAAATGTCAGAATTTTCCATCCAGTCTATGGCTGGGGGCAAGCTTTGCCTGCTTTTAACTTCAAAAGCTGGAAAATGCGCAAAAATGCAGGGCATTTTTGGCATGCCAGAAATTTCTAAAAAAATTTCTGAGCATTCTGAGCACTAAGAACCACCAGTCCGTAGATGAAGTGGATGTTGAATTGATGAATTCCACCAGTCTCTGACTGGTGGTTCTTTAGATTAAAAAATTTAACAAAAATAAAAAAGGTGATGATTATCTGGTGGATAATATTTGCATTGGCATCATCAATCTTTGATGCTTTGCAGACTATTTTGACAAAAAAGAACCTTTTTCATGAGCATGCCCTGGAATTTAACGGGGTGAGGGGTTTTTTCTCATTCATAATCATTTCAGTCTTATTATTGCCTTTCATTGATTTCTCTATTCCAATAAAGGTTGTTGCAGTAATATATTGCATTTCTTTAGCAGCTTCAGTGGGTATCTATTTTTCTGCAAGATCTGTAAGGCATCTAGATGTATCATTATTTTCTCCCCTTCAGAATATCAGCCCTTTTTTCCTTGTTATATTTGCATTTTTAATACTAGGTGAGGTTCCCACTTTTATTCAGTTATTAGGAATAGGATTATTATTGGTAGGCACATATTTTCTTGAGATTGACTTTAAAAAACATAATTTATTGTCCCCTATCAAGTCGATTATCAAGTCAAGATACATTCATTTTACATTGTTTGCAATGTTGATATTTAGTTTTACCAGTGTGTTTGATAAGTTCACCCTTACTCATTATGCTGATCCAATCACATTCATGTTCTTTCTTTGGCTGTTTATCTCTTTGCACCTGATGGTGATGGAGTCTTATACTAATGGATTTGGTGAAATATTGAAGGATATCAGGAAGAGTGGAAGACTGCTCTTTTTAGTTTCTTTTATTGGAATTATCCAGAACCTCCTGTATGTATTGGCTATAAGCCTTCAGAATGTTTCTTTAGTTGTTCCTTTGAGAAGGATCTCAACATTAATTTCCACAATTCTTGGAGGGAAATTTTTTCATGAGAAAAATCTTGGTGTTAAGATCACTGCTTGTATCATCCTGATAATCGGAGCAGTCCTAATCATAATCTAAACATGGATAATAAGATGATAGGAAAACAATTACAATGGAAATAAAAGAAAGGCCAAAATCATTGAAAAATGCCTTAAAGAACAGGTTAAGCCAGATTGAAATAAAAAATTTAACTAGGAGTTTTGATATAATTGGTGATATTGCTGTTATTGAGATCCCAAAATTATTGGAAAAAAAGGAAAAATTGATTGCTCAAACCCTTCTTGATTCCCACAAAAACATTAATGTTGTCTGCAGGAAAATTGGAGGTCATAAAGGCCAGTTGAGGATCCAAAAATATAAGTTTCTGGCTGGAGAAAATAGGAAAGAGACTGAATATAAGGAAAACAATTGCAGGTTCAGGTTAAATATTGAAAAGACATACTTCTCGCCAAGACTGAGTAATGAGAGAAAGAGGATCTTTCAGCAAATCAAGCCAGAAGAGTCTATTCTTGTGATGTTTAGCGGTATTGCTCCCTACCCTATAACTATCTCAAAAAACTCAAAAGCAAGGATGATAGTGGCCATTGAACTGAACAAGCAAGCCCATAAATATGCTGAACAAAATGTCAGGCTTAACAAACTCACAAATATTACTCTTTACCAAGGTGAAGTGAAAAATATTGTCCCAAAACTTAAAAAGTATGGGAAATCCATTAAATTTGAAAGGATCATTATGCCTCTTCCAAAAGGGGCTGAAGACTTCCTTGCAACAGCTCTGAAAGCTTCAAAAAAAGGCACAATCATCCATTTCTATGATTTTGAAAAGGAAGATGAATTCCAAAAAGCAGAAGAAAAAGTGAAATCAGCCTGCAAAAAATTAAAGCATGACTGCAGGATTCTTAGGATAGTCAAGTGCGGCCAGAACGCCCCTAGGTTCTTCAGGATATGTGTTGATTTTAAGGTGTTGAATTAATTAAAATAGGATAATCCTTCAGAAAACCTTAAAAACTGCACCTTCTTTTGATAATCCTGAAGTGCAACAGTGCGATGAGTGAGTGAACACAGCCTGAGCTAAAGCGATGATGAATGGAAGTAACTTACTAGCACTGCATAGATTCACTGAATGAATTAATTAAATTAAGAAATCTAGCCAAACATATTCATGTAATCTTCATGATCTGTCCTTTCTTCTTCCTGCACTCTTTTAATTCCATGTTCAAAATTCTTTTTGCTTATCCTGGTCAAATTCTTTCTTATTGCTTCATATCCTGCTTCAGTGCACACTGCCTTTATCTCTGCTCCTGAAAACCCTTCAAGTTTCTCGCTTATTGCATCAAGATTCACATCTTTCATAAGATTCATATCTTTTGTATGTATCTTTAGGATTTGAAGTATTCCTTTCTTATTTGGGATATTGACCTTGATCAGCCTATCCAGTCTTCCTGGCCTTAAAACAGCTGGGTCAAGTATATCTCTCCTGTTTGTGCATCCTATTACCTTGACATTCCCCAGTGGCTTGAATCCATCAATCTCAGCCAGCAATTGCATGAATGTCCTTTGGACTTCCCTCTCGCCAGAAGTTCCAATCTCAACTCTTGTGGCTGCAATTGCATCCAGTTCATCAATAAATATTATTGAAGGAGACTTTGCTTTGGCAATCTCAAATATCTCTTTGACAAGCTTTGCCCCTTCTCCAATAAACTTCTGGACAAGCTCGCTTCCGACAATCTCAATGAATGTGGCATGTGTTGAGCTGGCGACAGCTTTTGCCAGTAATGTCTTTCCTGTTCCTGGCGGGCCATAAAGAAGGACTCCTTTTGGAGGTGTTATTCCTATCTTCTTGAATAATTCTGGTTTTTTTAGGGGCAGCTCTATGACCTCTTTGATCTCTTCTGCCTCTTTTTCCAGTCCTCCTACATCATCCCAGCTTATTTGAGGTTTTTCTATTATCACATATTTTTCAACATCAAACTTTTTTGATGTATTCACTTTTCTGATTATGTTGAGGTTTTTCTGTTCAACAAGCACTTGGTCTCCTGCACTTATTTTTTTAGCTTCTTTTGATATGTTGACTAAAAATGCATTTCCATTTTGCAGTCGTATTATTGCATTATCCCCTCTTACTTCTTTTACTTCTGAGACCAATAATGGTGTAGATGTCATTCTATCAAGCTCTTGTTTCAGATTGTTTATGGTCTGTCTTAAAAGCCTGTTTTCCTCTTCTAGATCTGACTGGGTTGTAGAATAATTATACATTAAACTGTCAACTATATTATTGTTTTTGGATTCCTTTTCTGTCTTTGATTTCATAGTCTATTAGAGTGCTTTATTATTTATAAACTTATTGATTTTTATGGATTCATTCAAAAAATCTCATCCAGATAGTACAAAAAAATAATAAATTTTATAATCAACCTAGATAAAGTTTGATAAAATGTGCAATATGCTTAAAAAATCCTTATTTATCCTGTTTTTTATGATATTTGGATGTGCCCAATCAGCTTATAAGGATATTCCTTATCATGAGCAGGTTGGCCCTTCTTGCGTTCCAGCCCAGGTGTTGATGGCATTAGACTATTATTATCCCAATTCTGATTACACTTTATCACAGATTGATGGGAAGATTGGAAGAAAGGATGACAATTGGGCTTGGTTTTCTCAGGCACTGCCTGTTTTGATTGGTGAAGGATTGGACGCGTATTATTATTCAGCCTCTCCTTATCAAGACCTTACGCCTGAATATGCACTTGACTTTTACGGGAAAGAGGATGGTTTAGTTATCAATCAGGTTACAGATTGGGTTGAATTTAATAGGTCAAGGGATTATATATTGAATTCACCAAGATTCTACAACAAAGTTTTGGATTGGCAGACAGTTGAAGACGAATTTATGAAAGGAAGCGTGATTTTGATGATAATTGATATTAATGTGGCAGATAATATAGAAAATTTATCTTATTCTGGCCATGGAATAATTATCACTGATATTGAGAAAGGTGCAGTTACATTCCATGATTCAAATGGAAGGCCTAACATGAAGATTGAAAAATCCCAGTTTATTAAGGCTTGGAATGCTCCTGGAACAGACAATGATGTGATAATAATAAGGGGGAAATTATAATTATGATTTTGATTATGGTTAAAATCCTTATTGAACTATTAAGACTATGATTAAAAGATTGGTCTATTTTGCAATAATCAATTCCTTCTTGGTCTTTGTCAGAACTTGAACCTTTCCATTGATGATTGCAACATCATCCTCTATCCTAATGCCCATTTTATTTTTAAAATATATTCCTGGTTCAATTGTGAATACACTGCCTTCATCCAGCTTATCTTTTGAATCTAAGACTAAAGAGGGGCTTTCATGGATATTTAGCCCAATCCCATGCCCTAGCCCATGTATAAATTTATCTTTGAGATCTCCTAGTAATTTTATTGAGTTTTTATACACCTTTCCGCAATTATCACCTTTTTTTATATTGTTTATGACCTTTTTCTGGCAATTTAGCAATAGGGCATAAAGCTCAATCTCTTTCTTGTTGGGTTTTCCAATATATATAGTCCTTGTAATGTCTGCTTTATATCCATGATAACTGACACCAAAATCAATGACACAGAATCCTTTTCTGAATTTAACATTTTGTGGATTATAATGTGGTATGCTTGCCATCTTCCCGCTGGCAACAATAGAAGGGAAAGAAAGTTCACAATCATTTTTTAATGTCTCAATCTCTAGGAATTTTTCTGCTTGCTTTTCAGTTTTTATTTTTTTATTAATAATTGATTTGATGCATTTTGAGATTATCTTGTCTGTTATCTGGCATGCTCTCCTGAGATTTCGGATTTCTTCTTTTGTTTTTGTCTCTCTTAATTTTTCACATTCTAAAGATATATCAACTATATTTGATTTTTTAAATATATTTTTTATTGCCTTGTGCATCCTTAGTGTGACTTGGCTCTTGTCAATTCCTATTATTTTTTTCCTTACCCTTTCTTTATTCAGTATTCTGTTTATGCTGTCAAATGCTTTTCTTTTTTTCTCAAACAAATGTTTTTTTATTTTTTTTGATTTAAACCTCTGATCATCCATTGCAGGTATTAATATAAAAGGCTTTTTCTTGCTTGGTATCACAAGAATGCCTAAGTCCTTGTATCCTGAGAAATACTGGAAATTAGGGTCTGTCCTTGAAAAGTCAAAATTATAGAAAAGTGCAAAATCAATTTTTTTCTTTAATAATTTGTTTTGGAATCCTTTTATTTTCATTAAAAACAAAAAAGTATTTATATTATTAAAATGTTATGGTTTATGAATGATCAGGAAGAGATTGAAGAATGGTTTGAGAGCTGTTTATTATAAGACTGATGACAAGACAGTGGTCATTGAAGTGAATGTATATGTTGGCTCAAACAATGAAACAAACGGTAATAGGGGGATTTCTCACTTTATCGAGCATATGTTGTTTGAGGGGACAATTAACAGGCCAAACTCCAAGGCAATAGCTTCTGCCATTGAAAATCTTGGCGGTGAATTCAATGCTGCTACTTCAAATGAGCGTACATATTATTATGTAAAGATCTTAAAAAAGCATTTTGACACTGCTTTGGATGTATTGGCTGATATTATCAAGAATCCTTTATTTACACCTAAGATGATTGAAAAGGAGAAAAAGGTCATCATCAATGAGATTGACATGGTCAATGATGAGCCTAGGTTTTTTCAGTGGATTTTGTTTGAAAAAGGCATTTATAGGAAAAATAATGCTAGATTCCCTGTCTATGGAAATAAGAAGGATGTGGCTTCTTTTACAAGGGAAAAACTGCTTCTTTATTTCAATAAGTATTATGTTCCTAAAAACATTGTTGTTACTGTAGTTGGAGACATAATCTCACCTATAAAAAAGATTCAGGAAAAATTTTCTTTCACATCAAAAAAATCTCCTCCTATACTGAAATATGTAAAGGAAAGGCACACAAAAGAGAATATTATCAAGATCAAGAAGCCAGTTCACCAGACATATTTTGTTTTAGGCTATGACACAATGTCCACTAAGAGCAAGGAAAGCATTACTCTTGATATCATCCGTGCTATTTTGGGTTGTGGTTTTTCAGGCACATTATTTGAGGAATTGAGGAACAAGCGAGGATTGGTTTATGAGATTGGTGTGGTTAATGAGACTAAGATTAATTTTGGTTATTTTGCTGTTTACCTTAACACCCAGAAAAAGAACATAAACAAAGTTAAAAGAATAATTCTGGAAGAGATTGATAAGATTGAGGACCTCACAGCTAGTGATCTTAAAAAGGCAAAGTCTTATCTTGAGGGTGAGTTTGCTATTGTATATGATGATAATCAGCATCTTGCTGATCTGCTATCTTTCTTAGAGCTTGTGAAAGGCGCATCTTTGATGTATGAATACCAGAAATATCTGAGAAAGATAACTATAAAGGATGTCATTAAGGTTAAGAGGAAATATCTCAATAATCATACTATTGCGATTATTGAGCAGAAAAAATGATTATTAATTCAAAAACTATTGACTTTCTCAAGCAAATTTTTTGCTTTCTTGTCTTTCCTGAAATGTTCTCTCACAGGTTCAATTAACCTATTAATATATTTTGCCACACTAATCTTCAGATCCAGTGGATGGATTTCTTTTTTTACAAATGCTTTCTCAAGATCTTCATAGTTCTTAAATATTATATTCCCTCCCCATTTTTCAGGCCTTTCTATCAGGAATTCATCAATCCTCTCAAAAATTATATATTTGCAGTACTCAAGCACAGGATTGCCTTCAACTTCTCCTTCAGGGCAGTATGCTTTTTTGAATTTTGCATTTATCTCATCTTCGCTGTCTGTCATGAATATAGCTGAGTCAGGGTTTGATTTTGACATCTTTTGTTCTATAGCTTTCTCAACACCTGTTGCTCCTGTTTCTTTAGGTGGTGTAAGTCCAAGAAGCATATGATGTGAGATTATTATTGGTTTTTTATACCCTAATTTTGGTGCAACTTCTCTTGCCAGCACATTTACCTTTCTCTGGTCCATCCCTAATTGGGTGATGTCTGCTTTAAGGTGGAATATGTCAGAGCATTGCATGCATGGATAGAATATCTGGGCTGCGCTTAAAGTGTCTTTTTCACTTCTTCCCATGATCTGTGAGCATCTGCTTATTCTCTGGACACTGCTGATCCTGCCTATATTAATAACTCTTAGCCAGTATTCTTGGTCCATATTCTCAGAAGCCCAAAGAAATTCAACATTTTTCAGGTCCATACCGCTTGCTTTCCATACTTCAATGAAATATTTTCCTACAGTTTGTATTTTTTCAAGGTCTCCTCCAAGTTTGTCATTCATGAGCGCAAACCAGTCAGCGACCCAGAATTTGAATTTGATTCCTGCTTTTGTTAATTTATTGACATTTATCACTCTCAATAATCCTTGGGCAATATGTATTCTTCCAGAAGGCTCAAATCCATCATAAGCTATTAGGTGCTTTTTTTCTTTCAGAAGATTCCTTAGCTCTTCTTCTTCAATAATCTCTTCCCCTACTTCTTTTATCAGCTTGATTTTCTCATTAATATCCATTTTTATCATAAATCTTAATCCACTTTATATATTTTATTAATTTTTAGGAAAAAACCAAAAATATTTAAATATAAACATTAATATTATAGAAATAATATGAATAATTTATTAAAAAAGAGGTAATTATGGGAATTACGACTTTTGTGCCAGAAACGCCTGTTGATCAGATTGCTACATTTCAAAGTGCTTCATTTCTATTCTGTTTTTTCATTGCTATTGCAATATTCATGCTTCTTCCTAAGAAAATGCCTATTCATAAGAAATTGTTTGCAACTGCATTCATTTTTATTGGGATGTGGGGGCTTTTCTTGATTATGGTCATGACTTTATCTAATCTATTGGCATAGACCACTGGACATTTGTGCATAACCTTTTTATTCTAGTATGCAATCCCTTTTTAGATGATTAATGTCACTGATCTCACTTCCTATATGTTTTGCCCAAGAAAATTGTATTTGACAAAGGTAAAGGGTTTTAAAGAGCCTCCTTCTTCAATAATGATCCAAGGAAGCATTAAACATAAGGTATTGGAAGAGATCCATAAATCTGAAGAGAGGATCATGAGGAAATTGAAATATATTCCATCAAAAGAGGATCTTGATAATCTTTTCTCCATAACCCATTCAACAATTATCCATTCAGTTATAATGGATGAGCTGGATCAATTGGAATTTTTCCAAATCTCACCTTCAGATCTTTTTTTACAGGTACATTCTATTGTTAGGGACGAGACTGTTTTGCAGTCAAGCAATGCCTATAATCTGATAATGGAGCACAATCTGATAGGAGATGATCTGTTTGAGATTAAAGAGCCTAAGATTATGACAGAGCTCATTGTTGATTCTGATAAGATTGGTTTAAAAGGAAAGATTGATAAGCTTGAGATATTCAAGGATTTTTTTGTTCCAGTGGAGATTAAGACTGGAAAGATACCAAGATCTCCTTGGAAGGATCATGTTATTCAGGTTTGTGCATATGCTATGATGTTAGAGGATAAATATGACACAAAGATTGATCAAGGCCATATAATATATTATAATCCAAGAACTCTTCATAAGGTATCATTCAATCAGTTCATGAGGGATGAGGTTATTGATTTGATAAATAAGGTAAATATCCTCTTAAAAGGCGCTGATCTGCCTGATTTTTGTAATAATTCAAATATTTGCAATTTTTGTGGGTTAAGGCAGAAATGCCATGATTTCACTGATTTACCACTGTGATGTAAAAGTTATTATGATAAATAACCAATTTAAAAACAAAAGCTTTAAATATTATTTTTGTTTGACATAGGTTTAGTGTGTGAGGAAATATGGCAGAAGAAGAAAAAAAGTTTTCTAAACAGTTGATTGGTAAAATAGTAGTTTCAAAAACAGGCAAAAAATTTGGTGAAGTAGGTGACATTATCTTCGAGACAAGGTCTGGAGAGCTTATTCATATGGTGCTGAAAAATCCTACAAACTACACAGAAAAGCTTGAATTAGAGAGGGATAAGGATAATAATATCTTGATACCTTTCAGTGCAGTGATTGCAACAGGTGACTTTATGGTCATTTCAGAGGAAGATATAATCTAATTTTTCTTGTCTTTTCTTTTCTTATCTTGTAATATAAAATAATTAAGTATTTAAATCACTCTTGATTCTATGTTTTAATGGAAAATAATAGCACTATTTGGACTGAGAAATATAGGCCATCTGAATTCTCTGATGTCAAGGGTCAGGATGAGATAGTCCGCAGGGTTAAGGCATTTGTGGAGAATAAGAATATGCCCCATCTGTTATTCACAGGCCCTGCTGGTGTTGGAAAGACATCCTTGGCTTTGGTTATTTGTAAAAATCTTTTTGGTAATATCTGGCATTCAAACCTGCTTGAGCTTAATGCTTCTGATGAGAGGGGTATTGATGTTGTCAGGAATAAGGTCAAGGATTTTGCAAGGACAAGGAGTATTGGGGATGTTCCTTTTAAGATAATCTATCTTGATGAATGTGATGCTCTTACAAAAGAGGCTCAGCAGGCTTTAAGGCGAACTATGGAGAATTATACTCAGACAACTAGGTTTATCCTCTCTGCTAATTATTCTTCAAAAATTATAGATCCAATCCAGAGCAGGTGTGCTATGTTCAGGTTTAAGCCACTTCCAAAAGAAGATATCAAAAATATTATCATGAAGATTGCAGAAAGTGAAAATCTGAAGATTGATGATTCTGCAATCTCTGCCTTGATTGAGGTTTGCGATGGTGACTGCAGGAAATTAGAGAATGTCCTTCAATGCTGTGCTGCTGTTGAGTCGCATATTACATCTGAGCTGATCCATTCTATTTCTTCTATTGCATCTCCTAAAGAGATTATCACTATATTGAATCTTGCAGTCTCTAATAAATTCACAGATGCAAGGAACATGCTTTTGGATGTTATGCTTAAATATGGTTTAAGTGGCATGGATATCATCAGGCAGATTCAGAAGGAGGTATGGAATCTAGATATAGATAACAGGAAAAAGGTTGATCTTATTGATAAATGTGGTGAAATTGAGTTTAGGTTGGTTGAGGGTTCTGATGAGTTTATTCAGCTTGAGTCTTTATTAGCCCAATTCGGAAAGAGCTGAAGAAGAGGGCTGAAAGATATAGTTTTCACTTATAATTTTCTATAATTTTAAATACTAGTTATTATAATATTATGATGTTTTTATGAAAAAAAAGAGGTCTGTTAGTAGGAAATCTGGAAAATCCGGTGATGTTGATCAAGTTAATCAGGTGGAATTGCCAGACAGGATTTCTGTTCATGCTAAATTTAATGAAAATCTTGGCTTTCTAGAGAATGATCTAGATAAAAAGTATGAGAGCACTTTTAGGCAGGATAATATGAGGGTGCGTATCATTAACCAGAAATTGATTGATAAGTCTAAGGAACTCTTGCATCTAAAGCAGAGTTTGCTTGATATGTCAAATGATGTGAAAAATAGGCAGGAATATATCAGCAAGCTGACTTCTCATTTGTCTGAGAGGGATGCAATTATAAGTCATTTGAGCGGGGTTGTTGAAAGGTTGAAGTTTGACCTTAAGTCTTCAATAAATAGGATTAATGAGCTTCAGCAAAAGTCTGAGAGTCTTGAGAATGGCACGCGTTCATATTATAGGAAACTTAATGAAAAGGATAATTACATTGAGGAGATGGGCAAGAGGCATAATGAGATTCTGGCTCATGTTAAGAATGAGTATGAGAAAAAGATTAAGGAATCTGAGCAGAGCCATTTCAAGCGCGAGATTGAGCTTAATTCAACAATCTCAGGGTTGAAAGAGAAGCTGCTTCATCAGAATAGGATTATTGAAAAAAAAATATTGTCTGAATCTGCTATTTTTAATAAGATCAAGAAGGATTTTGAAGATCTTATCACAATTCATTATGCTAGTCAAAATACCCATGAAAATGAGATGCCTGCTCACTTTAGGGGGGAAAGACCTCAATTGCCCACTCTTATTGCTATAAAAAAACATCATAATTCCTTAATAGAACACCCATTTTCTTCCCAGGAAATAGCCTCTTTGATAGAGCTGGCTTTTGAAAGGAATCAGGGCAAGGAAAAGATAAGGGATTCTTTGATAAATTCTGGTTATCCTGAAGAGGATGTTGACAGGGAGCTTTCCCATTATTGAGATGTTTTCAAGAAATAGATTTCTTAAAAAAGATAAATTGATATCAGAAAATAAAAAAAATTAAATCTTTCTTAAATTATTCTTCATCTACAGAGACATCCTTGACCCATAATCCTTTTTCAATATATTGGGAATACCTGTATTTAAGGTCAACCCTTAATAATGGCTGGAAGCTTGTGTCAATGTCTCCAAAGTCTAGTTTGCATGTGACAATCTGTGGTTTGCCGTCATACAATGTTACATAACCGCTGTTAGCAGACTCTTTTTGTTGTAAAGAGCAGTCAGGTACTACTCCTGCACCTGATATTTCAAAAGCCTCTACAAATACTTTATACCTGTCATTGTTAGTGTAATCATCCTGGCAATCTGTTCCTTGCTTGTAGAATCTGTCATTAGGCTGGCCTACAGATTCAACTTGAAGTGTGACTTGGATTTTTCCTGCTGACAATGGCTGTTCATTTAATTTTGTTATCTGTATTGGTCCTGCTGAATTTGATACTTTCATTTCTCCGCTTGGATTGCATATTTCTCTTCCTTTCTCTGTTGTTAGCCTTTCTCTTACACATAATTGGGTTGATGTTATTGTTTCATAATCATAGCATGCTTCTACTCTTATCCTTCCTATTCTGACAACACCTGGGACACTTCCCAGATAATTGAGGCCTTCAAATGCTACGCTTGTGATATCGCCGTTTGTGACTGAGCCGTCAATATTCTTTTTTGCACCATTCAATGCTGGCATTTCCTGTCTGAAATCACTTTGTGTCAGTCCAAAATCCTCTGCTAGGATTCCCTGTATTTTTACATATCCATCTCCTTCTTCAATATTATGCTCTCCTTTATTCTCCATCTGTGTAATCACAGAGAATTCAAACTGGCCGTCATCAAGGATCTCTTCAGGTGGAGCCCCTGTTATGAATGATTGGATAAGCCCATTTGAACCTCCTATAAAAGGTGTCTCAGAAGGGCCTCCGCTGCCATCATTAGCACATCCAGCTAATATAAATCCAATTGTTGTTAATAATACAAGAATGAATGCTTTTCTCATTTTTTATCGCCTCATATTTTTTTTCTTTAATTTGTTAGTATTGATTAAATATTATTCTAACTACTAATTTAACATACAATATTAAGTTAATTCTTATATAAATTTTTCTGTTTTACAGTTAAGATAGATTCATTTACCTTCATCCAAACCACAATATGGCATTATCAGCTATAATTAGTTATATTATGGTCTAAAAAATTTATGGTCTAAATAGAACTTCTTAGTTCAACATTTGTTGATATCTCTTCAATATACCCATAGACCATCCTTAAGGTTAGTGTGCTTGTATATGCAGTGTTCCCTTGTGGATTGTCAAGCCAGCAGTTTATCCTGCCAGATCCATCTGGTAGCTTTACTGGATTTGATGGCTCGCATTGGAGATATTGGGAGTTTCCTACTCTTGCATCTAATATGTCTACCCAGTTCATGTCTGCAGGCACTATGTCTGAATCAAGGCACCTTTCAATCTTTCCTATATCCAATATAGTGCCAACACCAACATTCTTTATGTTTATCCTGAAAATTGCTTTTGTTGGTGTTGATTCAACATCTACACTTGTAATGGCTACTGGTGCAGCCTGTGTTCCTGATCCATATGATCCTGGCCTGCATGGATCATTATTGTCATTCTTGTTTGGTTCTGGATCAATGCATATGGCTACTGTGGCTATGGTCTGATATGGATAGCATGCCACTGCGTCAATTCTTGTGCTAAATGTGTCAACTCCATAAGGGACAGCTATTGTTCCTGTCTCTCTTATTGTGTCAAATCCTCCTTCATCATTGTATTGTGTTTTTGATTCTAGGATGCTGAATGGTATTGGTCTTGTTGTTATTCCCCTGAAAATGCTTGGATCAAATCCTGTCAGGTATATATCGCCTATTAATGGTTCAGCCCCCCTGTTCCATAATTCTAGTGCAATATCAATCTTATCCCTGTCATAAGCCTGGTAAGGTGGTGATCCTGTCTGGAATCTCATTTCTATGCCTCTTGAGCCTGTTCTCCAGTTTCTGTTGGTTGTATCAACATCTCTGCCAGCACATCCATATAGGGTTATGATTATAAATATGGTCAAAAGAAATATTAATACACTCTTTTTCATCATTTTATATTATCCCGATTTGAGATTATATAAATTTTTCGTAACTAAATTTAATTTATACCTCTTTTCTTATAAGTAATGTCTCGCTTATTGTTTCACTATATCCATATTCAAGTTTTATCACAAGGGGTGCAGTGAATGATGGTATGTTTGCATCAATTCCTTCCTCATAAGAGCATCTTATTATTTTCTCATCCTCCCTTAACTTGATGAACCCTCTTCCCTCTCCGATCTTTCTTGGGCTGCATTCAAGATAATAGTCATTGCTTAGCTTGGCTTCTGCAACATATAATGTGTTTATGTCATCTCTTTCTAGCTTGTCTGATGAGCATGCTCTATCTACAATGTCAGGGTTATATACAATACCATCCCCTTTATTTTCAATGTATATCTTGAACATTGGTTTTACTTTTCCTTCATCATTATGTGGGGCCATTTCAACCTCTACTTTTGTGATAGCTACAGGCGCTCCTTGCCCTGATGAGGATATGTCTTCTGCCTCACAGGCATATTTAGGGATGTTCTTGTCTAAAGGGTCTGTATCAACACACACTGCTTTTCCAAATATTGTCTGATACCTGTAGCATGCAGTTGCAGTGATCAATGATTCAATCACTTCTACTTGAGGGTCTAAATTTTTTGATCTCAGGTTGAAGTTGATGAATTTCTCCTCTCCAATGTCATTGTTTACACTCCTTCCCCTTAACTCAATATCTTCTTCTAATTTGTCTGTTTCTATAACATCTTTTTCAAATCCTAGCATTATTTTTCCGTCGATAATGTCTGATGCTCCATCATTTTTTGCATCTACAATAACACTGAATTTTTGGTTTTCATACACTTTTTCAGGAGGGCTGTTTCTTGTAAAATCAATTACCATTCCATTAGTTCCGCTAAATGGATTATATCGTGGAGTTGAGCCTCCATCATTTGTGCAGCCATAGATAAATACCATGACAAAAAAGAGGGTTAATGTTTTTTTCATGTCATTTACCATATTCATTTATTATTTTATTAAAAATTTAATTGTTCTTAAGATTTTATTTTCTTAAAATGCAATCCCATTATAGTACCTATCGACTCTTTTCACATATTCTCTTGTAACTCTATATCCAATGTTTGAGATTTTATGTTCTGGATCATCCCATTCGCATTCAAAGGCTAGTTTTCCAATACAATCACTGCTTGATTCTATTGCTCCTATCCCTCCATTATAGCCTGCTGCTGCGTTTCTGACAGTGATTCCAATATTATTTCTCCTGATGAAATCAATTATATACCTTAATTGTTTCACTCCGCATTCAATATTTGACCTGGGATTTGAATCATAATCCTCTTTGCAGTGCCTGTCATTCTTTACTTCTTGTGATATCTGCATTAGGCCGACAGAACTGCCTCCATCTCCTGAAGCATCAGGATCCCATGAGCTCTCTGCTGTTATTATTGCCTTGATCAGGAAATAGTTTACATTACTTGCTTTAGCCTGTTGTAGTATGAATTCAGAATATTCTTCTTCATAATTCCTATTAGTGTCTCCGGCAGTTATGATATATGAATTTAGATAATTATCATCAGATATCTCTGTGTTGAATTCAACTTTATTTGATCCGCTTGTTGTTGATATTGTCCCATTTGCAATATTTCCTGTTAAATCATCATTCATTAGTCCTGATTCTTTTATGTTCAGGCTTAGCTCTTCCTCTATTGAATAGTCATAATCTAATAATACTTTGAAGTATTGTGCAATTATTGGATTGTTACCTAATACTTCATTGTCATCAATTGCTATTGTGCAGCTTATATGCCTGAATTTTTCTATCTCAGTGCCACTTAGATGTTCAGTTACATCATTTTCAATATCTTCCTCTCCACCATCTGGATTTGTCAATTTTTTTAGTGAATAAATATTGTTTATCTGATCATCGCATCTCTCTCCAAGCTCAGATAAGCTGCTGCAGCTTGATGGTTCAAATATGAATTCATTGCATTTATAATCTCCATTTTCATCTGCTTCAATCTCCATTCCTTTTGGTATCATTATCACTAGTCTTGATATGTCTTTGACTGTTCCATCCCAATTATTGTCAATTGTTATCCTTAATGAGACTGAATTCTGGTCAATCCTTTCTCCTCCCTCAACCTCAGGTTCAAAAATTCCTATGCCTACTGGAGGCTCCTTTACTCTCATGCCAATCTTGAGAGGCCCGTTTGTGTATATTGCGACTGGAGAGCTGTCCTTTATGCCAAATTGTTTTAGCACATCTATATTCTCTCTTCTGTATGATCTTAGGTTGTTTATGTCCATGAAATATGTCTTGTAATAGGCTTGGGTCTCAAAATTAAAATCTGCCTTAAACCCAATAATCTGCCTTCCTTTGTCCAGCCTGTTAAAATAACAGTCTAGATCCTCTACTTCAAGATCATATATTGTGAAATGGTCTGTCGGAGTTATTATTCCATTTTCTCTTGGAGCTTTTAGTCTTGGATCTATTGGCTTGTCTTTTGGATTATACCTGTAGCATTCTACATCTATGTCGACATCCTTGTCTAAAGTCCTTGCTCTCATTGTGGCCCAGACTGATACAGGCTCGTCATCATAGAATTCAGGTGAAGCTCCTTGGAGATCTTCGATAAATACTCCTAATTTTTCTTCAGCATTCCTGTCAACCTGCCCAGTATAGTAGAAGTCACCTCCAGTCGCCTGATACAATGTCTGGTTCCATAGGTCTTTGCCAGCTCCGACTATTCCAAATGTGATAACTCCTACAAAATTGCTGGCTCCATCCCACCAGTCTACAAGTAGGTCTTCAAGCTGCTTGTAATCCCTTATTGTCAATGTTTCGCTTCCAAAATCTCCTCCATATGCCATTAATCCAAAAATTAGGTAAAACGCCCAGAAAAGAGCCCAGACTACAGTAACAGTCCTGGCAAATTCTGAATCCCTGAAATAGAATGCTCCGCATAATACCCATATTGGCCAGATTATTGCATTAAGTGCTCCGCTTATGAATGTTATTCCGTCTAAGAATGGAATGATTATTCCAATCATTGGGAATAAGTATGCTATTGCTGCAATCATGCAGACTCCTCCTAGGTTTTTCCATCTTTGTTTCCATTCAAATTCAAAAAAGAAGAATAATACCCAGAATATTGCTGCAAATGCAAGGTGGAAGCTGAACATGTATCCAAGTTCTGGAAATGTTGTTCTTGGAAATCCCAGTCGCCAGTCTACAATATGGTTTATTGCTGCTAGAATAAAGAATAACCAGAAATTTTTCCTGTGCCTGTTGAGGAAATTTCCTCCCTCAATCCTTAATCTGCTTGCTTTTTCTCTGCCTCTTCTGCCTAAAGCCCATCCCCCTGCTGCAAGGCCAGCTCCTCCAATGACTATTTTTTTAGGTATTTGAGAAGCTTTTGAATCCTTTACAGTATTATAGACATTGCTGATTTTTTGGGTTGCAACTCCCACTTTTTCCTTGGCTTTTCCATAATATTCCCCTGTTCTAGTTCCAGCTCTGCTTGCCTTGTCAAATCCTCTAGAAACCATGTCTCTAAACCTTTCTAAAACCATTTATAGCCCTCTGCAGTATTTTAAGCACTTTTAGAACAGAATTCATTCTATTATAGCTTCCATATTGACTATGTTGAGTGTTGTTAAAGGGTACAGCTCGATATAGTTGTTGTCTGCCCTGACCCATGCGCTGATGTCTCTTTCATAATAAGGCCTGTTCTGATTTATGTTTGCCAGATGCCCATTTACATTAATATCTGCTTTTTTCAGCAGGCCATCGTCTACAAATTCAATGTATAGGGTCACAGAGTAATCATCTTTTAACACTTCATATTCCTCAACAACTACAGGCTGTAGTCCTGTATCGCAATCAACACTGCTTCCTGATTCTGTTCTGTATCCAAATGAGCAGTCATCACATTCTCCTGAGCTTAGTGCAGATTCGCAAACGCTGCTAATTCCAGTATTTGGGATATCATCACACCAGTAATTATTTTCATTCTCTTCAAAGCAGCAGTCTTTGTCATATAGCTTGTTGCATCCGACTGGGCAGTTGTCATCTGTGTCATCTCCGCATAATCCTTCACAGTCTTCATCTGGATCTCCCTTATGATCTTCATATCCTGTCAGGCATCGTGAGCATTTTGCACTGTCAATTGCACTTGCACACCTGTCATCTGCATCATCAGTTTCAATGTCACACCAGTAATTGTCTTGGCTTTCTGCAAAGCAGCAGTCCTTATCCCTGTCTTGGTCACATCCTCTTGGGCAGTATCCGTCTATTTCTCCGCATTTTGCTTCTGAAACAACCTCCTCATATCCTTCAAATAATATCCTGTCCATTTCAAAATATTCAACTATTGATTTTGTTGGTTTTGATTGGAACTCAATCATTACTTGTTCAATGCTGTAGCTTCCGTCTGTTGTTGAGAATGTAACATAATTTTCTCCTGCGCTGAGCATCCTTCTTGATAATGGTATATAGTATGGGTCTGCGCATATTGGTATTGATGAGAAGACATTTTTATTGTTTATCCCTACCATCAATTGCCCTGAACTTGCCAATCCTCCGCAGTATGGCACAAACTTGAGGGTTGCCTCTTCGATATTCTCATATTCTGCCTCTGTTAATGTGAATATGTTCCTGCTTCTTTGCTGGCTCACATCAGTCACATCTGCTATGATTTTCAGGTCTTCAAGTGAGTATTCATTTGTTGTCCAGAATTTCATTCCTACGCTTGATACAGAGAATTCAATTGTGTTCTGGTCTTCAATCATTCTTTTGTCCAGCCTTATTGGGTCAATGTTTGTTTTTGTTAATGCGTATTCAAATATATTTTTTCCATTTAATTTTATTGTGAGAACTCCTTTTCTTTTTACTGCAGTCATGCTAAGGTAGATGTTGTTTACATTGTCTGTCTCGTCTAAGGAAAACATGACTTCTCTTGATTTTTTGTCAAATATCCCATTCTTGACATATATTGGTGAGAATTCTGTGAGGATTGCTGCATCAGTGGTTTGTGTTATGTATGTGTTTGGGATTGTCTTGTCCAACACATCTTGGTATGGATCTATTCTTCCTACATTTAATGAAAGGAGTGTTTCTTTTTCAAAAACATATCCTGCCCCAGTGTTTGTCCCGCCAGAATTTCCTCCTGTTCCAGTCCCTCCGCCTGGTCCTTCCCCTAGTAAATCTGCCCTTTCCTCTGGAGGTAGAAATAATATGTAGAATACAATTATCAGTGTGATTATTCCTACTAATGTTGCTGCACTTGATCCTTTCTGCCCCTTTTTGTTATGCATTTTGGCTGTAAAAAACAATAATTATTTAATTTATGAATATATCTATTTAATTTAAAACTATAATATTTGCACTATTTAAAGTTTTTGATTAAAATACATATGCTAAAAAACCTATTAACATTTTAAGTTTAAAAAATGAAAATAACCCATCAAAATCTGAAAAAAGGAATAGTCAAGGTTAAGATAGATTCAAATGAGGATCTTTGGTACTTAAGCCATATCATTGACAATGATGATATTATCCAAGGTAAGACTATCAGAAAGATCAAGAAATCTGGTTCAGATGAGCGCCAGTCAAATGTCATTAAAAAACCTATCTTCATATCACTCAAGGTTAGAAAGGTTGAGTTTTCAAAGACATCTGACATTTTGAGAGTGTCTGGAACAATCATAGAAGGCCCTGATGATGTCCCAAAAGGATCTCATCACACTTTCAATATTGAGGAAAACTCTGAGATAAAGATCATAAAAGACAGCTGGCTCAGCTTTCAGATTGATAAGCTTAAGGAAGCGTCTAAAGACAAGAAGCCGTCTATACTTCTGGTTATCTTTGACAGGGAGGAAGCAAACATAGCCCTCATGAGGTCACATTCTTATCAGATACTTACACATCTGAAAGGTAAGGTTTCAAAAAAAGATTCTCCTGAAAAGATTGAAGGAAATTTCTACAAGGAATTGATTGACCATATTCAAGAATATGTTAAAAGATATTCTTTAAAGCATGTCATCCTTGCATCTCCATCTTTTTGGAAAGAGGAGCTTCTGAAGGAATTAAAAGATGATGAATTGAGAAAAAAGATTATTCAGGCAACTTGCTCCTCAGTTGACAAGAGTGCATTTAATGAAGTCCTTAAGCGAGACGAAGTAAAGGTCGCTTTGCAGGAGGAGAGGATTGCTTCTGAGATCAGGATTGTTGAAAATCTTTTGAGTGAAATTTCAAAAAATGAATTGGCTGTCTATGGATTGAAAGAGACAAGGCAGGCTGTTGATGCTGGTGCTGTCAGGGATCTTTTGATCAGCAATGACCTTATCATGAAAAAGAGACAGGATGACTCTTATGGAGAGCTTGATTATCTGATGCGCTCTGTCGACAAGATGAAAGGTGACATCCACATTATAAACTCTGATCATGATGGTGGAAAAAAGCTCGACGGCCTCGGTGGGATTGGGGGAATCCTTAGGTATAGGTTGAATTATTGAATATGCTAATTGTGATTGTATTTTATCATTTGCTATTTATTTTTATTTTATATTATTAATTTAAATATTTTCCTAATCGAAATATTTATAATAATAAAGATTTATTTTTGTATTTAACGCAAAAAAGAGCTGTATATCATGAGGAACAATTTATTTTTGACATTATCAATAATATCTATATTTTTATTGTTCAATATTAATCTGATTTATGGCTTAAACATTAGTATTCCTCCTCCACCCTTGCCTGGGCAGGAAGGAGGTAATAATTCTAATGCATCAACCCCTGGCGATGATCTGATCAATGATGGTGGCAGCGGAACAACAACCACTTCTACAACTCAATCATCTACCCCTACTTCATCAACTACTTCAACAACATTGTCTTCATCAACTACATCAACAACTCACTCAAGCTCAACTACTACTTCTACAACTCAGTCAGGCACTCCAACCACAACTTCAACCATAGAGCCTCATGAAGAAAATCCTTCATCGGCTGGCCTGCCTCTTATCTACATCATTTTTCAGGTCATAACTCTTTTGGCTGTATTAGTCTTAGGGGCAATATCAATATCAACAAGCGCTAAATTAAGAAACCTCTCTCATAGGTCTGAAGATCATAGGGCTGAAAATGTGGTTCATGACAGTTTTCATGATGATTCAAAAATGATTCATGATGATTCCGATGATATTGTTATTCTTAAGGATTATGTCAAAAGAAATCTGGAGAAAGGTATTGAATCTTCTGTAATTAAGGATGCTCTGATAAAAAGTGGCTGGCCTGCTTCTAAGGTTGATCAAGCGTTTGGGCAAAGATGGTCATAGAAAAAATTCGTTATAGATGGATTAAAAAAAAGATCAGCACATCTATTTATATTGGTTTTTTTTTCACCTTAATCTCTTTTATTGCTTCAATAATACTTTTTCACAAGTCAAATGTAAGACATCTGGTAGGGATATCAACAATCCTTTTTACAGTTGTCTTGACAACTCCTATCACTCTCAGGCTTTTTCAGTATGAGGAGCTGATTGAGAGAAAGTCTAGCAAATATTTCCTGAAAAAGCACAGGGGAATAATTGATTTTTTCATCTATTATTTTATTGGGGTCTTTGTCATGTTTTTCATCATGTCACTTTTTTTCCCAGGCCTTGTCTTTTCTGAGAATCAGTTGTTTGGCCAGAATTATGAGGATGTTGTTCCGGCATCAAGCTTGTCAAGGCTGCCTCCTCCTCCAGCCCCAAATCAGACTGCTCACATCTTAAGCATTTTGAAGAATAATATCTATATCATGGTCCTCTCTTTTATCCTCTCTTTGTTTTATGGCTCAGGAGCATTATTTCTGATTATCCTGAATGCATCAGTGTTTGCATCCTCTTTCACAGATATCATCAGGCTGAAGATTCCTGCTGGTGCAGGCTTTGTCAGCGCTTATTCATACATCTTTTGCAATCTTTCGGTCTTCTTCTTCCATATGCTCCCTGAGATTGCGTCATATCTTATTGCAGCGATTGCTGGGGGTGTTTTTGCTTCTGCAATTACAAGAGAGAAATTTTTCTCCAACAAGTTCAATATTGTGGCTAAGGACTCTTTGATCCTCTTGGGTATTGCAATACTCCTCTTGATTGTTTCTAGCATTATAGAGATTAATATCTCAAAAAAATTGTTTGAGATGAATGTATGCATCGGAACATTGATTCCAATAATTATCAGTGCTTTTTTTATTATTGTTATAATCATTTATGAAGTGAAAAGGATCAACATAACAAAAAGATGAGATTTTCTAAAAACATGATTTTTATCTTTTTATTATTAAGC
>JAZDHV010000055.1:0-17608 GCA_043805595.1 Candidatus Woesearchaeota archaeon
GATAGGACTGGTGGTTCTTAGTGCTCAGAATTTTCCAGATTATGCAGGCAGAATCATGCAAAGCTTGCCACCAGTCAAAGATTGGATGGAAAATTCTGACATTTTAAAGCAATGAACGAATGCTAATGAGTGAAGTTGCCTTTTTTTCAAAAAAAGGCAATTTACGAACGATAGTGAGTTTGGCTGTCTTTTCACTTTCCTTTTTTCTGCTGTCTCAGATTCATGAAAATCTCTTCTTTCGGCTTTTTTATCTTAATATCTTTTTGGAGTTCATCAATAGCTGACTTTTTCTTCACTTGCTGTCCTCTAATTTGCTCCTGATTTCTTATATCCTGATTTCTTATAAATTCTGCAGGATGATTTAATTTTGGTCTTATGTCAAGTTTATGATGAAGTTGATGAGTATTCATGTGGAAAGGATTTGTTGGATAAGAAGGAGGCCTTATTTGGATTGGCCCTGAGATTGTTTGCTGTGAGCCTTCCATTGTATGCCTGTTTAATTTCTGATGGAATTGCTCAATTGTAAATTTTGTCTTTATGAAGACAATGAATAAGAATACAGAAAGACATATGATAGTGACTAAGGTTATTACCATCAATATCTGGATAAAAGTCATTTTTTCGTCTAATTCTGTTGTCTGGCTTCTCAATGCATTGACTTTCATGTCTGTTGCAGCGATTGCATCCCCTATCTGCTCATCCTCTGCCAAGGCCAGGGTTACAAAAAACAATGAGATAATTAGCAGGATTATCCCAGATGCAAGCACATATTTTGTTGACCTCATTTTATATTCCTTATCCCATACTTTCTATTATATAAATCTTATTGATAAATCAACTGCTCAAATGCATTTTTTACCTGAGATTCTGAATATCCATTTTTTAATAGATGATTTCTTATCTCATACCTTCCATGCCCTTTGTCAAGTGATTTTTTTATGAAAGCATTCAATTCCTCCTCTTTGTAATTACTGTTTTTTACAATATACAATATTGTGACCAATAAGACAATCAGAACAAATATTATTAAGAATATCAGGATAAAAATTGTTTTGCTTTTTCCCCCCTCAGATCTAACATCATCATTTCCATTATCATTTTGTGTTGTTGGAGTGACTATCACATTACCTTGCCCTCCATTGTCTGCACTTCCGTCACCTTCACAGTCTGGGTCACTTCTTGAGTCACAGTCTGGATCGCACCTGCCATCAATATATCCATCGCAATAATTATCTGCATAGCCGGACTTGCAGTCTATAGAGCAGACATTTGTGTTCTCCTTTTGCTGGCAGATGTTGTCTCCGCACAGGTCTGCAAATGCTATTATGCTGATGTTAATTGGGCTTTCCAGGCTGTCATCATTGATGATCAATGTGACTGCCTCATCTATGTATGGCAATTTTATATTATTGGATCTATTTGTCTCAATCTTTACTGTCCTCTTGTATAGCAATGTTTTGTCAGCTGAATATAGCTCAAATTTAGTCCCTGACTTATCATCTGCCAGCCCTCCTGAGCTTCCTGCAAACAGGTTTATTCCTTGATATAGAAGCCTTCCGTCAGAATCAATCAGCCTCACTGCAAAATGTTTTTCTTCTGAAAATGCAGATGATGCTAATAAAATAATTAGTACAACTGAAAAACTAAATATTACCTCTCCTCTTATTCCCATATCATCCACCTTGAACAAAGAATTTTATCTCATTTGATTCAATCAGCCTATTTTCTGGATCCTCTGCCTTTATCACCAGCCTTTGCTCATCACCTTCAAGATTTTCAAGGATAACACTGCCTACTGCACCAGCTGGTATCATTCCTCCTTCTTTCCTCTCGTCATTGATGAATATCCCGAACCTGAATTCAGTTGAAGGATCATTCGCAACTATCTTAAAGCTGATATTTATCAAGTTGCTTCCCCTTATTTCCCCTTCTTGTCTTATGATAAAGATTTTATATCCTAAGCTTGAATTGATTGTGAAATTATATTCTGTCCAGTTCATATTTTCATTATTATCCTGTGCAAACATAATAATCATATGATGGCCATCTCCTATTGGCAATGACATTTTATTGACTGTTCCACTCGCTGTTGTAGAATTCAGCCTGCTTACTCCATCAATATTCATTGCATATTGGATTGAGACAGATTTATCATCTGTGATCTTGAACTTCACAGTTGGAGTGTCTTGCCAGAATGTTCTCTCGTTATATGTCAAAAACTCTATTTCAGGGGGTGAATCTTGGGTATTATGCATCATTATATAGTCAAGCACTGATACCAATATTTCACACATATTGTTGATAGCATCATCTAAGGTTAGGGTATTGTATATTGCACCTGAATCAGGAGTTATCCTGTATAATCCGTATGTTAATTTTTTACATCCTGGCTCATTGTAGTCAAATAATATTGCTGCATCCTGTGATTGGTTGAAAAAACCGCATTGGCTTGATAATTCAGCAAGTACTGCTGAATCTGATTGGAACTGATTATCCTTTTTGAGATAAAAAAAGTTGATATTCTCATGATTATCCTTAAAAGGAGGTATTGAGATTAAACTTCTGTATTTGTCTGAGATCATCTGTTCAAACCAGTCAATTCCTCCAGCAGGTGTGATATTATTGCCTATAAATATTATATCTCTTCTATTTTCAGTATCTTCCCATGGTATCATGGGCAGGCAGTCCACTCCGCTGGCTATTGTGTAATTGTAGAAATTTGTGTGAAGATTTACTTCATCTTCATTATTTGTTATGTATACATCAATTGATATTCTATGCAAGCCCCTGGATAAAGCTGGAATTGTGTAAATATTCCCAAAGATTCCATCATTTTCCAATGCATCTAGATGCTGGCTGTCATCCAATAATTCCATTGTTGCAATTTGAGAGCTGCCATCATTAAGCTTAATTTCGACTTTTTTTATTGGTTGATAATTGTCTACCACAAATTTTATGTTTACTGTGTCTCCAGATCTTGCAACTACTTGAGGATCCAAAACTAATCTTCTTGCTCCATATGGATCAGCCTGGTCCACAATCAGATTATTGTTGCCGTCAAGCCAAACACCCATAAGCTGCTGTAAAAAGCTCAGTATTGATGTGTCAGGCGTCATTGTCACACCAGTCTGGTCAATCACTTCGCCTGGACCAGGAGGTCTCAAGCACTCATCCCACAATTGATTGCATTCTTTTTTTATAAAGGTATAGTCATATAGTTCACAGTTGGATTGCAGATAGTTGCTCAGGCAGTAGCCTTCATCATCAATGCAGCATCCTGTATTGCAGCTTGGGACATCATCACAGCTTTTAAGAGGATAGTAATTCCAATCAACATAATTTTCAGGATAAGGCTGCTCTTCAAAACATTGGCTTTCTGACATCTCCTTGCAGAATCTTTCACAACATCCTGTGCCAAATCCAGCAGCATATCCTATTTGTTCCTTCTCCCCAAAAATAGCGCCTTGCTGGTATATGACAATGACAAATGTTGCTGCTATGAAGACAAACATCATCATTGACAATCTCTGGAGCAGATGTATCTTTCTTTGTTTATTTATGAATTTATGGACAAGATGGCTGTCTAATCCATACTTTATGAGATGGTCTTTAATCTGCTCATGTGTTATATTTTTATTCTTTATTTTTTTCAGGTAATAATCCTGCATCTTCTTGTCCTGCTTAAGGTTGATTATTATCAAGTTGACCAAGATTATTATGAGAGCAAATGATTCTATTATAAGAAGGTAAAGAGGCAGCAAAAGAGCATTTGATGGCTGGCTTATATCATTGCTTATTTCTGGTCCACCAGAATTTGGGATAATCCTTGAGAACAATCCTTTGATCAAAGGCACTTTTTGCAGTTCTTTTGTTTCAAAATTATTAGTATTGAAACCGATTGCTATAACTGGAACTAGCAAGATATTGACAACTATCCAGATTATCAATGCCTGCCTCACAACCTTCCCTATTTTGTTTGATTTTTTTGTTTTTATCATCATGATTTTATTATTTTTTTAATCCTTTTTCTCAATTTCACTTATATTTTGCAGTGCATGTCACACTGCATTTTTTGCATAATAAGCTTGTTAGTGCATCACATTTTTTTACTTTTGAACAGACCTTGTATTCCTGTCCTCCCTGGACAAAATGTGTGTCTCCTCCTCCCATCAGGTTCATAATGCTGCTCATTCCAGCACCACCCATAAGTCCTCCGCCTCCTCCCTGGCCCATCAGACTGCCTAATGATCCGAATTGGCTCATTAGGGATCCTGTGACATCAGAAATGCTTATATCAGCAAAAGCATTTTGTATTGTCCCCCATAGATCTGTGTCAGGCAATCCAGTGGCGCTTTGGAAATAATCTGTATGGCCATTTACATATCCATTCATTTCTTGTAGTACTGTTGATAAATAATATCCAGATGAAATCATTCCTTGATTGTTTGTTGTGAAATTTGTCAATATTCCAATTGCAGTAGTCTGATTTACAACAGAATCATTCTCAGGAAAATATTGTGATTGGGATTCTAAATATGAGGTAAATGCATCAATATTATTTTGGCTAGTATCAGCTGCGACTGCCATGCCAGTGATTGCTATGGCAGCTCCTGTCACAATGATAGGATCTCCTGTCCCTTGTCCAAAATATTGAGGATATGTCTGGACAAAGTCTGTGAATAATTGTTCCATGTCGTCTTGAGTTGCTCCATATTGAACTTGTGAATAATCTATATCTTGTATGTCTTGTATCAGGTCTCCTCCAAATTCTGTAACTCCTGAAAGCATATCAGTTATTCCTTGAATGCCTTCTCCTAAGCCTAAGAATGACTGGCCGCCTCCTCCAAAATCACCTAAACCTAAACCTCCACCTGAACCACCGAGTAACCCTCCTAATCCTCCACCACCTAATCCGCCAAGTAACCCTCCTAGGCCGCCGCCTCCTCCGCCCATTCCACCACCGCCTTTAAGCTCACAATCCCCTTTTCCATCTTTTTCTTCTTTATCAATTGTAATCACTTGATCAGCTGTTGGAGTAAAGCTTGTGCATTTTTCATCATCATCTCCTCCTCCTGAAGTTGTCAGCCCTTGACCGATTGCACCAGCTACAGGTATCAAAGTGCCTCCACTTAAGACTATTATAGCAGTATTAACAACCAGAAGTAATATGCATATTGGAGCACTTTTTGGCTTCTCCTCATCCTTTGCTTCAGCTTCCCTTCCTCCCATTGCTCCAATGTCAGCTAATGAGAATGCGCTGAATCCGTCTATATCAGCCCAGACAGAATGATCAGTGTAATCAGGGTTTGAATCAATCGGATGCCAGTTAGGATCATCATTTATTATTCCCATCTTGTCCTGTACATTTATATAATCCTCATCCCAGAACAGTTTTAATTTCATCTTTTGTGAAGATTTGGTTCCGTCTGGAGTGAAATCATATATTGGATATTTTGTCATCCATGTAGGACTTGAGCTAGCTCCATCAAATCCCATTCCTATCTGGCCGTCATATCTCCTGCTGACAACCTCTGATGCTCCTGTTACAGATTGTTCATAGCTCTGTGTGATACAAATCTCGCATTTTCCTCCAGGTATGTTCATGGTCGTGCCTGGCTTGATTATCAGCATTGTCTCTCTGTCCCTTGAGTACAGGACATATGGGAAAAAATTTGGTATAATTTGGCACATTGGCCAAAGCTCAACGCATCTAGGGACTGTTGAAGGGCCATTTCTATAGGCAAATCTGAAATGATAATCATTCTTTCCTCTGACATAGCTGTCATCATCCCAGATGTCATATACCAAGTAATCTTCTCCAAATGAAGGCAGCATTGTCACGATGAAATCCCCTTGTGCAACATTTGCCAATGGCTGCCTGTGGTCAAAATTTGGGTCAAAGAAATTGTTTGAATATCTTGATGCTAACTCCCATATTCTCCTGAATCTGATGTTGTAATTTTCTGAGAATTCCTTGTATCTTTGCTCAAACTGCTCAAATTGGATCAGTGTGGGCATCTCTACTCTAATTGTAACATCTTCTGCGCCTATGATCACTGATGTATTTACATCACCTGTCTCAATAATAAATCCTGATTCAGTGTATTCATCAAAATTCAGGCAGCTTTTCAAGTTTTCATTCACATATCTTATTAGCCTGATCTTGGTCTCATTCAATAATGGCTGGATGTTTGCCTCATCCAGATACCAGTATGATGTATCTCTTTTTCCAGGCACTTGGTGCCTGATGTATGAGGGTATTTCTATGTAACCTCCTTGCTCTCCTAACAAGAATAATCCATCATAACCTTTGATGCTGACACATTCTCGGATATATGTGTTTATCCTTTCAACTTCTGCATTGAAATAATCCACTTGCTGCTGATCCAGCTTATTCTGGTATCCTTCCCAGAATCTATATGCGATATAGAACAATGTTAAAGTCAAGAAAACAATTCCCATTATTATCCATACTGTCGCTTGTGCCTTCTTATTGCCTTTTTTGTATAGGATTCCTAATGACAGCAGGCCTAATAAATAAGTTATATATACGATTAAAAATTTTAAATCCCCAGGAATGCTATCCTTATTTTGGTCATTATTATAGATATTATCAATATTATCATTATCATCTATGGCAACAACTCTTGAGAATATCCTGCTGTCGTCAATCTCTTTTCCTATCTCTTCTTTGACAATATTATTGTTTCCATATGAATTAAAGATATTTGCTGAGAATACTGGCAACATCATTATATTGATTATTACTAAAAATAGGATAAATCTGTTCACATATTGAGTTATTTTATTTCTTGCCATGTTTTCTGATTTCCTGTTCTTTTTTCATTATCTCAATCTTTCCATTATCATTGATTTTAAAGGAGAGTATTGTGCCTTTTGATATTCCAGTCAGTTGTGCTAAACCTTTTGGAAAAGTGATGATAAGCTGAGAATTATTCAGTTCTTGGACTTTTACTTCGTTCGGCCCAAGCCTTGATCCAGTTATTCCCTTTGGATTCAGTTTTTTATTGACCATTTATATCGTCATTACCAAGATATATTAATATTAATCTTATTATTAGCATTAATAATATAATTAATAATCAAGTTATTATTGATATTAATATTAATAATATATAAATGTTACGAAAATATTATGGTCTAAAGAGAAGAAAAGATTTAATATGTCATAAATATACCACTGGCCTACATGACCAGCAGACAACAGTCCGCAATCCATTTTTGGAAGGTGGTATATTTCTGAGCATGCTCAAATTCGACAGGGTGAGCGAAGCGAACATATCACCAGTCAATTGACTTGTAGTCCCTGCCGGCTTTGACAAAAATGGACTAAACAATTGTTAGGGCTAACCCAAAATTTTAAATACTCACAAACAGCCCTGTATTATTATGTCATTGACATCAAAGCAAAAGCATGATCTGAAGAAATTCGTGAAGGAACTGGAAACTTATAGGGGCAGGCATACAGAATTGGTTAGTGTGTACATCCCTCAAGGCTATGACATGAACAAGGTGATAAATCATCTCAACCAAGAGCAGGGAACTGCAACAAATATCAAGTCTGCCCAGACAAGGAAGAATGTGACAGATGCCCTTGAAAGGATGATCCAGCATCTCAGGCTGTTCAAGAAGACTCCAGATAATGGCCTTGCTGTGTTTTCAGGGAATGTCGCTGAAAGGGAAGGCCAGCAGGACTTTAAGGTCTGGTCTATTGAGCCTCCAACACCCCTTAAGACCAGGATCTATAGGTGTGACAAGGAGTTTGTCCTTGAGCTTTTGTCAGAGATGATGGAGATCAAGGAAGTTTATGGCCTGATTGTCATTGACAGGAGGGATGCAAATATTGCATTGCTCAAGGGAAAGAGCATCATCCCTCTTCTTAAATCACACTCGCAAGTCCCAGGAAAGTTCAAGGCAGGAGGCCAATCAGCTGCAAGGTTTGGGAGGATCAGGCAAGATGCTGTAAGGGATCATTACAAAAAGATTGGAGACCATGTCAAGGATCAGTTTTTAGGCTATAAAGAGCTGAAAGGAATAATTGTTGGAGGCCCTGGCCCTTCAAAATATGATTTTGTTGACGGCAACTTTATTCCTACTGAAGTCAAGAAAAAGATAATTGCTATCAAGGACATCTCATACACAGGAGAGTTTGGACTGCAGGAACTGGTTGATAAGAGCCAGGACATCCTTGCAAAAGAGGAGATTGCAAAAGAGAAGGAAGTCATGCTGGAATTCTTTGAGATGCTGTCAAAAAACCCTGAAAAAGCCAGTTATGGCGAGAAAGAGGTCATGAAGAGTCTAGAGCTCGGCGCAGTTGACAAGATTCTCCTTTCAGAATCCCTAGATGACGATACAATTGATTTGTTTGAGAAAAAAGCAGAAGAGTACAGCACAGAAGTCCATATTATCTCAACAGAGACAAGGGAAGGGGTGCAATTGAGGGATATCGGCAAGATTGCTGCAATTCTGAGGTATGAGGTAAGGGGCTAGAAAGTTATGAAAAAAATAAATCTGTTCAGAATTCGATGTGATGATACTATTAATCTCGAATTCCTAAAAGATTAAAACAAAATAGAATAAGAAAATTACATAAAAAATAGTATAAAAAATTTAATAAGATTATCTCATTGTTTCTTTGCAAAACTTAACCATAGCATTATTGCAGTTGCTACGTGAAGGCCCCATCCAACAAATGGTATCCATCCCAAGACGCTTGTGATAATTCCTAATATGCTGCCTGATCTTTTTGCTTTGGCTTTATTGCATAATACTAATGTAACAATATGTAACACAAGCATTAGTCCTAACGATGTCCAGACTGTGGTTAAAACAATTATCCCTCATAAGAATGGAATTGCAAGAACTGTTTCTAATATTGCTGTTGTCAGCTGGAATATCCTGTGGTTTGGCATTGTTCCTTTAGTTGAAGATGTACTGGATTTCACTCCACTTGACTTCATCACTTTTGATCCCTTGGCAGCTGGTTTCTTAAGAGCTGATTGTTTAACAGGAGGCTGTTTAGCTGATTTCCTTGATGTTGATTTTTTTGATTTTGCCATGATAAAAACCTCCTGGTCTAAAGAACCACCAGTCATAGACTGGTGGGATTCATTAAATCCACAACTACATTATGATAGGACTGGTGGTTCTTAGTGCTCAGAATTTTCCAGATTATGCAGGCAGAATCATGCAAAGCTTGCCACCAGTCAAAGACTGGATGGAAAATTCTGACATTTTAGCATCCTAGAAATTATTTGAATTTCTATGATGATAAAATCCTCCTTTAGCCTATGATATTCATATTTTAGGATTCTTACTTTATAAAATTTGCGTTAATCTGATATGATTGATGAGATTGATTAACCAAAACATTATATATAATTCTTGTTCTCCAGTAATAATATGGAACTGATAAAAGAGGCATTTGAAGACCTGTATCCTGAAAGACCTTATATTTATGAGTCTGAGCTAAAATATAGTGATAAGTTCAATGATTTCAATGGAAATATCCATTATTATGCTTCTCAGAGGAAGATCAAGATAGGATTAAGCAAAAAGTGGCGATCTGTGGACAAGGAAATCAGGCTTGGGATGATCCAAGAGCTTTTGCTAAAGATGTTTAAGGGTAAGAAAAAGACAAGATATATTGATTATTATCATATCTTTATGAAAAAAGTCCATTTAGCTGCTCCTAAGACTAGATCTAACCCGATTCTTGAGCAGTCATTTAATGAATTGAATGAGAGATTCTTTTTCAATAATCTTGACCCACCTAATTTGGTATTTTCAGGTGCATCCTTCTCTAAGCTTGGATCATATGAATATGGATCTGACACAATCAATATCTCATCTGCTTTGCAAAATGCTCCAAAAGATCTCCTTGATTATGTTCTTTATCATGAGATGTTGCATAAGAGATTCAAGTTTGACCATAAGGATGGCAAATCTTATTATCATACTCCTGAATTTAAGAGAGCTGAGAGAATGTTTGATCCAAGTAATGAGATAGAAAACAGGCTTGGTGCTTTTCTTTCTTCAAATAGGATCAGGTCAAATATAAGTAAAAATATTCAAAAACCTAGTTCATTTATAAAGAGATTATTCAAATTTTAACCTTTTTGATACTATGACCTACTCCCCCACCTAAAGGTAGGGGTATCTATGGGAGTAGGTCGACCAGAAATGGCTACATCTTCAACCTTAAGGTTGGAGTATTGCCATTTCTGAGTATAAATATTCTATAAAATATTACCTCTTAATAGTAGACATTCCAGTAAGATTTATATATTATAGATGATTCCTATATATTATATATTTACAAACAAATTGGGGGTGCGTAAATTGAAAAGAATATTATTAGCCATATTGATTGTTTTAGGTTTATTCTTAGCTGGATGTCCAGTTGAAGAAGCAACTACAGCCACAACTCAAAAGACAACAACTATCGTTGAAGTTACTGACACAACTCAAGCTTCAGGCTCATCAGCTTCAGCTCCGAATGATGCTGACATAAGGGTTCTTGGTGCAGAAGGGTTTGATCCAGATGTCATCACACTGGCTGCTGGCGCTACAGTGACTTGGATTGTTCCTGGAGAATCTGATATTGTCGAGAAAAAAGCTAATGTTGATGAAGACACAGAAGAAGTTGATGAAGAGGATTTGGATGATTGGGGAGATGATCAGCTCCATGACCAGCCTGACATAATAGCCGTGGGAAGGGTCCACCTGATTTCTTCAAACAATGGATTGTTCAGAAGCCCAAGATTGTCTGCAGGAGACAAGTTCACTTACACTTTTGAAGAGCCAGGAGAGTATGAGTATACTAATGTCATCTGGGGCAGGAAAGGGACAGTTGTTGTAGAATAAATTTTTATTTCTTTTTTCTTATGTTTCTTTTAATAAAGTTTTTATTTCTTTTTGATATTTTTCTTTTAATTTTTCTTAATAATCACATTTTAAGGTTTAATCAATCCATAGAATTCCGAATTCATTCATGATATATATCATTTGAATTCGCTACCTGATTTATTCTACAAAAAACCCAAACGAAAAATCAATAAATTATTTTTCTGGGCTTCTTCGTAACTTCGCCACAAAAAACCCGTCTGTATCATTGTCCTGGGGCCAGATCCGAAGGCATTTCTTAACTTCTGGGTTATACCTTTTTCCTTCAAATTCAGCAATTGGCTCAGATGTCTTCAGGCCTTTCAAGGAAATCTTCTCAATTCTTGCATCTGGATATTTCTCAAGCAGGTGTGATACAACTGCCTCATTCTCTTCAGGCTCACAACTGCAGGTTGAATAAACCAAAGTGCCCCCTTTCTTAAGATTCTCAAATCCAGTGCTAATCAATTGCCTCTGTATTCCAGAAAGCTTCCTGACCATGTTTGGATTCCACATATCAATAGTCTTATATGATTTCCTGATAGTCCCAGTTCCAGAGCAAGGCGCATCAACCAATATCCTGTCAAACTCATATCCTTTGAAATGCCTGCCTTCCATCAGTGAGATGATGCAGTTAGTGATCCCGCATTTCTGGATATTGACACCAAGAGGTGCTATTCTCATCCCTTTTGTATCATTTGCAATCAACAACCCCTTGTTCTCCATATACATTGCTATCTGTGTTGCTTTTGATCCTGGCGAGGCGCACATATCTAATACCAGTTCCCCTGGCTTTGGATCCAATACAATAGGAGGTATCATTGAAGAAGCCTCTTGCACATAGATATAGCCGAGTGAATGCTCAACTAAATTTCCTATATCCCTTCTCTGGTCTTCACCTTTTCCTTTATGCAATATCCAGAATCCTTCCTTGCACCAAGGAATCTGATTTAGATTCCATTGATCACTAAGCCTTTTTTTAATCTCATTTACAGAAATTTTCAGAGTATTGACTCTGATTGACCTCTTAGAATATTTCAAAGAATATTCTTTAAACTTTTCAAAATCTGTCAGCTTTGAATATCTTTCCACAAACTTTTCCTTGAATTTTATCTCAGCCATTCATTCTCCATTATGATATAATCCATTATTATATTCCAATTTTATTAGTTCATTTTCCCCAATCTTTCCATATAGGCCTGAGTTTTTTGACCATATAAACCCCTTGTTTATGATATCCTGCTTTTTTGTAATATTCTCTTGCACCGATTCCAGATATCACTACAACCTTATTCTTGTAATAAGTCCTTGAAATTTGTTCAGCATACTTAAGCATTTCTTTCCCTATCCCTTTGTGCTGTGCTGTTATTTTTTCTATACTCGCTTTTTTCCCTTTTTCCCCTGCTTCTCCTCTTGCAGTTTTTCCTGTTTTTCCGCTTATTGGTTCAGCCATGCCATACACATGCAGCTCCCTTATCAAAGATGAATCATCAGTTATCTCATCTCTCAATTGTCCTGAAGGAAACCTCAGCCTGCAAAATCCAAGAATATGATCTTTGTATTCAGCTACAATAAAGAACTCAGTTCCTTTGCTAGCTCTATAATGGATATTGTATATGATTGGCTTGCCAATTCTTCCTTTAAACCTTCCGATCTCCCTGCATCTTATGCACCTGCATCTTATCTTCCTATATTTCATCACTTTTTCAATATACTGCCTTAAGTTAGTCTTATCAACTCCTGCTTCTGTCATGAATGTCGGAATATCTCTCTGCACTCTCATTATCCTGCAGTATTCAGGCACATTTTCCTTGAATTTTGCAATCAAGCTTGCAGCCTGTTGTGTAGTGAGTGGCTTGTACTTTTTCCTTTTCCACATATCATAAAGTTTTGTTCCTTTCAAGACCATGCATGGGTAAATCTTCAGCATGTCTGGCCTGAATTCAGAGAATATGAATAATCCTCTTAATGCTTCAAAATCTTCTTTCCTGCTCACTCCTGGCAGTCCTGGCATGACTTGATAATTTATCTTCAATCCCAAATCTTTGAGTATCTGGGTTGACTCGACTGTATCCTTGATTGTATGTCCTCTTTTGATCTTTTTGAGAATCTTGTCAAAAATAGTCTGCACTCCAATCTCAACTCTTGTGCAGCCAAGCTTTAGCATCTGGTTTGCCTGCTTTAATTTTCCATAATCAGGCTTTGTCTCAATTGTCAGTCCAACACATCTGATTTTGGCTTTCTCATTCTTTTTCTGCTCTATTTCTAATATACTTATTCCCTTTTTCTTTCCTTTTTCATTTCCTCTACTCTTCAGTTCCAGGCATTTGGCATGGATCTTTTTCTCCCTTTCAATATCATTCAGTTCACCAGGAAGCTCGAAAAATTCTAGGAACTTTTTCAACTGCAATTTCCCATTCTTAAAAAATGTTCTTGAAAAATCATTCATCGCTTTGTAGGCTAATGTAATAAATTCATCCTGATATTTTTTTGGAAATGACGGGAATGTTCCTCCCATGACTATAATCTCAACCTTGTCTGGTACTTTGTTTGTGACAATATATTGTTCTAGCCGATTAAAGACCTGCAGATATGCATCAAAATTATTCCTGATCGCCCTTCTAGTGGTAGGCTCTTTTCCAGTATAGCTTTGAGGGACATCGCCAAATGCACTCTTGATGCCTCCAGGGCAATATATGCAAGGCCCTATCCCTTTTTTCGCATGAGGGCAATGGATTGGCTTTGTCATGATTGCGACAACACTAACTCCAGCCATTGTTCTGATCGGCTTCATTGTCAGGATAAAATCAAGCTGTTCTCTCTCACCTTGAGAAGCGATATTTAGAATATCAGTATTCTTTGGGATCTTTTTAATTCCTAAATCCCTGATCACATCTAATTTGATCCTATTGAAATCTATTTGATTCCTGGCTTTCCTTTTCTTGACCTCATCAAGAATCTCTCTGCAAGCCTGATCATATCTGCTCATAGGATAAATAAAGTAAGAATTTGTTTATAATAGTTTTGAAATATTGTTATTTATTCTCACCCCCACAACAATCTATATAAATAAATCAAATAAACCTATAATAATGCAAATCTATGATGTCATCATAATAGGAGCAGGCCCTGCAGGGCTTATGGCAGCAAGAGCTTTAGGTGAAAGGCCTAACATCACCTTCTTGGTCTTAGATTCAAAAAAAGAGATTGGCTTTCCTCTCAGATGCGGTGAAGGCATTAGAAAAGACGGTTTTATTGAATTATTTGAGCATTCAAAATATGATTTTGTAATGAACAAGGCAAATACTTTTGAGATCAATTCAAAGAATGTCTCCCGAAGCCTTTTCTTTGATTATCTCATTCTTGACCGCCCAAAGTTTGAGCAATGGCTTGCAGAGCCTATTAAGGGCCACTTGATTCTTCAAGCTTCAGTCATTGACGTCATCAGGAAAAGAGATTATATGGAAGTTGTTGCAAACAAGGGTTGTTTCAGGGCAAGATTAGTAATCCTGTCTTATGGATGCAATTTCAGCATCCAGAGGAAGTTTAGCCTGATCAAGAATGCACCTGCTACTGTTCCTTGCATAGGCGGAATCTTCAAGAACCACAATCTTGACCCAAGCAGGCTTTATTTTTATTTTGATGATGATAATGGGACAGCTTCTTGGATTTTTCCAAAAGACAAGACCATTGCAAATGTAGGTATGGGAATACTTCCTAAGAATAAGGGGAAGAATCTCACATATTTGTTCAATAAGTTCATTAAGGAGCATAAACTTATCGGAAAGCCAAGTTACTCAGGGATATTTCCTACAAATGGTGCAATCAATAAATCTTATACTAACAGGATGATTGTCTGCGGCAATGCTGCTGGCCAGGTCTATGCAGGAGCTGGAGAAGGCATTTATTTTGCTCTAAAGGCCGGAAAGATTGCAGGCAAGGTTTCATTGAATGCAGTCAAGAAAGATGATTTCTCATCTGATTACCTCAAAAGATATGAGATGATATGGAAACACTCATTTGGAGACCAAATAAAGGCAAGTCTTGTATTCAAAGATATTCTTATTGCAGGATTTAATCTTAAGATGCTTGATTATATGTTCAGCATGCCGACTGAGAAAGAGCTTGTTGACTTGTTTATGAATGGAAAAGTGAGCTGGAGAGCATATCTTGCAATAATATTGGTCAAGGCTGGAAGATTTCTCAGATTGGGAAAAAGTAAAAATATAAATACTAAACAAGATTAGATATCTTTATGCAGTATAAAAAGATTGTTGATCTGTATATTCAGCTTGATTCCACTACTAAAAGACTTGAAAAGACTTATTACATATCAGAATTCCTCAAAAATGTTTCAGCAGATGATATCAAGATTGTTGGCCTGCTTCTCCAAGGAAAAATTTATCCAGCCTGGGACAAAAGTGACATTGGAGTAGCATCAAGGCTTGTTCTTAAAGCGATTAGTGTAGCATCTGGGATCTCATCTGAAAAAGTCGAGAAAGAATGGAAAAAGACTGGTGATTTAGGAGATTGTGCCCATAATCTCATTGGTATAAAGAAACAGACTACCTTAGTCAGCCATAATCTTAGTGTTGACAAAGTGTTTAATAACCTTAGAAAATTGGCTGGACTTGAAGGTCAGGGCACTGTTGACAAGAAGATTCGCTTGATTGCTGAACTTCTCACAAGCTCATCACCAGATGAGGCAAGATACATAATAAGGACTATTCTGGACGAACTTAGGATTGGTGTCGGAGAAGGAGCTTTCAGGGATGCGATAGTATGGGCTTTTTTTGGAGACAAATTCAATTTGATCTACAATAATAAAGATATCCTTGATGTTGTTGATGACCAAGATAGGGAAAGATTCAATTTTTATTCTAAGAATGTTCAGGACATGATTGATATTATAAATGATTACAGTGAGGTTGTGTATGAGATTAAGAAAAAGGGTGAGAAGGCTTTTGGAGAGACCACTCTTGAGGCTGGAAAGCCTATTAAGGTCATGCTCGCGCAAAAGGCTGAAGATATTGATGATGCTTTTGAGAGGGTTGGCAGGCCTGCATTGTTTGAATACAAGTATGATGGATTTAGGATGCAGATCCATCGGAAAGGAGATCACATAAAACTTTTCACACGAAGATTGGAGGATGTGACAGAACAATTCCCTGATGTTGTGAGACTAATAAAAGAGAATACGCATTCAAATAATTTCATTCTTGATTCTGAAGTCATTGGGATTGACCCCAAGACAAGGAAATGGCTGCCCTTTCAGAGCATCAGCCAGAGGATAAGAAGGAAGTATGACATCGATGAGACAATCAAAAAAATCCCTGTCATGGTGAATGTTTTTGACGCTGTCCAGATCAATGGAGAGCAAATTCTTAAGAAACCGATCAAGGACAGGAAAAAGCTCATCAAATCAATCATCAAGGAAAAGAAAGAGAAGATTGAGATTGCAAAGGGTATAATTACTGAGTCAAAGAAAGAGGCAGAAAGATTTTATCAAGAGGCTCTTGCAAAAGGAAATGAGGGCTTGATGGCAAAGAGCCTTGATTCTGAATACAAGCCAGGATCAAGGGTCGGATTTATGGTGAAGATCAAGCCTGTCATGGAAAATCTTGACCTTGTTATTACAGGTGCGCAATGGGGTGAAGGACAAAGGTCAAAATGGCTTAGCTCATTTACAATCGCCTGCAAAGATGGAGAAGAATACAGTGAGATTGGTAAGGTCGGCACTGGCATAAGAGAGCTTGAGAGTGATGAAAGCGACAAGGTCACATTCATGCATCTCACCAAACTGTTGAAACCCTTGATTATTTCAGAGAAAGGTATGGAAGTGAGAGTTAAGCCTATTATTGTGATTGAGATATCCTACAGTGAAATCCAGAAATCACCGACCTATTCTTCTGGATTTGCATTAAGGTTTCCACGGCTTGTCAGGTTGAGGGAAGATAGAAGAGCTGCTGACATCGACACTCTTGCAAGAATCAGGGATTTCTATCACAAACAGGTCAATATCAATTAATATAGAAATTAATAAAAAAGAGAAGAAAAAAATAATAATGATTTAAAATCAATAAGCCATGGACTTATCTTTTTTTCTTCTTTCCTTTTTTCTTTGTAGCTCTTTTAGCAGATTTTCTCTTTGCTGTTTTACGTTTAGCTTTCTTTTTTGCCAAAAGCATCACCTCAATTTTTTTTCAGATTTAATTCTTTATAAATGTTTTTATTTTGCAAAAATTTATTAATTTATCGTCGAGTGAAAATTGTTAAAAGATTTGGGAAAAAATAAAAAGAAATATTATTAATATTTATTTAATTTTCATCGACGGAAAAAAAAATGAATAGTGAAGCTCCCAACCACAGCAAGCTGTGGGGCTTCTTACTAAAAATTAGACAATTTCAATTGATCCGTATCTCGACCTTGTTTCTTAATATATTTCCTAATAATATCCGCATTAACACCCTCACCAACTGTACCAATATATCCTGAATCACTCCAGAATTCTCCACCCCACAATTCCTCCTTAATCTCAGGAAAAACTTTGAAAAGCTCCCTAGCGCTAATACTCTTAACAATTTGCATAACTCTTGAAGGAGAATATCTAGGCGCAGCCTGAACAAGAATATGCACATGATCCTCATCCACACCCACAGTCTCAAAAACAAAGAAAAATCTTTTCCCAATCTCAACAAGAGT
>JAZDHV010000056.1:0-2018 GCA_043805595.1 Candidatus Woesearchaeota archaeon
GTTGATCAAAAGGGTCTTTCCGATTCCAGGCACGCCCTCAAGCAGCACATGGCCGTTGCAGATGATTGCCCTGAGTATCGAATCAACTATCACCTCCTGACCCATCACTATCTTTCCAATCTCTTCCTTGATCTTCTTGAGATGGATTTTGTAATTAAAAAGCTTTTTGTTAAACTCAAGAGTCTCCTTACTAGTCATACTGGCCATTCTAGGGCCATATTCCCCCAAACTCATATATATAGTTGTTGTCCTACTGGAAAATGGTGAATGGAAAAGATGACAACATCTTTTGGATTTCCGCTGTTAATCAGCTAAGCCTAATGAACTAATAGTGTAAAAAACTTAAATCAAAGTATTTAAATAGAATATCAGCTAGGGGATATAAGATGAACAAGCAATTAGCTGATTGGATAAAATCAGAAGAAGCACAGGGATATTCTGAAAACCAATTAAGAGATTCTCTTCTTAAGCAAGGTTATAACATAAAAGATGTTAATGATGCTATAAACTCATTTGGTACGAAAAAGGTATCCTCAAAATTCTCAGCCAGAGAGATATTCAAACCAACCATCTTAAAATGCTTTCTCCCAGCATTGGTTCTGATATTGATCCTAGTTTCTTTCTTCATTAATTCAGCCCATATTCCACCTATCGGAGTATTTTTCTGCGACACTTTTGGAAACCAAGAGAAATTAAGTAATTTAAGTGATACTGTTAGGGAAAAAGCTCTTGAAAATAACGCCAATCCTCAGGAATTGATTAATCTGTACCAGCAGCAAGAAGTAAACATCAGGGAACTAGTTATCTCTTCAAGAGATGTTTTTTCTGTCCATGCAAAACTACTTATTACTGGAAATTTATATCTTACTTATTCTATGATCTACAACCTTAATCCTTTTTTTCCAGCACCCTGCGAAGCAGGTTTCGTTTTGGGAAAGGATTTCGCAAATCCTAATTACTGTAGATATTATCTCTCCAAAGAGACTTACAATTGTATAAACGCATACATGATTAAACAAAAACAACAATCAGACGCAGGTGGTATTCCGGTAATGTTCGGAGGTAATCTACCTCTACCACCATACAATAAAATCTCATTTCTCAGTTTGATTATTAATAGCATAATTTTGATTGGGCTAATCTATGCAATCATCTCTTTAGTCTCATTTGCAAACAAGAAATTGTCAGAACAGAACAGCAAGGTTAAAGTAATAATAACTGGATTGCTGATTATTCTACCAATATTGATATATCTCATATCCAATTTTGTATATCTCCTATTCCTCATTCCATTGGTTGTTGTTTTTGCAGTCTCTCCTTTTATAAAAGATGAAAAGCACAATAAAATGTTTTTGTACATAATGGCAATTCTCCTAATTGTATTGTTGGTTTGCGGACTTCTCATTGTCAATCTTCTTATTGTGAAAGCAACGGCTCCAGCACTCCAGCCATCTATTATAGAAAATGAGGTGGAATATAAAATAATTCAATGCCAAAATAAAACTGTCTTGTCTCTAGAAGAAAAGAAGATGATGAGAATGCAAGACCCATACTTAAATGAAGAATGGAATGTTTGCTATAACCCTTCTTGTTTTGACATATGTAAAGATTATTGTGGCCAAAAACGAATAGGAAGTGCTACGAGGTTAAGAGGAGACAATCCTTCATGTATATGCGGTTGTTAAAATTAATAAGAACGGGACTACGGAGTTATCCGCATCCTTTTTTTGCCAAATTAAATCTGGCATTATCCAATACGATAAATTTAAAAATAAAACAAGTATAAAATACAAAAAATGGCCAATATCCTGGACTTGGTAAAAAAGAGGTGGGGCAAGGACAATTTCAAAGCAGCTGCCCTTGACCTGGGCAAGCTGACGCTTGAGACACTTGTCGAGCTCAAAGAAAAGGCAGTCTTGAACCCTGCCGAAGACTACTCCCAGGAATTCATAGCGATAGTCAGGGACTACTTCCAGAAGTTCTTCAGGGTCAAGTACAAATTCACCAACGAAGAGCTC
>JAZDHV010000057.1:0-18536 GCA_043805595.1 Candidatus Woesearchaeota archaeon
CAGCCATAGACTGGATGGAAATGCCCAGAAAGCTTTGCTTTTCTGGCACACTTAGAAATGCTAAATGCATTTCTTGTGCCCAAAAAACACAAGGTGTTTTTTTGGGTGTTAAAAATCTGAAAGATCTAAAGAACCACCAGTCATAGACTGGTGGGATTCATCAATTCAACATCCACTACATCTACGGACTGGTGGTTCTTAGTGCTCAGGAATTTTTCACTCCTGAAAGCTAAATCAATCAAATATTGTCACCAGTCAGAGATTGGTGGAAAATTCCTGACATTTTATACAATTCTGACATTTTATTATTTATTTTTTTCTTTATTAGTATTTATCATAAAAAAAAATATTTTAAGAAAGGGTGGCCAATTCCAGATCTGTCTTTAGCTCTAATAATTCATACTCAATCCTTTTTCTCTCATCAGCATCAGGGATTCTTGCAGTCTTTGACTCAATCTCTAAAATCCTTCTTTGTGCCTCATGGATATTTTTCTGGTCTATCAGGTCTTTTATCCCAGAGATCATAAAATCAATCTCAGTCCTGCCTCTGACTTCAGGAACATTCACTTTTCTTGGAGGATTGACTGCCTTATGAGCCAGTTCTTCCTCAACATAGAGGTCAAACTCCTCATCTTCCAGCTCTTCTTTTTCTTTTATCATCTTGAAGGTTGTGTCCTCAAACACTTTTCTTTCTTTTTCAAGCTCTTTTTCCATATCAATCATGTCCTTTTCTTTCTTGTTCAGCTCTTTTTCTCTCTCAGCGAGTTTTTCCTGCTTCTCAATGCTTTTTTCTATGATATTGTCAAGTTTCTTCTGCTCTTGATCAGTTTTTGTCTGGAGGCTTTTCAACTGTGAAGTGAGCTGGGCAATATTTGCTTTGCTTTCTTTCACAATATTAATCTTATTTTTCATAGCATCCAATTTCTCAATTTCTTTCTCAACCTTATTTTGGCTCTTTGCCAGCTCCTTTTCCCTGTCTTTTATCTCTTTCTTGCCTCTTTCTATCTCATCTGCCAGCTCTTTTATCTCATTCTCCCTTTTTGTTATTGCTTTCCTATCTTTTTCAAATATTTCAACTTCTTTCAATAGGTCTTTCTCTTTCTTCTCAAGTTGGATGCAGATTTTTTCCATCTCCTGCAATTTTGATTCTACCTGCTTTTTCTCTTCTTTTAGGACTTCCTTTGAATTGTTCACATCCCTAAACCTAAGATCAAGCTCTTGCCCGATTATTTTGAGCTGTTTTTTCTCATCAGGCAGGGACTCTTCAAGTTCTTTCTTTCCCTTTGCAAGCATTATTTTTGATTTTTCAATCAGATCGATCTTTTTTGAATATTCTGCTTCCCTTGATCTGATATTTTTCTCAAGCTCATCCAATTTCTGTTTTTTCATGCTCAGCTCAGAATCCCTTTTCTTGATGTTCTCAATTTGGGATTTTATGTCAGAATCTTTTTTCTCTAGGTTGTATCTCATGACAGCATGTTTCTTCTCCTCTTTCTCAACCAGGTTTTTCATTATGTCAAGCTGTCTTCTCTTCTGGCCTATCTCTTCTGATAGTCCTTTCTTGATCTCACTCAGCTTCTTTAATTCCTCTTTTGCTGCATCAAGTTTTCCTCCCTTTTCTAGAGCAGGGATTATCAGGCCTTTATTCAGGAATCCTTTATGCATTTTATCAGCCTTTTTCTCGTGTTTCTTTAATTCTGCTATCAATCCTTGGTTCTCTCTGGCCAATCTCTTGTTTTCATCAATCAATTTAGTTGGGATAGGCATTTTTGGTGCCAGAATCGGAAGTATATGCCTTTGCTTTCTATCTTTTAGGCTGTCCTTTTTCTCTTCAAGCCTCTTGATATCAGATCTCACCTGCTCTCTTGCTTTTTCCAGGCTTTCAACCTCTTTTTTCAGATCACTTTCTTGTCTGATCAATCTTGGAAGTATAGGGACTCCTGTCCCTTTTGCAGGAAGAACCAGCCCTCTTTTAGCTGCATCCTGTGTTTTTTTTGCTTTTTCTGAAATCTCAATCTCTCTTTCCTTTAATTTATTCATCATTGAATTGACTTTTTCTTGCTGGCTTGTTACATATTGTTTTAATGAATCTTGTTTCTTTTTCTCTTTTTTAACAATATTCTTTATTGCCAGCAGCTGTTTCTGCTCCTCTTTCATTGATCTTGAGATCTCAATTTTTTCTTTATTCAGCTTATTGATCTCATTCCTTAAATCCTTTACTTTTGGATGGGTTTTGATTGATATCATTTCTAATAATCCAGGTTTGGACTGATGATTTCTAGATTTTTTCTCTTTGAGCTTATTTATCTCTCCAATCAATTCATTTTTCTGTTTTATCAGTGTATTTCTCTCTTTTATCAGATCCCTGTTTGGGGGCAATGGAATATTTTCTAGAGCTGGAAGTTCCCTTCTTGAAGTAATCTTTTCCCTCATTTTCTTTTCATTCATCTCAGCTCTTTTTTTCTCTAGCCTATTCAGATCAGACAAGATTGTATCCCTGTCTTGCGCTAGTTTCCTCAATTGTTTCTGCATTGATGCTATATTCTTTTTTAATTCAGCTGCCTCTTTTTTTAGGTGAGTAGGTACAGGAATCCTGGGTTTGCCTAATTGAAATAATGATAGGGATTTGTGTTTATTAATTGATTTATGCAAATGTTTTAATGACTTTTCCTTATGCATCAATTCTTTTTCCTTTGTCTTAAGCTCATTCTCTCTTTTTTGATGTAGAATCTCCTTGTCATTCACTTGCATCTCTTTTTTATCCAAATTCTTTAATTTTGATTCAATCTCCTTGTCCATCCTTGTCTTCTCTGGTCTGTTTGGGCCAAGAGATCTGCTCATTTGCCTTTTTTCTTTAATTTCTTTATTCAGCTGTTCTTTCTGTTTTTCTGATTGGATAATATCATTTTTTATTCTGTCAAGAACATGGCTTCTGTTGCCTAATTCTGATTCAAATATCTGTTTTTTCTTCTCAAGTAATACTATGCTTTCAACAATCTCATTTTTTCTTCTATCCCATATCTTTTTCTCTTTGTCAAGCAAGGATAGGTTAGACTCAATTTCAATTGTCTGCCTTGCAATGTCTTTTTTCCTTGCTTCAAGCTTGTCAGACCTGTCTAAAATCTCTCTCTCTTTGGAATAGATGTCTTCAACTTTTTTCGCAAGTTCCTTATTCTCTTTTTCAAGCTGATTTTTCAGTGATTCTTCTTTGATGATCTTATCTCTGATAGACGAAATATCACTGTTTAGCTTCTTCCTCAACAGTTCAATCGCTTCAGTCTCAGTTTTTAAGATTGCCAGTTCTTTATCAGCTGCCTCTTTTCTTTCTTTCAATGCCTGATCATGCTTCTTATGCTCATCGCTTCTTTCTTTCAAGACCTCATATTGGACCTGCTTTTTCTGGTCTTCAAGTGCTGAAATATTATTCTCAAGATCTTTTTTTCTTTTCATCAGCTCTGTTCCGACTTTCTTGAATTCAGACTCCTTTTCTTTCCTTACCTGCACGCTCAAGGTTCTTCTTTGTGCCTCAAGCTGCAATAATTCCTCTTCTAGATTCTTTTTCCTGTCTTCAAGGACTTTGCCATACCTCCTGTATTCTGCCTCTCTCTCATTTGCTACTGCTGTCTTCAATGTTTTTCTTCTTATTTCATATGCATTGATCTCCATCTGAGCATTCTTTATCTGATGTGCCATCTCCTTTTTCTGCTTTTTGTATTCAGCATCCACTTCTTTTGCTACATCAGACCTTAGATTCCTTCTTTTCAGTTCAAGAGAACTGATCTCCAGCTGGGCGCTTTTTCTTTTTTGACCTAATATCTTATTATGTTTTTTATACTCAGCATCCATCTCATTATCAATGGTTTTGGTTAAACTATTCCTTTTATCTTTTAGGATAGAGATATTTTTCAGCAATTTCTCTTTTTCAGAAACCCATCTGAACTTTTCCTTGTTCATCTGGAGCAGTGATTTTCTTACTTCAATCTCTTTTTGGTTGAGTTTCTTGTCTTTTTCATTCAGATTGTTTTCTTCATCAGAAAGCTTATCCTCTTTCTTCTGCAGCAGGCTTGCTTTTTCCTTGAGGATTCTGTCTTTTTCCCCTAATTGGGTTTCCTTGTCATTCAGCTCTCTTTTCTTCTCATTCAGCAAGAATCTCACTTCTTTTAAGCTTTTTTCTTCCTTTTTTTGGCTGTTATCAGAGAACAGTAGAGAAAATCTGCCTTTTTTTGGATTCTTATCTATAGCTTTAGGTATTGGTTTCACTAATCTACCCCCTTTTTTCACCATTCTGGTTTAGATTTAACTGTTACCATTTAAATACTTTTGTCATAACTAAAAGATAACAAAAATATATCATGAAACATATATAATGCACTGGATAGATTACCTTTTCCGCAACATTTATAAATGATTCCTGAACTCATTATAGTTATTATGGCAGAAGGAAAATTATCTTGCTCTTCTTGCAAGGCAAAGATTACCAATATTTTTGGCACAACCAGATTTAATTGCCCAAAATGCAGTGAAGAAGAGATAGTAAGATGCACAAGATGCAGGAAGATTGCAGCCAAATATACATGCAATAAATGCGGGTTTATTGGCCCTAATTAGCATAATCTAGAGTTTTTTTTAACATGGCACAAGTTGTAATAACATTAAAAATAATGCCAACTTCTCCTGAAGTAGATCTCAGCTCAATTATTGATGAGGTCAGCAGGATGATAATTGAGTTTGCAGGTGAGACTGATATCAAGACAGAGGAAGAGCCGATTGCTTTTGGCCTTAAAGCACTGATAGTCATGTTTGTTTCTGATGAGGCCAAAGGCGCAACAGAAGACCTTGAGGCAGAGATATCTGGCATTGAAGGAGTCCAATCAATCGAAGTTACTGATGTGAGAAGGGCTATTGGTTAGGTTTTAATTTTTTCTATTTAATTTAATATATATCATGATAATATCGCAATTATTTTGGCAGTATTATCTGAAAAGAGTTTATTCGTAAGATTTATTAAAAGCAATTGATTATTATTATCTATGCAGACAATAACTGAAGGCAAAGCCAGAATAAAAGTCCATGATGGAATGCCATCAAAAAAGCTTCCAGTATTCTATAATCCAGTCATGAAGCATAACAGGGACATATCTGTCCTTATTCTGAACAGCATCAGTCAAAAAGACATGAATATATGCCTGCCTCTGGCAGCCTCTGGCATCAGAGGGATCCGTTTCTTGAAAGAATTGAAAAAAGGCATCTTAAAAGAGATTTTCATCAATGATATCAGCCCAACTGCAGTGAAGAATATTAAGGAAAATCTGAGATTGAATAAGATCAAATCCAATCAGTCAATAAAGATAAACATTAGCCAGAAGAATGCAGACAGATTGCTGTCTGAATCCAAAGGCCTCAATTATATCGATATTGATCCTTTTGGCTCACCTAACCTTTTTCTGGATCCTGCATGCAAAAGGATTTCAAGATATGGTATCCTTGCTGTCACTGCAACAGATACTGGATGCTTGGCTGGAACATTCCCAACCGCATGCAGAAGAAAGTATTGGGCAAATCCATCCAGAGATGACAATATGCATGAAACCGGGCTTCGCATACTAATAAGAAAAATCCAGTTCATTGGAGCACAATATGACAAAGCCTTGATCCCAATCTATTCTTATTTCAAGGACCATTATTTCAGGATCTTTTTCAGATGCGAGAAAGGAAGGAAAAAATCTGATGAAATATTGAAGCAGCACAAATTTATTGAAGTAAAAAACACAAAAAACGAAGACACAAAAAATAAGAACATTAACAATGATATCGGTCCTCTTTGGACTGGACAATTATGGGACAAGAATCTTGCCAAAAAGATCTGCGAGGAAAACAATTTTCCTGATCCAGAACTATCTGCATTCCTAAGAACAATTGCAGATGAATCAAAGATTGAAACCCTCGGCTTTTATGACATCCATCAGGTCTGCAAAAGGAACAGGATAAAAAAGATTCCTAAGACAGCAGAACTGATTGAAAAGATAAAGACCAGAGGATTTAAGACAGCAAAAACACATTTCAGGATTAATTCAATCAGATCTGATATTTCTGAGAAAGAGCTTATAGGCTTGATGAAGAAATAAATTTGTCATTAAAAAAGTATTACTAGTATTGCTAAACCAATAATTCTCACATTTTGCATGTTATGTTGCTGTGATTAGCAAAACGAGCCTTAATAACAAATATGACTTTTAACTCATTTTCTCTTTCTTCTGAGAAATCTTTAATTATTCCGAAAATGTTTATGAAAATATTTATCAAAATTCACAAAAGAACACAGGACAATGGACATTCTGCTTTGGACTATTTAAATAAGTTAAGATTAAAAAAATGGGATCACTGGTCCCTAAAAAGAAGTCAGTCCTCAACAGATGGCTTCTAAAGGGATTGGTGGTCCAACTTCTATTAAATATTTTGAAAACCTAAACAACCTGAACATACCTGTATTCAGCATCCCTTCTTCCTTTCCTGTCGCTCATCAATGAGAATTTTGTAAAATACCATCCAGGCTGTGCATTTTCAGGAACAGCAAGCCAAATGCTCTCAGATGTCTTTGAGTTGCTGGGCAAGTCAAACCTTGGTGAGACTGCATACAATCCAAGATCATATATATATACCTCTACCCTCATGTCATTCTCCCTATGCCTGAGATTATTGACAACATTGACATGCAATCCAACAGGCTCTCCTGGATATTCTGGAAACTGTCTTATCTGCCCTAAATACAAAGAACTTACTATTAATATTATGAATAATCCTATGACTCTCTTTTTCATTATAACCACCAATTTTTATAACCACCAGTTTTACTTTTTCACCCCTAACACAAGAAGAAAGAAAAATGATATTTAAGGTTTTATATGAAATAAAACCATCTATTAGAACATAAATAATTTGACAATTATTTATCTTACATCTTCTAAATCTAATAAAATAGGGCTATTTCCTGTTATGCCTTCTGGTTCAATCCCAAGCTCTCTCCACTTGTTGATATATCCGTCTGTTATTGGTTCCATTCTTGCATTGATCCTTCTGACTGTCGCAACACCTTCTCCGCCTTTATGATGTGCTAGCACTTCTCTCACTACTCTGCCTATATCAACCATCACTGTATTTGGGACAGATCCAAATCCTGTCATGCTCTCTTGAGGTACTCCTCCTCGTGTGCTTGAAAACACCAGTTCTCCCTTTGGATGTATGGAATAAAATCCAACTCCATAAACATTTTCATCTCCAATTTCATGCCCAATATTTGCAGCCATCACTTCAAGAAATGGTGCTTTCTCACCTCTCCTAGCCATCTTTATGAAATCTCCGTTCGGATATCCATAAAAGCTAAGAACTGGTCCTGTTTCTTCTCTGCATACAAGAAATCTTCCTGTCAGGCCAGAATGATAGTCTGTCGGAAAGTGCCCTATTCTTGTTGTATAATTACTCATTAAGAAGTATCTAATAGAGGATTGCAAGTTTAAATATTTTTGTATACTCGAACCAATATATTACAGTAGACACGACGGAAAAAAACACTGAATAATTTATTTTCTCTGTTATATTATTGCAGTAGACACGACGGAAAAAAACACTGAATAATTTATTTTCTCTGTTATATAATTTAGTAAAAGAAGGAACCCGTTTTGCATATAATGAAGAAAGTCTATTAGCAAAACGATAAAAGTTTATTAAAAGTAGAAGATATGAAAAGTTAAGAAATAAGGAACGAATTCATGATAATTTATATCAAATGAATTCGGAATCTGACTCTTTTACTAAAACTTCACAATAAAATCAACATAATAATGCTCATCCATGCTTATCCTTTTCTGCCTTGCAACAAAACTAAAGCCTTTGCCAAGCTCAAGCATAAAATCCTTTAACCTGTCAACAATTCCTTTCTCAAAGTCTTTCTCCATCACATTCTCCTTCAGATCCAGGAATTCAAGCACATAAGGGTCCTTTATCAAATCTTCTGGCTTTCTTATCTCCTGCCCATTTAAAGACAACCTTTTTGCTTTCTTCTTATCCTTGCTCAAGGCAATCCTCTCAAATAAAAGAGAATTCATCTGCCTTTCCAATTCCCTTGTGCTCCATCTGTTATCAACAGCTTCAGTCAAATAAAAGTCCCTAATCTGTTTTTGATTTATCCTTACTAGCAACCTATAATGTGTCCAGCTCAATTCTCCACGCAATGCGTGGAAATTTTGAAAATTTTTATAAAACTGTTTCATATAAAACAAATTTGATTTTGTAAATCCTTTACCATAGTCTCTGCTTAATCTTTCAGACAACTCTTTCATTAAATAATCCTTATATTTTGCCCTTTTTCTTCCTTTTTGCTCTTCCTCAACAATAATCCTGCCTATCTGCCAATAGGACTGAACCATTGCAAAATTGATATGTTTATAGGCATATTTTCGTGCAGATTCAATGATATTCTTAATCTCGTTGTATGCTTTTTCCATGACTATCCAAAACAGAACATGTCCCTATTAAGCATATGCCCCAATTTATCAGAAAATTTTCATAAGAACCGAAAGGTTTCTGATTCCAATGGAAAATCTGTGAGAATTGAACTTTATTCATGAGACTTTCCAGATTAGCTGAAAGATTTTTTCTCATTATTAGCACAAATTTTAAAAACCAACCTCTATTAATTCTTTTGCAATGATACGAAAGCCGATAATAACCTTTTTAGGCCATGTGGATACTGGAAAAACTTCTCTACAAGATTATATTAGGCAGAGCACTATGACTGAGAGGGAAGCTGGTCTTATCACACAGCATGTTGGCGCCTCAACTGTTCCTATTGAAACTATCAAGAGGATTTCAGGTCCATTGCTGAAGACATTAAAGATTGATATCACAATCCCAGGATTATTGTTTATTGACACTCCTGGCCACGAGGCATTCATCACATTAAGGAAAAGGGGTGGAAACCTTGCAGATATTGCAGTTGTAGTCATTGATATCAACGAAGGATTCAAGCCCCAGACTTTTGAGTCAATTGACATATTAAGGCAGTACAAGACACCTTTTATTGTCGCTGCAAACAAGATTGACCTTATCAATGGCTACCAAAGCCATGAAGGCAGTCTTATCCAGAGATTAGATGCCCAATCAGCGAATTTCAAGAAAGGCTTTGACACAAAATTCTATAATCTTGTCTCTAAATTCTATGAGAAATACCAGATGAATGCAGAAAGGTTTGACAAAGTGAATGACTATACCAAGCAGATTGCAATCGTCCCTTGCTCTGCAAAGTCTGGTGATGGAATCCCAGAATTATTGATGATGCTGACAGGGCTTTCCCAAAGATTCCTCAAGGATGAGCTGAGCTGCGATGTTGAAGGCAATGCAAAAGGAACAGTCCTTGAAGTGAAAGAGGAGAAAGGCATTGGAAAGAGCCTGGATATCATAATCTATGACGGCTGCCTCAAGAAGAATGATATAATTGTGATTGGAGGTGTTGATCAACCGATTGTCACAAAGATAAGGTCTTTATTTGAGCCAAAGCCATTGTCAGACTTAAGGGATAAAAAGACAAGATTCACCCCTATTGATACAGTTTCAGCTGCAACTGGCATCAAGATATCTGCCCCTGATATTGAAGATGTTGTCCCAGGCATGCCATTAAGATCCTGCATTAAGAAAAATCTGGAAAAGGTGAAGGAAGAGATCCAGAAAGAGGTTGAAGAGGTCCTTATTGAGACTGACAGGAATGGGATCATCATAAAGGCAGACACTCTTGGTTCTCTGGAAGCTCTTATCAGACTGCTGAGGGAGAAAGATATCCCTATAAGGATTGCTGGTGTCGGAAATATATCTAAAAAAGATATTACAGAGGCTGAATCCAATTCTTCTGAAGATCCTCTTCATGCAGTCGTCCTTGGATTTAATGTGATTGATGATTCTAAGATTTGCAATGACCATGTCAAGGTCTTGACGTCAAATATAATCTACAAGATAATCGAGGAACTTGAGAAATGGCAGGAAGAGCAGAAGAAAAGCGGGGAGGCAAAAGAGCTTGACTTGCTGGTAAAGCCTGCAAAGATTGAGGTCTTGAAAGGTTATGTTTTCAGGCAGTCAAATCCTGCTATTTTAGGCATTGAGGTATTGGAAGGAAAGATAAAGACAGGGATGCCTTTGATGAATAATCAGGGAAAATCCATCACTGAAGTGAAAGAGATACAGCATAAGAAGGACAATATTTCTGAGGCTGAGAAAGGCATGCAGGTTGCAGTCTCTATGCCTGGAGTGGTGGTCGGCAGGCAGGTAAAAGAAGGGGATATCTTATTTTCTTCAATCCCAGAGGAGCATTTCAAGAAATTAAAGGGATTAAAAAAATATCTGGGAAAAGAAGAGATTGAGATATTGAAAGAGATTGCAGAGATCAAAAGAAAGGATTATCCAACATGGGGAGTCTAAAGAAACATGGAAAACCTAAAGATACTCAATAAAAAAGAGACTAAGCCAATCCTAAATAATCTCAAGATACATTTTGGTTTTGATGCTAAGCTTGATTTTGTTTTCCTCAAGTCAAATAAGAACAGGATATACTTGGTCAATAGGGACATCTCTAGGATTGACCTGTCCAGGATCAGGATAAACACAATCGGCATCTATATAGGAGAATTGGTTGGATCAGACCTAAGATTGAGCATTGAGGGCTCACAGATTATAGGCCCTGGTTCAAATAAGAATATTATCACAACCAAGTTCGATGAACAGCTAGAATGGCTCAAGGGAAATGATTTGATCAAGTCAGACAGAGATGATGGATATAAGATAATCAAGCATGAGGACGATTTCATCGGATGCGGAATGCAGAAGCAGGGAAAGATCCTTAATTTTATCCCAAAAATAAGAAGGCTTGCATTGAATTCTGATTATTTTTCTCTAGATAATTCTTGACTGTTAATCCTCAATTTGCTTCTCTTTGTACTAATAAGCCTTAATTCACTTCTCCTCGTTCTAATTTTGTCCTTGTTGTTGAGACTGCTGGTTCAACCCCTTTAAGTTCTATTGGAGGATATGAATATTCATTTTCTGCACGATATAATCCAAACCTTTTTCTGTGCTGGTCAGGAGTTATGAGAGCCATCACCCTCTCACCAGTCAATGGATCAATTGCCATCTCCTTTGATGTTACATATTCTGGAGCCCATACTTCTGCAATGTCCATCAATTCTGATCCCATTTGGACAAAAGGTGTGATATCACTTACACTTGTCCCGCATTGGTCTGCTATTGTTCTTGCACAAAGGTTTAATGCATATATAAGATCCCTTCTGAACAGTTTAGTTATATTTGGATTATTCCATATTTTCATCATTGGCATTAATTCATAGAATGCTGTCATGCTTTTGCTGATCAATTTGTATTTTTCACCCCTTCGAAGGTCTATTCCAGTGTCAAGATTATGGCCAAGGTCAGCCAGTTTCACAATTCCTATATGATCACCCTCTTCCAAATCATGCTCTGCAATCGCCTGGCAGTATAACCTGTATAAATTTTCTCCTAGAGAATCTTTTATGGCATCATATGGTGCCTGATTGCCCCTCAAACTGATGTGATCCCCTGAATAATCTCTTTTTGAATCATTAAATAATTGCTGAACCAAATCAATACTTCTTTTTACATACTGATAATGAGCATTATGGTTCGTGCTGATATTTCCTAAAATGACTTCAATCAAAGAAAAGGTCTCTTCAAAACCAATATGCGCTTTCATGCTCATAAAAGCACTGTCCAAATAAGGGAATAAGCATTTATTCCAGTCAGTGCAGACTGCAACACCTCTTGCAATTTCTTCTCCAAATATACCTTTTATTTTGTCTAATTGTGCAAATGCTTGTACCAAATCATTTTCACACGTGTCTTCAACAAAATCGTGCAATAAGGCTATGATATACAATCTTGAATACTCTGGATCAATCCCCAATGGAAGGTGTGTTGCTACAATCTCAGAAGCATTCATCCAATGTATCTCTGCCATCATTGGCTCATTGTCTAATGCGTCTTTTCTTTGAAATTTAAACAATTCTTCATCAATATTACTGATAGCAGCTTGAGCATGTTTTGGATTAAAGGAATTTTTATTAGGATATTTTGTATGAACTATATGAAATCTTTCCCTGTAGTACAGGCCTAGAACCTGATTGAGCCAATATGCCATCTTCCTGCCGTCATATCCAGTATCAGGGCCATACACACGTTCGACAAGATACTTCTCATCTTGATTGAGCTTTGGAGGATGCCTTCTTTCTCCGTTTTCAAAATGCATTCTCAAAAATGGTACAAATGACAGCACTTTATCCTCCAGATCTTTTTCTTCGTCAGTAGAACTAAATCTGATATCTCTCTCAAATAATTCCTTGTCTCCAATAATTGGTTCCATTTTAGTTTTTTACAGTTTTGAGCCAATCTGCAATAAAGTCCTATAGACCATTGCAGGAATATCTACTTTTAAGGCTGGTATTCTCTTAGTCCTAAGCATTAAATCATCTGCAGATCCCTTCTGCCCTTCTTCTAAATATTTCACTTCTTCCATGCTTGCATCAACAACCTTTCCTATTCCAAGCAGATAAAATTCAGTAAAGAATAAAGGCATAACACCAAGAGGAACTAACCTTTCTTTAATAACCTTCAGTTCAGGCCTTTCTGGATCCAAACCATTGAACTGGCGCCTTTGTCCTAAAGGGATATACTGTCGTGACAACGGAATTTCAATACCCTCTCCTTGTTCTCCAACCCTTAATTCATACTCAAGATCATGAGTGACAATATCTGATCCTCCAGTCCTTTTTGCTACTAAATGGAATCCTAATGATTGGGCATTATAACCTTCAAATGAATCTAAACTTAAACCCATTAATTTTGCCATTATTAATCTCAATTCATCCTGATAATGCTCATCATCCGGAAACACTCCAAATAATATGTTGTAACATGTTGCATTCTTGTAAGAAACATCAGCATCAGTCTGGGCCATACAATTAATTCTTTCAATTCTTTTATGTTCTCTGTTATTCCCATTGATTTTATCACTCATCAAAATACCTCATTCACCTTCTTTTTTAGAATTTACTGGAACAATGTAAAATTTAAGACATAATAAATTAATTTATATCAGTTCATCAATCTTCTTTTTTGTTCCTTTTGGCTCAATCTTGCCTTTTACCTTTGCATTCTCAGCCATTTTCTGCAGATCTACTCCAAGATCTTGCAAAGCCTTGATATGCATCTGCATTAATTGCTCAACTATTTGAAGAATCTTGCCCATCTCTTCTCTCTCTTTTGCCAATGTACTCAAAGAACCTTTATGAAATCCTATCTGCTCTTCTTTGCTCATTTCTCCTTTTGATTCTGGATTTTTTCTTGCCATTTTTACCTCTGCTTAAAATGATCTATGTGCATAATATACTTAACCTGTTTGCATGCAGTTGTTTACATCAATTTAAATCATGACATATATACTTTAGTATATATTACAAGTGATTTTCCATTTAAAAACCTTTCTATATTAATTTGAGATTATCCGATTATGGACAATTAATGAGGGAAAGTGCTCACCACTAAAACAAGATTTATATACTAATTAGGAACAATTCATTTCTATGGATCTGAATATCCTTGAAAATGCAGGCCTTACAAGAATTGAGGCTAAATTATATCTGACAATCCTTGAAGAAGGTGTTTCATTAGCTGGTAATTTGTCAAGAATATCAGGAATACATAGAAGATCAGTATATGATGCCATGGAGCGCCTTATCCAGAAAGGACTAGTGTCATATATTAAAAGAAACAATAGGAGATATTTTCAAGCAACTGATCCAAAACGGATCTCTGACATAATGAAATCAAAATCAGAGGATATCAATCAGGTCCTTCCTCAGCTTATGGTCAAGTTCAGGCTTTCAAAAGAGAAACAGGAGACTAATTTCTTCAAGGGAAAAGAAGGGATAAGGGCTGTGTTTGAAGACCAGCTGAATACTGAAAAAGATGTCCTTGTCATCGGAGGCTCGCAAAAGGCTGAAGAGATCCTAAGATATTTCCTGCCGAGATATACTAAGGAAAGGATTGAAAAAAAGATTGGGCTAAAGATATTATTTGATGAGTCTATCAGAAAGGATATAAAGGATATTCCATTGTCTGATATAAGGTTTCTTCCAAAAGGGCATGGTGGCCATGCTGCAATAAATATTTATGGAAATAATACAGCAATCATCTTATGGACAGATAATCCTCTTGCAATACTGATAAAAAACAATGAGATAGCTTATTCTTACAGAAAATACTTTGATTTGCTTTGGAAGGGATCTAAGAAGTGATCAGCTCATATGCAATTCCAGGATGTCCTCATCCTTAAGCTGATGGTCCAGTTTCATGATCTTCATCCCGTCAAACTTCACAGATTTCCCCCAGATTCTGGCAAACTTAAATTTTTCAACAAAATCCCTGTGCAGTTTCTCGCATACATCCCTTATTGTGCAGTCCCTGAAAATTATCATAGGAACTTCCATATCTGCTTTTTTCCCATTTTCTTTCAGAAAGATCCTTATCAGGTTCAGTCTTTGAAATATCAGCTCCTTAAGCTCATCTATCCCTGTACCTTGATCAGCGCTGATCAGGAGGTCTGCTTTCACTTTTTCCTTAAATTTCGCAATAGCATCCTCATTTGCCAGGTCAATTTTATTGGCGATGACTATTGAGGGGATATAGCATTTGTTGCCTTCGATAATGTCGATAAGCTGATCCTCATCAATCTTCTCTCTTATCAGTATGTCAGCATTGCTTAACTTGAACTCATTGAGTATTGATTTTATTGTCTCATCTTTGATATTGAGCTTGACAGTCTTTCCTATTCTTATCCCTCCTCTTGAGGTCTTAGTTATTCTAACATCGGGTTTTTTCTGCATCAGCCTTATGTCAGTGTCAAATATCTCCTTCAATAAGACCTTATAATGTTCAGGATGAAATATGTCAAGGATTAGCATGCAAAGGTCTGCAGTCCTCAGCACCTGAAGAACTTCTTTTCCTCTTCCTGTTCCTGCAGCTGCACCCCTGACAACTCCTGGAACATCAAGTATCTGTATTTTTGCGTGCTTGTATTCAAGCAGACCAGGAATGCATGTTAATGTTGTAAATGCATAGCTTCCTATCTTTGAGTCAGCATTTGTGATTGCATTCAATAATGTACTTTTTCCTACAGAAGGAAATCCGACCAAGACAACTGTCCCATCCCCAGTCTTTCTCACGCTGAACCCAGATCCTTTTTTTCCTTTTGAGCTCCTGCTCTCCTTCTTCTCTTTCAGCCTTGCAAGTTTTGCCTTGGCCAATCCGATGTGGTGCTGGGTCTTCTTGTTGTATTTTGTGCTGCTGATCTCTTCTTCAAGCTCTTTTATCTGCTTGTCAACTTTCTCTGAGCTTCTCAGCTTAACAGCTTGATTTTCCTCTTCTCTGCTGGTTTTCATCTTAATCTTGGCTCATTTGTATAATCTAAAGAACCACCAGTCAGAGACTGGTGGGATTCATCAATTCAGCATCCACTTCATCTACGGACTGGTGGTTCTTAGTGCTCAGAAATTTTAATAAAATTTCTGGCATGCCAAAAATGTTCTGCATTTTTTAGCATTTTTCTGATTCCAATATTGGGAACGGCTTTCAGCCACCAGTTAAAAACTGGTGGAAAATTTCTGACATTATAATTACATTATTTATAATAAACTTTATAAATATATCTCATATTATTATGATAATGGATGGCAGTTTTATCGAAAACCTGGACAAGTTTTTCAATTTACTTTTCAACCCAATAATAAAAAATATCATAGTCGCTGTTTTAATTCTCTTGATTGGATTTATCATTGCAAGGATACTTGGAAAGATAGCAAGAAAGGTGTTGAATGAGATTGGTCTTAATAACATATTTAGGAAAGGGACTTCAATGAGCATCAATCTCGAAAAGGGTGTATCTCTTTTTATCACTTATCTTATTTATTTCATATCAGTTGTCTGGGCTTTGGAGACTCTGAATATTGCCACAACAATCCTTTATATTGTTATTACAGCTGTCCTTATAATGATAATTGTCTCAGTGCTTCTTGGAATAAAGGATTTTTTCCCGAATTTCATCTCAGGCATCTATATCAAGCAGAAGTTTTCGATCAAGACCGGTGATCATATAAAATCCAACGGGATTGAAGGCATTGTCAAAAGAGTTGGATTGATCAATATTGAGATTGTCAACAAGTCCAATGATATTATCCATATTCCAAACTCCACAATATTGAATTCTAGGTTAAAGATACATCCAAGAGAAAAGAAGCGGAAATGATATCAACAATAAAATAGTGGTTTACAAATATCATTTTTCTAAAATGCATCAACTCAGAATTCGATTCGAACTGCATCCATGTCGAATTCCTAAAAAATTAAAAGATAATTGGTAATATAAGATTTGTCAAAGAAAAGAAATAACTAAATCCTCTCAAGCTGGCTTACAACATTCCATATCTGAGTCCTTGTGAAAGGCTCCATGTTTGAGTCTTCTGCAATCTCATCGAGCTGGTGCAATGCCTTATTGACCCTGATTGAGACTTCTCCTGTGTCTTCAAGCATCTTGATTGCATCTGCAACTTTTGTCTTCACATTTCTTGGAACACTGTTGTCATCATTTAGTTCACAAAGGCATACAATTATATCTTTGATCAATTCGTCTTGTTCCATTTTAACCTGTAGCATTAATACCAACTTTATTTTTTTTCTTTAATGTTTGATAAAACATCTTCTTGAATCTTTTTTGCCTTTTCTCTCATGGCGTTTTCCTGTTTTTCAATGGCCTTTATTCTTAATGAAATAACCTCTTTCTTGTTATTTAATTCTTTCTTAAGGGTGTTCTTGTCGACTGAGACCATTATATTGCCTATGATCTTGTATGTGTTTTTTGAATCTGATGATTCATTCAGGGCTGATTCAATTTCTGCTTGCTGCTGCTCAAACTGCTGCCTTTGGTTCAATAGGTTCTGTAAACTCTGTTCAAGAAGTTGCATCTTTTGTATTTTCTCTTGATGGTCTTTTGATATTTCAGCCATTTTAAGTTTATATACCTTTCATCTTTTCATGGACTATCAGCAACTTTGATATTGAGTTTAATGCTGCTCTCAGGGCAACTGGGTCTTTTGCCTCAATCTCTACAGTTATGCTTTCTTTCCCTTTTTTTATGGTTTGACTTGACCTGTCTGACTTAGTTGAGTCATTGTCAGGTTCTAGGGCTTTGGCAAGTCCTTTGACATCACCTTTTATTTTTATTGCTACAGCAAATTTCATATTGCCTTGACCTTTGTATTAGTTGATCTAGGTTTGAAAAGCATCTTGCTGCCGCAATAAGGGCATCTGACTCTTTTTCTTAATATGTCTGTCCCGACTTTTTTGTTGCAGACAAAGCATTTGTAGGTTGCCATTTTTAGTTGATTAATAATTATTCCCTTTTAAATCTTCTGTTTTATATGTCAGAAATATACCACTGGTCACATGGCCAGTGGACAATAGTCCACAATCCATTTTTGGAAGGCGGTATATTTCTGAGCATGCTCAAAGTCGGCAGTGACCACCAGTAAATAGGCTGGTGGCATGTCCGCTTCGCTCACCCTGCCGGCTTTGACATCCTGATTATGCAAATTTTTCAGCTTTTGATGACTCTTCATCCTTATTGATGGTTTCAGATCCTTTTTCTGCAAATTCTTCCTTTTTTTCTTCAGTGATAGTATCTGCTTTATCCTCAAAATGGAATCTGTCTTTGACAGCTTCTCTTATCACAATATTTTTAGAGATATTATAAGCTCTTCCTGTGAATTTTGACTTGCATTTGTTGCATTCATATATTCCGCTAGAAATTCTTTTTATTTTAAGATAATTGCAGTAGGGGCATTTGTTTTTCTTTAGCCTTTCCAGATCTACCTGAGCCAGCTTTGCCCTGACTTTTCTTCCATATCTTGATCCAAGTCTTTTGACACTTCCAGTTCCTCTTGCTTTTGCCATCATTTACCTCATGAATTTAAATGGGGCTACCCGGAATTTCCTGTCCCCAATATTGTTATTAAGGGCATTTTGAACCGGGGTCGTCCGCTTTCTTTCAGCGAAGCTGAAAGATTTCTTCGCTCTCCCAAAGCGGAAAGGATGATGCCAGGCTACCCCATAGCCCCATATATCACTCAATCTCGTGATTTGGTAAACAATAGAAAGTTATGATTCATTTATAAAGGTTGCTTTTTTTAAAGCAATGAACGAATGCTAATGAGTGAAGTTGCTTTCTAAAGAACCACCAGTCATAGGCTGGTGGGATTCACTAAATCCACACTACATTATGATAGGACTGGTGGTTCTTAGTGCTCAGAATTTTCCAGATTATGCAGGCAGAATCATGCAAAGCTTGCCACCAGTCAGAGACTGGTGGAAAATTCCTGACATTTTAAATGTTTGAAAATAAAAGATTTTCA
>JAZDHV010000058.1:0-46099 GCA_043805595.1 Candidatus Woesearchaeota archaeon
CTACATCTACGGACTGGTGGTTCTTAGTGCTCAGAATGCTCAGAAATTTTAATAAAATTTCTGGCATGCCAAAAATGCTCTGCATTTTTGTGCATTTTCCAGCTTTTGAAGTTAAAAGCAGGCAAAGCTTGCCACCAGTCAGAGACTGGATGGAAAATTCTGACATTTTAAGATAGATAAGTTTTTAATATATACTGATTCTTCCGTAATAAATATGCTCAGATATCTAGTTATTGCTGATGCTCACGCTAATTTGCCTGCATTGGAAGCAGTATTTGAACATGCAAATGGCAAGTATGACAAAGTCATCTATTTAGGAGATCATGTTGGATATGGTCCTTTTCCAGAAGAGACAACTCAGATGATCAAACAGAAGGCTGATTTTGTCATCCAAGGGAACCATGATCTAGCAGCTGTTGATCTATCAATGATTGAATGGTTCAATCCATATGCAAAGGCTATGATCTTTTATACAAGGCTTCCAGGTGTATTGAGTGCTGATAGCCTTGGTTTTCTTGAGAGTTTAGAGGAAAAGACTGCTTTAAATGATAAAAAATTCCTTTTAACACACGGATGTCCTCATAATAATTATGACTATATTCTCAGATGGATTGATGCAGTAACCCAGATTGAGCATATTGAAGACAAGAATGCTACACCAATTGTATTTTTTGCACATAGCCATAATAAATCGATTTTTTATGAGAGAGGCGGTGTTCCTTATATACCCTCACAATCATCTTATCATCTACAAACTGATAAGGTGATATTTGTAAATCCAGGCTCAATTGGCCAGCCAAGAGATGATCCAATTAATGGCATTGACATGCCTATGAACTATGCTTTTGCTTCATATGGCATTTTAAATGTTAATGATGATGGGAAAATGGAATTTCAATTCCATGAAGCCACTTACAGCCTTGACCCTCTCATAGAAAAATACCTTGAAATTCACCCTGCAATTGTCAATGCAATTCATGATAATATTGATGAGTTTGACAAAGATGAAAGGAAAAAGGTTTCAAGAAATGGAAAAGTAGTCACAAAATTAGTTAATCGTCTGATGAGACAAGGAAGCATAACCTTAGCTCTTCAATAGTATATTTATCAGATTAATCTTTTTTTTAAATCAATCACTCTCTTATTACTAATCTTAATACCCTCTTTTTGAAGCAATTGAATCTTTCTCTTAACACCACCAGAATATCCACCTATTGTTCCATCAGAATTGACAACACGATGGCAGGGGACTTTTGGCGCATCTGGATTTCTTTTGCAGGCATTTCCCACTGCCCTGTATGCTTTTGAATCAAGCCTTCTTGCTATAGTTTTGTAAGTAGTAACTTTTCCTTTTGGAATCTTTTTAAGAAGAGAATACACCCTAATCTGGAATTCTGTTGCCATTTTGCATATGCTTATCCTCAACTGATTTTTCTTAATTCTTAATCAAATCAAGAAAATACTAATACTTATGCCTTGCCAGGTTCAATTCAATAAAATGGATGACAACTGAGGCAAGAAGATAAGATACAATAAAACCAATTATGAATACCTGAAGAAAATAGATGTTGAAATAATCCTTTAGCTGAAAATCCTCTTGATGCAGGTTGCCTCGAAGCAGATCATTTATTGCTTGGTAATCTCCGACAGCAGAAAACCTGATCCCAGACTCATTCGGGTCATAATAAGGTATAGGGACAAATAAAAGGAAAATGATAAAAATAGTCACTTTCATCCAGTTTGGCTTGACCAGATCCATAAACCAATGTATCTTTGTCTTCTCTTTAGTATTGAGCAGGCTCATATGATATTAATAGATTTATTTTTATATAAATTTATTGATTAAATTGGTCAAAATCAGAGGTTTATTAGATTGTAAAAGTGACATTGGATATTATTTGGCATAAAAAGATGGTTTTGGTTATTGTTAGATAAGAGATTGGTATTGGTTACTGTTTTTAATCATTGACCAAAATAAATTGTATTCTTGATCTCATCATTCTCATAATTATATATTATGAGCCTGTCAGGGTATTGTATCAGGAAATCATTGATCTTGGCTATCTCTGCAATCTGAGGCTGGAATGTCTGCAATTGCACATATGATTCCTGTGTTATCCTTCCACCCACAGGAGTTGTTGCTTCAAGCCCTTTCATCTCAGGATGTGTCAGCAGTTTCTGGAGCAGGTCAAGAGGCACATTCTGGTCAAGCAACAATTGCTGAGGCTGTGACTGGGGAGATTGTTGAGTGTTCTGAGGCAGCTGTTGCTGAGAGGACTGAATACCTGTCTGATTTGGCTGCAAGGTAGATTTCTCAATAACTAAATAAACAGCGTCATTCAAATAATCATAGATAAATATCTTATCATCAAAATTCAACATGTATTTGCCTAAATAATTCTGATTCAATTGAGGTATCTGATTCTGGAGGTTTGGCAGCGTGATATCATTGATCTTGATGACTTGAGGTGTCTGGTCTAAGTAATCAGACAATTCTGTGTGAGCAGATATTTTCTCAAAGAAATCATCTGGAATCACATCAAAATCAAGTGAATTCACAATACTCTTATTGACTGGATCATACAAGACTGTCCTGTTGCTGAACTCTAGGACTAGATTGCCTTCCTGGGCTTTTCCAAAAAAGTTTGGATCACTGACTTTCAGGCTTGAAGCAATATCATCTGAAAGAAAAGTGATCCTAGGTTTCTCTTCTGCATAATCTTTTAGTTCTTTAAACTGGGAAAGGTCTTCCCAGAGAACGGAGTAAACATCTGTCTCTCCTCCATCAATCTTACCTTTGCCATCCATTACACCAGTCCTTCCAGAAAAAAGAAGGATTATGATTATTATCAACAGGATGATGCTTATCAGGTTTGATACAATATGTGTAAAAATCAGGTTTATAAGATTTTTTCTCATTAACATAATATAAAATTTCAAAATTACTGATATTTAAACATTTGTGTTGGATAGGATACAATTAACAGCAAGTGCTGGCTAATACTTTATTAGGTGACATAGTGTTTATAAAAGGCTCTGTAAAAATTTTTTATCTCAAAAATACCACTAAGACAGTATATCATCTAGAACTTTCTCATCGTTTCAGAGCTTTCACAAAAGAAAAGTTTAAATATGCAAAATGTTTTGGAATTGGATAATGGCTATAGACAAGGAAGAGAAGGAAGAAGACAATGAGGATGATGAAAATAATACAGATGATGAAGAAAGCCTGAAGAGGAAAAATATGTCTGAAGAAAAACAAGTTGTGATCAAGATCACACCAAGAGTGTTGGAAAGGACTATATATATCATTATCATAATAATGCTATTAGCAGTCATTGTGATCCAGAATGTATCTTCAATACAGTTGGGTGGTGGCAATACTGAAACCACCACAACACAGCAGGAAGAGACAACTACAACAGAAAGTTCTGGAGGAGATGGTAGTGGCGAAACTTCAACATCTACTTCAACATCTACAACAACAACCTTGAGCGAGAGCCAGATTGCATCAGATGATGAGCTTAAGGGAAAAGTTCAGATAAGTTTTACGTCAAACCCAGAGATATCTGATGCAGGAAAAGTCATAAAAGTTGAGTTTCAGATCACAAATTCAGGTCCAAGTTTTTATCCTCAAGTCAAATTATTCTGGTATGATGAGGCAGATAAGGCAATGTTTCAGAATAAGGAGACAGCAATATGGCCGATCAGCACACCTGTCCAGATAGACAATGGTGTGACTCGAACATATTCTATAAATAAATTTACAAGATCATATGTCACAAGTGATAATGCAGGGGAGACATTTGTACTAAAACTATACAATCGAAAGACAGGGACTGAGATAACTTCAGCTTCAAAAGTGGTATCAGTCAGCTAATGTCAAAGTCGGCAGGGACCGCCAGACAATTGACTGGTGGCGCGTCCGCTTCGCTCACCCTGCCGGATTTGAGTATGCTCAGAAATATGCCCACCTTCCAAAAATTTCGGACTGTTGCCCACTGGTCATGCAGGCCAGTGGTATATTCCTGACATATAAACAAACAAAAACAAATCAATTACTACAATCAATTTTACAAACAATTTCAAATGATGGGAAGTAATATTCTTGCATTCAAAATAATGTTGGCATTCACAATATTTATTGAGGCGGTCTAATGGATATTTCTAAATTCACATCGATACTGGAGATGAAAGAGATACAGGTCTTTTTCATCATAATAGTTGTCGGATTATTGATATATATTGTCCTTGTCCTTGCAAAACCTGTTGTATCATGGGTGGCAAGGCTTGTTTCTGCACCTTTTAAAAGGGTCAAAAAGGAGAAAAAGACAAAGTCTGCATTGAAAGACTTTGATTATAATGTGAAACATGGGAAAAAGGGGAGTTTTAGGGAGAGAGATAGTGGGTTCATGTCAAATATAAAAAAATGGTATACTGTTGAGACAGAAGCGGTTCAGGTTGAGGAAAAACCAATATTCTCCTTTTCAATAGATAAGGCTTTGATAGAAAGAGTGATATTTCTTGGAATAATCACAATTGAGCTCATACTGATTGTTTGGAAGGCAATGAGATAGGGGATGGCAAACCAATAAAGCTTAAAAATATGCCTCGATTCTTCTCTGATGGTGGTCATATATTAAAAGAATATATCTAAGTTTTTTAGTTAGTGAATGGTTCAGCATAAAAGGAAAACCAGGAACAACTGAGTTCTCATACAGGGGGTTGGTCAAGCTATTGCCATTGCTGAAAAAGTTTGATATCAAAGCGACTTTTTTTGTGACAGGATATTTTGCAAAGATTGAAAATGACATGATAAGGAGAATTGATAAAGAAGGGCATGAGATAGCATGCAGCACTTTCTTTAACAGATCATATAAAAAAGAGAGCTCAAAAGAGCTGCATAATGACATCCTGAAAAGCAAGAGCCTGCTTGAGTCAATCATACTTACAAAGATGAAAGGATTCAGGATGCCGTTGTTCCAGGAAAACAAATTTGTCAAAGGCATAATTTCTGAACTTGGAATGAAATATGACAGTTCTTCGCATCCTGCAATGATTTTCGGCTATTCCTATAATTTTCTGAAGAAAACAAATATACATTATATTGAAAGCCTCAAGCTGGCAGAATCGCCAGTGAGCGTCTTTCCAGTCTTCAGATTCCCCATATCCTCTGCATATATGAGAAATTTTGGAAATTTCTACACTTTGTTAGGGATTGAGCTGAATCTGCTGTTTAAGGATGATGTTGTAATGTATTTCTATCCCTGGGAATTCATAGACTTGCATAAGATGAAAGGCAACCCATTCTATACAAGGGAGACTGGGATTAGATTCAGGAAACAATTTGTTGATTTTGTAAAATACATGAAAAGGACCAAGGCTGATTTTGAGGTTATGAAGAATATCAGGGTGTAATCAACTTAAAAAATCTAATGATATGATTAATATAACAAAAACCGAACTATTCCCCTGCCTAAAACCAGGGGTATTTATCGTTTGGTTTTTGGGACACTGAGAAATTTGCTAAGCAAATTTCTGGTGTGCAAAAAATGATTTGCATTTTTAAGCATTGAAAACCCTCAAAAATGCTTTGCATTTTTTGGGCACCAGAAACCAATGGTTTTTGAGTGTTCCGACCTAAAGGTCGGGGTATTAGACCCAATAGAAAATTCCGACAAGAGAGTCGGAATTTTCAATAAAAATATAATCAATATGATGCAGGGAATGTTAAATTAAAGAAATTTTCATGCATTTCCTGTAAAATAAAGGGCGCTATATGCGCTGAAAATCAGCATAGTCACAATAACAAGTGTGATAAAGACTAGGACTTCTATAAGAATCCTTTTCCATAATGGAATTATATCAGGGAGAAGCAAGTCTATCACTACAATCTCAATCAAAGATATGAAGAATATCAACAAAGTTGAAATCAGGAAAAAATTCTGAATCAATGTTGAGAGGAGCGGATTCCTGTTTAGTAACAATATAGATGATATATACACTACAACAAGGACTATAGTGAGGCGCCAAAGCCAAAGGGAAAGAGTACGCTTTTTCACTTTCTTTTCTTTCCATCTATGGACAAAATGATGGGTCACCATATATAGGATGCTGCCAAAAATAATCAGGAATAATGCAACAATCCCATACATTATTATGTTGCTCATAAAACCTCATTTATTATAATATATTTTTATGATGTCAAAGTCGGAAGGGATTACCATTCATAGACTGGTGGCATGTTCGCTTCGCTCACCCTGCCGAATTTGAGCATGCTCAGAAATATACCACCTTCCAAAAATTTCGGACTGTTGCTCACTGGTCATGCAGGCCAGTGGTATATTTCTGACATATAAACAGTTAAAATATATTATCTATTTATTAATCTATATTTTGTTTTAGTATTATTTAAAGGTTTTTATTTTTTGAAATAATATTATTAACTTTTTTTGGGTTTTTTACTTTTATAACAAACATATCTTATTCGAATTCAATTTGAGATCACAGCATTATTAAATTCCTCCTAATCCTTTTAATTTAATATTTTTATTGGTTTTTTTTGAATTCTAGGTTGATTATATACATTGAATAGAATTCTGAATTGATGTAATATTTTTAAGTAATTTTGATGGATGATTGTATTTTTAAGTAATTTTGATGGATGATTGTATTTTTAAGTAATTTTGATGGATGATTGTATTTTTATGTAATTTTGATGGATGATTGTATTTTTATGTAATTTTGATGGATGATTGTATTTTTATGTAATTTTGATGGATGATTATGTCTTATTGAATTCTGACAATATCATCTTTTTTAGAAAATTATTTATAGAGATATACCTAAAAATAATCATATGAATGTAATTTTCACAATATTGATATTATTGGCAATCTCTTATGTCATGTTCACTATAGCCAAGAAACTAAAGATACCAGTTGTTGTGGCCCTTATTATAAGTGGAGTGTTATTGGGTTTGCCTCAATTAAGGAATGCTCTTATTGAACCAAATACTGGAATTATTGCAGGCTTAGGAGATATTGCCTTGATTGCATTATTATTCATGGCAGGAATGGAAAGCAATATAAAAATTCTGCATCAGGAGAGGAAAGAATCATTTATAATAGCAATTTCAGCTGCCATAATCCCTTTTCTGCTAGGATTCCTATTCTTTATCTTATTTGGATTCCCAATAGTATTTTCTGCTGTGGTAGGAATATGCCTCAGCATAACAGCAGAAGGGACAAAGGCAAGGGTCTTGCTTGAGATGAACAAGTTAAAATCAAAATTAGGCTCAGTGATAATGGAGACAGGAATCATTGATGATCTGTTTGGACTGACAATGTTCATCATCATCACTTATATATTTAGAGAAAATTTTATCAGAGAAGACCTTTTGCTTATAGGTGCATTGATGGCCTTCTTTTTTGGATTATTAGTCCAGAAATATATTGGGAAGAAATCTGAGATCGTCAATCATATAGAGAATTTTGCATGGGTAATTGTCATACCTTTCTTCTTTATCTCAATGGGGCTTTTATTTGATATAGAACAATTGCTGATAAACCCTTCTCTGCTAATCTTTTTTGTTATGATGGCGATAGCAGGAAAATTGATAGGAACACTTATCACAAAGCCATTTGTCAGCCTAAGCTGGAATCAGCTGTATGTTGTCGGCTGGGCAATGAATTCAAGAGGAGCGATTGAACTGGCTCTTGCACAAATTGCTTTAAAGACAGCAATAATAGGAGTTGACACTTATTCTGCATTAGTGGGAATGGCATTGATAAGCACATTGATATTTCCTTTTATCCTGTCCAGAACAATCAAGAAACATCCAAGGATAATGGGTTAAGCTATAATTACAGGTTGAGGCATGTTTCAATTAATTCTTATAAATCTTTTTTTTTTGAATTATCTTAAATTCTAAAGAACCACCAGTCAGAGACTGGTGGGATTCATCAATTCAACATCCACTACATCTACGGACTGGTGGTTCTTAGTGCTCAGAATGCTCAGAAATTTTTTTAGAAATTTCTGGCATGCCAAAAATGCCCTGCATTTTTGCGCATTTTCCAGCTTTTGAAGTTAAAAGCAGGCAAAGCTTGCCACCAGCCATAGACTGGATGGAAAATTCTGACATTTTGAGCATTTTTCTGATTCCAATATTGGAAACGGCTTTCAGCCACCAGTTAAAAACTGGTGGAAAATTTCTGACATTTTAAGGAATTCGGGCAGAAAGCAATATCACCTCGAATTCCAACTTGATTTTGTTTGATTTTGTTTGATTCTGTCTGATTCTGTCTTCATCTATCTTCTGCCTTAATCAATCCAAAAGGCTTTTTCTGCTTCAAATAGCGTCCTTTGATGCCTGTATCCAGCAGCCCTTCTATAGCTGCCAAGATTGACTGCTTCAATCTCTCTCAGAAAAAGCTCTAGATAATCATCATTATTGAAAGCCAGGCCATGCTTAAATTCATGGACCATATCATATACAACTTTTATGAATGGAGAGCCACGTGAAAATATGATCAGATCCTCTTCAATTGCACTCATAGCCTCAATTCCGTCAATCTGCCAGATTACACTGCCCATATAATCAATAAAATGGTCCAAGATATATTGCCCCAGATTTTCAGGATGGATATCCCTGTATGTAGGAGAACTTGTTTGGCTGGAGAATTGCACGGATTTTCTATCAAATGATTGGTGATGGGATTGTTCAGCTGCATAATCATCAGTTGTTTCTTGGCCTTCAAAATTATTTTCTCCTCTCTTTTGATATTGAGCTGTCAGATCATCATAATAATCCATAATCCTTAACTTGATAAAATCAATGCATTCCTGCTCATTGTCAAACTCACCCAGATCATACTTGTCTTCAGAATCATACTCAAACTCATCTGGTGAGAATATGTTGATCCTGCTGAAAAAGAAAAAGTCATCAAAAACGCCTTCATCCTCTGCAAATACAAAATCATCCAATGTCAGTTTTCCATTATCCAAAGCTATGACATGATCCCTGAACTCATCACGGACATATTTGTCAATGAAATCCTCTGCTTCATTTGAGCCATAGAAAACAACCAAATCTTGGGTATCACCTGCCGTGTAACTAGCAAAGAAGTAAGCTGCTCCAAAGAGTGTATTCTTCCTTTCCTGCTCCTCGTGGTCCATAAGCTCAAGATTACTTATGTATTTTTAAACATTTCTTTTATCAATATCCTGCACATAATCATATTTAATCTGGTGATACTAAGGTATCTTGATTAGGCAATATTTAAATAATATTTATCATATTATGAACTAAATGGTGGGGAATCTGTCAAATTACACAAAATATGACATAGTCAGATGCTTTCTTTTGATAAACAAGAATGGGATTTCAAGGCATTATATAGCGCATAATCTTGATATAGGAGAAGGGACTGTGAGAACAATCCTGAACAAACTCAAAAAAAAAGGCCTGATAAAGTCAAATCAGATGGGCCATGCATTGTCACAAAAAGGCGAGAAGGTTTCAGAAAATATGCATGACTTGCTGAGGATCAAGCATGATATAAATGTCGATTTCTTCAAAGAGAGAAATCTGACAAACACTGCAATATTGCTCATGACTGAAGAGCAGATCAAGTTTGATATATTCCAGAGAGATGCTGCCATCAAGAATGGGGCAGATTCATGCCTGATCCTCGTCTATAAAAACAGAAAGCTTCATCTGCATCTTTTTTCTGGCAGTTTTGACCTGAGCTCTATCAAGAATGAGTTTAAAATGCATGACAATAATCTGATTGTAATAACATTCGCAAAAGAGAAAAGGTGGGCAGACGTATCAGGATTAGCTGTAATAGATGAGCTGATGCAGAAAGAGGGAATCAAAATATTTGAAGGACTTTTCTAGTCAGGGTCATTTAGTGGTGGAATACTAGATAGAAACTCTTCAATACCTTGAGTTACTTGTTTTATATAATCAGAAAAATAACTTCTTAGACCTGCTACCAAACCATCTATACATTTTCTAATATCACCATATTTGCCAGTTACCTCAATTACATCATCTTCACGGATATAAACTGGATCAAATGACTGATTCAGGACTCTTGCGATATGCATCTCTTTTCCTAAATTAATTGGTTGAGTCATTCCATGCATACTATGATCCAAAATATCAAATTTCTCAGCAATATCATCGAGAACAGTTGATGCATATACAATAAACATGTTCTGCTCTAATGTTCCTAAAGCTCCAGGCTCTAAAGTGTCTTCCTGGTGCTGGACACTGCCAAAAAAAGCATAAGCATAAGTCTTTCCCCTTAATATATCAGGATCCCCATAAATAAGTTTGTATTCTGTCATCTAGGCAACCTCTGATTTACTACTTCACATCCCTGCAGATAAACCTCTGCCAAAGACAGTCCCTTAGCATAACCAATGTCAACATCAGCAACTATAACTCCATTCCTAGATAGCTGCACTTTCTGGAAAGAGCCCTCAAATATCCTGTCAATGAATTCAAATCCTAATGCTCTTGCCCTATTGAATGTGTCAAACCCCCTGTATCTCATAAATACATTCAGACCATCCACTTCAATTGGATCATAATCCCTTAAGGGAAATATTCCTGAACCATGCTCGACTATCAGCAATCCCCTTCCTTCTGTGTCATCCCTTTTTATATATAATCCTTCAATCCCCTGACTAGACAATAATCTGCAGATTGCATCATGCTTTGACCTTACACTGTCCAGGCTCGGAAGGATTTCTGCCTGAAACTCATTAGATGACTGCTGTTCAGTAAAATCCTTAAAATATTGTTCTAAGCCAGAAACAAGTGCATCCATGCAATTATGGATCCTGCTCTGAGGCCCAGGAGTCTCAATCACATCTTCAGCTCCAACAAATACAGGATCAACAGTCTCTGGCCTGGCCTGGATATAATAAAAATACTGGCCATCAGCCATTCTCTTTGATTGTACGCTTCCCAGGAGATAGTTTGGGTTTACTATCCTAACATCTTCCTCATCCAGCACTCCAAAATAGACTAATATCAAGGGACCAATGGCACTTGGATCACATATGTGCTCTCTGGCAAAATCATTGAAAGTGCCGATTGCAAACACCCTTCCAACTAATGAATCATGATCCCCTTTCAAAAGACTATATGTCATAGGCATAATAGACCAAAGTGAATATTGATTTAAAAAGGTTATTGTAAATTTCCTGATATTATACAATAATCCTTAAGAAATATATTTAAAAAATTCTTGCAGAATTTGTTCAATAGCTCTTGCTGAAATAGATCTCATAATTAGCCTGCTTTCCGCAATGCAGGCATTTGCCATTCACTTTCTTAGTATTTCCTTTCTCATCAGTCTCAATTACTCTTGAAGAAGCGCCTCCAGTCTTGTCTTTTATAAACTCTTCGCATCCGATGCTGCCGCAGAATATGCCTTTTGCCATCTTCTTATCCTTGATTGCATCTTGGAACTCTTTCCAATCCTTGACATCAACTGTGTTGTCTTTCAAGGTTTTGAGCGCCTTGTCAAACAGGCTCTTCTGCATTTCATCCAGCTGTCTCTTGACAGCATCCTTGACATCTTTTTCTTTCACAACACTCTTTTCTCCATTATCCCTTCTTACAAGAACAACCTGCTTCTTTTCAATGTCTTTCGGGCCAATCTCAATCCTTAAAGGAATGCCTTTCATCTCCCATTCATTGAATTTCCATCCTGAGCTGTAGTCATCCCTGTCATCCAGATGCACACAAAACTGCTTCTTCAATGTGTCCTTGATGCTTACGCATCTTATCAGCACCAATTCCTTGGTCTTTTCAAAAATGATTGGGACAATAACAACCTGGATAGGAGCAATCTTTGGAGGCAGGACAAGGCCCTTGTCATCAGAATGGGTCATGACAAGGCCTCCGATGAGCCTTGTTGAAATGCCCCATGAATTGGAATAAGGGATCTGCATCTTCTCATCCCTTCCAAGAAATTTCACCTTAAAGGCTTTCATAAAACCCTGGCCCAGATGATGGGAAGTGCCCATCTGCAATGCTTTTCCATCTGGCATCAATGCCTCGATTGCATAAGTGTCTTTTGCTCCGGCAAATTTCTCCTTCTCAGTCTTTCTTCCAGTAAGCACTGGGACAGCCAAGACTTCTTCAGACAATTTCCTGTACTCTTCAAGAATATCAAGAGCCTGTCTAGTGCATTGCTCATCTGACTCAAACACGCAATGGCCTTCCTGCCAAAGAAATTCCCTTGACCTTAGGAAAAGCTTAGTTGCCTTTGTCTCCCATCTCACAATATTGCACCATTGGTTTATCAACAGAGGAAGATCCCTGTAAGACCTGACCCATCTGCTGTAAGAATCATTTATAATTGTCTCTGAAGTAGGGCGAATAGCAAGCCTCTCATCCAATTTAGATGATCCTGCTTCAGTAACCCAGGCAACTTCTGGAGCAAACCCTTCTGCATGCTCTGCCTCTTTCTTGAAAAAATGTTCTGGAATGAACAAAGGAAAATATGCATTTCTCACACCCATATCTTTTATAGCCTTATTGAAATATGACTGAATATTCTCCCAGATGCCATAACCATTTGGGCGGATGACCATGCAGCCCTTGATTGTTGAGAATTCAGCCAATTCTGCCTTTAAGCAGACCTGCTCATACCATTCTGGCATGTCATCTTCTTTCTTGACTGTTATACCTTTGTCTTTTTCTTGTTTTGGTTTTTCAGGCATTGTATCAGGTACTGATATTATTGTATTTAAATGTGTCGGAAATGAGGCATTTTCAAACATTTAAACTTAAATAAATACAATTCTATTGTATAAATCTTAATATGAACATCTATTCTAAAGAACCACCAGTCATAGACTGGTGGGATTCATTAAATCCGCAATTACCTTATGATAAGACTGGTGGTTCTTAGTGCTCAGGAATTTTTCATTCCTGAAAGCTAAATCAATCAAAGATTGTCACCAACCAGAGATTAGTGGAAAATTCCTGACATTTTATTGATAATAAGATGAAAATTTAGTAAAGTTTACAAGTGTTGATATTTCAATTGCGAAAAGTATAAATAACATATTCCCTATTTTGTTTTATAATGAAAAAAGATTACGCATGTTATGGAATTCAACCTTCTCATACAAAATCTGAGTTTTTTAAAACATTGTTGGATATTTGCCAGGGCAGTGTACAATTAATGTTTAATGGTGTTTCTGAACAAGAGAATGAAGTATTAGAAGGCATTATGTTTGCAAAACTATCCCGTATTCAGTGGCAAGCTGAGAACAAGACAAACTTACTGATGGTATATAATTCATTTGGGAGGCCTTCCTTAATGGACATTGCTAGGGAAGTCAAAACAGGCAATATGTTAACTGTTGATGATATAATTAAAGAAGTTCAGTCTGTTGTTTTATACCATCAATATTATGTAGCTGCTTCTGTCTCCAGTATTCATGATGAAATTGGGAATCGAATTATTTCAATTAGGGGAGAAGGTGCGGGTTATCAGGGTGAGTTCTCCGGATTAAGTCCTGAATTTGGTAAAATCAGAGATCCTGCTCCTTATTTAGAACGCCTTGTTGGTTCTTTTTTGTCAAAGTTCTAATTTCAATGTTTAAACAATACTTTTTTATATCAAATTCAATTTTCATATAATTATGGAAAACAATATTACTGATGAAAAGATTGACAAATACTTTGATGTCACTGGAAAGGCTCTTAATAAAGTGAAGCTGGCTCAAGCAAAATATGCCAAAGTCCATTTCAAGAAAGCAGGAGAGGATTTTCTGGACATGGCAAACAGGTATTTTGAAGATGCCAAGCATTTCAAAGAGCAAGGCAAGATTGTTGATGCTTTTGCATGCCTAAATTACGCTCATGGATGGCTGGATGCAGGAGCAAGGATAGGAGTATTTGATGTTGAGGGAGATAACAAGCTTTTCACAATTGACAAGGAAAGCATTAATCTGTTTATTTCAGATGAAGATGAAAATGATGTTGAGGATTCAGGGGATGATGATTTTGATGATAATCAAGAATAATCAATTTTCTTAATTGCATTATATCATTATATGAAATCCTCTTCTTATGAAATCATTTCTGAACCCTAGGATAAGTTCCGGGGAGCATAAATACCTTGTTCACTTTTATGACAATCCCTTTATCTTTCTTGATGATGTCAGCAGAAGTCATTGCTGAGAATCCCAGTGCAACTAGTTCATTCTTAAGAGTCATTATTGCAACTCTGTCATCAGGCTGGATATCTGACTCAAATCTGGCAATGCCAGGAACCTTTAGGTCTGAACCATGGCAGACTGAGTCAACAGTTGAGTCAAGCACCCAGATCTTTGCAAGATGGCTGACAGCATTCTCAATTGGCAGTATAACTTTTCTTAGATATTTCTCATTATCCTCATTCTTAAAATACCAGTATGCATCAGTCAAGTCATGCAGAGTGATGAGGTTTTCATCCTTAAATGGCCCTGCCTTTGTCCTCCTCAATTCAGCCATATTAGCTCCGCAACCAAGCTTTTTCCCGATGTCATGGCAGAGTTTCCTTATGTAAGTCCCTGCCTGGCAGCCGACCCTGAACAATGCATCTTTGCCATCAAACTCAAGTATCTCAAGATAATAAATTTTCCTGTATCTTTCCTCTCTTTTTACAGCTGATTTTATAGGCGGCAGCTGCTTGATCCTGCCTGTAAACTCCTTGACTACTTTCATAAGTTCCCTTTCACTTGTTTCTTTATGCAGATGCAAAATCCCTACATACTCTTTGCCTGATTTGAGCAGGGTCTCAACAATCCTTGTTGCCCTTCCAGTCGCGATAGGCAATACACCAGTCACTTTTGGGTCTAGTGTGCCTGAATGGCCTGCCTTACTGATCTTAAGGATCTTCTGAAGATAATCGCTCACCTGATGAGAAGTAGGGCCTTTAGGCTTGTCAATATTGATTATTCCATAATTGATAAGTTCAAGGATTGACCTATTATTAGGATCTCCGCCATATTTTGGATCAGAATCTGCTTTTCTCTTTACAATAACTGTCCTAGTTAAGTTTTCAAAAGGCAATAGGTTAGTATTCATTTTCTTTCTCTAAACTCACTCTAATATGTATGGGAATAAACCATTAATATGGAATAATTTATAAATATAATGAATTTTAAAAAGGACAAAGTTCAAAATGAGGTGAATATAATGGGATGTTTTATTGTTCCAACTGCTGCAATGATTTTTCATCATCTTTTAGGAAAGCGCTATAAGAAGATCGGAAAGAACAAGCATAATTCTACTTTAAGCTATCTCTTTTTAGGAGGGGCAATATTTGGGATTGTAGACCATTGGTTCAATGGCGAATTGTTTCTTCTGTCCCCGAACCTGATTGAGGATATGATTCTTGGGATAACAATAACATTGGTGATCTTGATCATCTGGAGCTGTATTGCAGTCTATGACACAGTGGTTCATGACATTTCTAGGGATAAAAAATTGACAAGAATTTGATTCAAAATATGATTTGCTTATCAATCAGATCTCATCCAAAGAGAAGCAGTAAAAGCATGATGCAGATTCCAAGAAGGAAGAATACAAGTTCAGTTATCGCAAAACCGCATTTAACCTGATTGTGGAGCTCAGGAATTAAGTCAGATCCGGCAATATATATGAATGATCCAGCTGCAAAAGGGATAAGAAATACAGTGATATTAGACACATAAGAGCCTATCAAAAGAGCCACAATAACTCCAAGGACTGATGTCAATGCAATTATAAAATTCACCGAAATAGCCTTTCCTTTTGAAAAACCGCCATAGACCAACACTCCAAAATCTCCGATCTCTTGAGGGATTTCATGAAATAGAACAGCTAAGGTAGTTGCAATCCCGACAGGGATGCTTGCAAGATAACTTGCACCAATTATCAGGCCGTCAATAAAATTATGGACTCCATCTCCAAAAAGATTCATCAATGCAAAAGGATGAACATGGGCTTCTGTTGTAGGATGATGGCAATGCCTCCATTGGATTATCTTTTCTATAATAAATGATAATGCAATTCCTGAGAGGACATATAATGATATAGGGACAGTAAAACCATGGTGTTTCACAACTTCAGGCAATAGATGTATGAATGCATCTCCCATCAAGGCTCCTGCTGAAAATGATATCATGTATATTAAGATACTGTTTAGCTTTTTTTTAGTGAATGCAAAAAGAAATATGCCTATGATAGAGACAATGCTAACTAGGATGACACTGACAATAGAATATGCCCACGCTTCAATCATATGCTAACCTTAAGAGAGATTATATATAAATCTAACGAAATGTTTATATAACACTTAGATGTTGAACTGTATAAAATATTCGAGGTGGATAATATGTATGATGAAGATGATGAAGATGATGGATTTACAGGAGATGATGAAGATGATGAGAACAGAGGAGATGAAGATGATGATGAAGATAAATGCGGAGGAGGATGCTGCCGATAAGGCATTCTTTTCTTATTCTTTTCTAAAGAACCACCAGTCAGAGACTGGTGGGATTCATCAATTCAGCATCCACTACATCTACGGACTGGTGGTTCTTAGTGCTCAGAAATGCTCAGAAATTTTAATAAAATTTCTGGCATGCCAAAAATGCTTTGTATTTTTGAGCATTTTTCTGATTCCAATATTGGGAATGGCTTTCGGCCACCAGTTAAAAACTGGTGGAAAATTTCTGACATTTTAATACTGGAGGTTTTATCATGGCAAAAATAATAAAAGATGATGAATCAAAAGAGATAAAAGATGGTGATGCCATTAGGAATGCTTGCGAAGAATTAGGCGTTCCATTCGGCTGCAATGAAGGCATCTGCGGGACATGCAAGATCAAGGTTTTGGAAGGAAGAAAGAATCTCTCTGAGCCAAGCGAAAGAGAGAAAGAATACGGAATTGACCTTGAAGGAGGAGAAAGGCTTGCATGCCAGTGCAGGATAAAAAAAGGCGAGATCAAGATTGATTTTTAGGGTTATTTGTTTATAATATCATTATTAGTGCATTGTTTTTATGTTTTTCTCCTTTGTGTTTTTCCTTTTCAGATACCTTTAAAAAACAAAATGTATTTCTCTCATTTATGCTATTCGGATTCGATGTTCCAAGTCCAACTGAAGCTCAATATTCGGGATTTATGGATAAGTTAAAGAGTGGATTGGAGGGATTGGGCAAAGATGGACTAAGCTTGATGGCTTATGGTTCTTACATAAGGGGAGATTGTGATTATGGAAGAAGCGACATTGATGCTGTATTGACATTTCCGCACGAATTTGTTGTTGATCCTGAGTATTATAGAAAAATAGAAGCTGCTTTTGCTGATGCATTTTCTGGAGATACTTATGTGATGAGAGCAGGACTTCAAGTATGCCCCCTGGATCTGGGAAATGCCAGAGACGGCAGATTCAACTCATTAACCTCTGATTTCTTGAATTATTTTATGAATGAAAGGGATGTCCTTGTTGGCCCTGATTATCTTGGACAGGGTGAGATGACTATGTTTGACTTAAAAACAGGTAATTTGTCTACATTAAGTCATAATCTAAGAAAGATGAGGCAATCATTATTATATTCTGAACATGACAGGATGCAAGAGGACAGAGGGTCTTTTGCCAATGGATTTTATTCAACTTTAGCGTCTGTAAGCAGGGGATCCAAGCAAATACTTCAGGAAAATGATGGGGAAGTTAGGCATAACCGGTTTTCTGCTTTATTAGAATTGGGATCTCTTTTTCCAGATCTTGACCTGACACCATTGGAAAGGATTAAGTATTTATTCACCCATAAAGATGAGCTGTTTGAACTGTATAAGGAGGATAAGGCAGATCAGGCAGTTGAATTATGGCATGATTCGATTGGTTTTCTTGAGAAACTGATTAGGTTGCATATTCAAGCAAATCCCCATACTATCTTATCTTCTTTGCGAATAGGTGGGCTGAATCGTATAGTGGAAAAGCTGAGAGAATTAGACAAATTAGAAAATGAGGAATTGAGTAGTGAATAATAAATTAATAATAAAAAGAAAAAAAGAGGTAAATAATGTTTACCTGCAATACCTGTTGATGTCATCAACAGCGTCTTCTGCAAACTCGTAAGTGTCTACATCATCCTTGATTGTGTCTTTAAGGCTGTTGATGTCATCCTGTATGCTTTTTACATCTGCCTTAAGATCATCCAGATCTTTTGCAATATCACCTGCATCGTCAGCCCTGCTGTCAAGGTCTGCGTCATTCAGATCATCTTCAAGATCCTCAAGATCTTTTACAGCATCATCAATGTCATCCAAGACATCATCCAGTTCACTGACAGCATCATCAAGCTCGCCTTCAACATCACTGAAATCATCTGCGTCTCCAACTTTGTCAGATCCGTCTTTTAAAAACTGTTTTGCATCATCAATATTGTTCTTTAATGAATCAAAGCTGTTATAGACTGCCTGCAATGAGTTGATTATTGTTGATGAATGATTTCCGACTGAAACATTGATCTTGTCAACATCAGCAAGGTAATCATTGACATTATCCAATATATCATTGTCAAGATCATCCCTCAAGTCATCAATATCACTGTCATAATCCTCAATATCCTTCTCAAGGTCATTGAAAAAGTCTTCTGAAATGCCCTCTAAATCATTATCGCAGTCATCCTGGCTGAATATTGAAAAAGCATGTTCATCAAGATATTTTAAGAATTTTCCATTTGTATTCAATTCAGGCTCTGTTGTAGTGGTTGTAGTTGTAGGCCTTGGCATGGTTGTAGTCACAACAGGCTGTGTTGTAGCTGGTGCCTGGGTTGTGGTTGTAACATCTACAACTGCTCCACCAGTTGGTGCAACCAATGTTGTGCCATTAAAATTATCATTTGTCAGAATAAAGTATACTCCAACTGCTCCTGCTATAATCACAATAGCAATGAGTACTCCCAATAAAATTTGTGCGTTTTTGTCTATTTTGACCACCCCGATATCGGTTGTTTAAGTATATTAATTTAAAGATTAAAGCATAAAATACCTCTCCCTTTATAAAGTTTTTGCTATTGAGTAATAGTAATAATCAAAAATAGATGTTAAAATGTATATTTTATTTAATTACAACATAAATGAGCCCTATTTCACTAGTTAAACACAATAATATATTTAAAAAAAGGCAGTGTTACCAGGAATATGGCACATGATACAATCACTGTTCTTGATTTTGGAGGACAATATACTCATCTGATTGCAAATACAGTAAGGAAATGTGGAGTTTTCTCAAATGTAGTTGATGGTGAATCAAGAGTTGAAGATGTGCTAATAGAGAATCCAAAAGGCTTGATTTTATCAGGAGGCCCGGAAAGCGTTTATGCGCCTGGCGCTCCCACTTTGGATGACAGGCTTTTGGATGTGGCTGTCAAGAGAAATATACCGGTTTTAGGAATTTGTTATGGAATGCATCTTTTAGCCTATCTTTCTGGCGGCAAAATGGATCATGGGTCTGATTCTATAAGGGAATATGGGAGAAATCATGTGTATATCAATTCATCTCATGCTTTGTTTAACAGGGTAGGGGTAGAATTTGATCTAAAATTGATTGAAGATAATCGTCTATTAACTAAAGTGGGTAATCTGGATCATAGGATCATAGGCTGGATGAGCCATGGAGATAGTGTTGTCAGGGCACCTGGATTTGAGGTGATTGGAGTCACAGAAGATCACTTGGCTGCAATGTCTGATCCTGTTAGAAACTTATATGGAGTCCAATTTCATCCAGAGGTTCGTCACACTCCTGAGGGCTTGCAAATTATTGGAAATTTTGTGCATAACATCTGCGGATGCGGCCATGATTGGACAATGGGCAGTTATCTTGAAGAAAGTAGACAGTATATCAGGAAAACTGTCGGAAATAATGATGTTCTTTGTTTGGTTAGCGGAGGAGTTGATTCATCGCTTGTTGCTGCTTTATTATCCCAGACAGAAGGTATTGGCAAGGTTTATTGTGTCTACATCAATTCCATGATGAGAAAAAATGAAACAGAGGAAGTAAAAAGAAATTTGTCCAATGCAGGTGTTGAACTGATGGTCATTGATGCTGAAGATAGATTTATCAGATCTTTACAAGGAATAAGTGATCCTGAGGCAAAAAGAAAAATTATTGGAAACCTGTACGGCAAGATTCAACAGGAAGTATGCGAGAGTCTTGGATTGGACCCTGACAAAACATTTTTAGCCCAGGGAACTCTTTATACAGACTTGATTGAGTCAGGCAGAGGAATCGGCAGGAAAGCAGCAGTGATTAAATCACATCATAATGTTGGATGCCCTTTTATCGATGATCTAAGAAGGATAGGAAGAATAGTTGAACCAAACAGTTTGATATATAAGGATGAGGTCAGGGTGGCTGCAAAAGAAATAGGACTTCCAATTGAGATTTTTAAAAGACAACCATTTCCTGGTCCAGGCGGAGCAATAAGGATTATTGATGGAGATCCTGAGGGTACAAGTAAAGTTTTTGGTATTTTTAAAAGGCAATATCATAAGGATTGTTCAGAAGTAGCAAGGATTGCAGGTGATTATGGATTAGATGGATATGTTCTTCCAATTAGGACAGTTGGAGTACAGGGTGATGAGAGAACATATGGAAGGTTGGCATTGTTGAGAGGTCCAAGGGATTGGAAGAATATTAGAGCTGCAACTTCAAGAATTCCAATGGAAGTCCATGGTGTAAACAGGGTTGTATATGATATTGGCCAAGGACCTATTGAAGGCGGCTACTTGAACCAATTAATCCCAACAACAGTCAATCCTGAAACATTCCGGCAGTGGCAGGATATAGACCATACAGCTATGGAGATTATGAATAAATATGGCCTTAACAGGGAGATAGCACAAAGCATATTTGTCCTGTTTGGAGCAGATCCTTATCAAATAAACAGGAGATCTGTTGCTGCCAGGCTTGTTTTAACACCTAATTTTATGACTGTCACTATACCAGAACCTCTTGACTTGAGAGGAGAACAGATTGCTGATTATAGGAAAGAAAATGGCCCTGTCAGATTGACTTGGGATGTTCTTGATGAGATCAAAGATGCATTAAGAAGGGATCATAGGATTGGTGCATTTGTCTATGATGTCACAGACAAGCCGCCTGCAACAACATGCTGGGAGTAGAATATGCATTTCTAAATCATTTAAATATTTGTATGAGATTATTATTAAGAATCACAATTATTAAGAATCACAAATTATCAACTATAAGCTTATAAATAATAAATTTTTACTTCTAAATATGATAATCAAAATCGGATCAAACAATCCAAACAAGGTAGATGCATTGAAAGAGGCTTTGAATGATTATGATTTCATTTCAGACCCTGAAGTTACAGGAGTTGAAGTGCCGACAAAAGTAAGCGACCAGCCCAAATCCTTGGCCGAGACAATGCAGGGAGCGATGAATAGGGCAAAAGGTGCATTTCAAGACTGTGAACTGAGCTTTGGGATTGAGGACGGCATTGTTGAGATCCCAAACACAAAATCAGGATACATGAATGCATGCATCTGCGCAATATATGATGGCAAGCAGTTTCATCTTGGACTAGGGTCAATGTTTGAATATCCTCCTGAAGCAATCAAGATTGTATTGAGCGAAGATGTTGATTTGAATAATGCTGTCCACAGGATGAATATGACAGACAATCCAAGGGTTGGACATTCAGAAGGGATAATCAGCCTTTTGACAAAAGGCATTGTTGACAGAAAAGAATACACAAAGCAGGCGATAAGGACTGCTATGATCCATCTGCAGAATAAGGATTTGTATTGAATCGTTTGGTATATCTTATTTGATTTATTCTTTAACTTCCTCAAAAGCATCAAATTCATATTCTTTTTCCAGATTATAATCAGGAGCTCTCTTTCTGTTCTCGACCTTGATATTAAATGCCTTTACAATATTGTCATGCGTAATATTGTCAACAAGCTCTTGGGAAGCACCAAGCTCATTTAATTTTCTTATAAAATGAGGATAATAAGGGAGTCCTGGGATGCCAGGCATCTGCGTTTCATTCTTTTCCTGCAAAGTATGAGGTGCATGGTCTGTCTCAATCCAGTCAATCTCACCATTCAGCAATGATCTGAGCAATTGCTCCTGCATTTGACTTGGCCTAAGGGGAGGGTTCATCCTCAGGAGGATTCCGCGCTTTTCATTCATCATATCAGAATTTAAGATGAGATGATGGGGTGTGGCACCGCAAGTGATCTTTAATCCATCATTTGTTTTTTCACTGCCTGAGCCTTTATAATACACTTTATTATTTATCCTATCAATAATTATCTTCTTGTCTTCAATTCTCTGATTTTTTATCAATTCCAATGCTTCCGGGACAGAAATATGGACAATATGCAATGTGCCTTTGAAACCTGCTTCTTTAGCAAACCTTATCTGGTCTCTGACAGATTCAACCTCTGCTTCAGGAGGCCTTGCCAAAGCATGTGAAAATGGATACTCTGGTTTCCATAGATCTGGTCTCATCAAAGACTCTTTTTCACAATGCACAGCCAATACTCCTCTATAATCAAATTCAGCAAGTATCCTGTAAACCTCTTTTTGCTCTTCTTCATTAACTATCCCCATATTGCCAACAGAATGTCCTGCAAACATTTTCAAACCAATAACCCTCGGGAACAATTCTTTATGACAGTCTACTACTTCTTTTATCTGTTCATAATCAATAGTAATTCCTGCATAGACTCCATGGAATATCTTGATGCCTAATCCTGATATTGCCTTGTCTGCCAAGGCTATTCTCTCCTTTATCTTTTCTTTAGAAGTAATAGGTGGATCAGTGTTTGGCATCTCAAAAACACCATCTAATCCTGCTTTAAAAGCTATACCTAAGCCATGCTTTAAGGTCTCCTTATGTCCTTGATTATAATCCCTAAGATGGGCATGTGGATCTATCATTTGAATCAACTCTTTTTCCAGATTTATCTCTTTTATATTCACCTGGTGTGAAATTTTCTGCTGTAAATATCGGGCCATCAATGCATGCTCTCAATCCATTATTGATAGAGCATTTTCCGCAGATGCCGACACCGCAGCTTGTCATCCTCTCAATAAGATGGTATATCTTATCAGGTTTAGTGACACTTTTCTCAATCCTGTCAACCTCTTTCATCGCAATCTCAGGCCCGCAATTGAAGAAGATGACATCATTTATCCTCTTTTCATGCAGATATTTCTCCAATATCTGGCTGACAAACCCTTTAAATCCAGCTGAACCATCATCAGTAGCTACAACTAAGTCACCCATCTGCCTCATCTCATCAATATAGACAAGCTCATCCTTGTTCCTTGCGCCGATTACAAATATCTTTTTTCCATCATGATGCTGAGCAGCATGGTGGATTGGAGCAATACCGCAGCCAGCTCCTACAAATACTACAGTGCTGTTGTCTGGAAATGAGAAACTGCTTCCATAAGGACCTCTTATCCTTACAACACTGTTCTTTTTCAGGTCAAATATCTTTGAAGTGGTCTCTCCGACTTTTCTCACCTCAATCTCAAGATGGTCCTTGTCGCTTGCAACAGAAAAGGGCTTTGAGTTCTTATTGCCTACCTTCAAAAAGACATACTGGCCAATGCCGGATGGCAGATTCTGGTGGAATTTAATTATTTTTAAAGAATCACCATGATCAGTTATCTCTTTTACAACAAAAGAATTGTATTGCAAGGCTTTCTTGTTCTTTGTGAGACCGACTGCAAAATTGGTATTATTTCTCAGGTCAAGGTTAAGCTGGTGGAAATATTCCTTTATCTGCTTTGAATTCATCTCAGCAAGAGATGTCCCGATTGCATAGAATAAACTCCTGTCAATATCATCAAGCTTTCTGATGTCATCTGCACTGGAGATACCTCCCATCACAATCATCGGCACATTTATATCTGATTTGAGCATTTCTGACTTGATCATTTTTACTGTCTCAAAAGCTATTGGAAATATCTTTGGGCCTGACAACCCCCCATATTCATTGCTGAGCTCAGGCCTCGGACCTCCTAAAGTGTTGATTGCGCTGATTGCATCTGCTCCAGCCTCAACAGCTGCTCTGCAGACTTCAATAAGTTTAGGGACTCCTGCATTCACTTTGACAATCAAAGGCTTTTCAGTCTCTTTTCTGCAGGCACTGACAATAGACTTTACAATGTCTGGATCTGACCCAATCAAGATACCTCCCCTTTGGGCATGAGGGCATGAGATATTCAGTTCAATCCCATCAATTGAATCTCCTAAAGAGTTGAATTCCCTAACGCAGTGAGCAAACCTCTCCTCATCACATTCACCTATCTGAGGCATGAGAAAGACGTCATCTGGAACAGACTGTTTAAGAAGCTTAAATTCTTCCAGCATCTCTTTTAGTCCAGGATTAGCATAGCCTACTGCATTGCATCCAGACTCTGCATCTGGCTGAATGAAAATATCTTCAGGATTCCCCTCTTTTGGATCGATTGTAGTGCTTTTACCGACGAAAAAGCCTATCTGAGGGATGTTCTTTATCATCCATCTGGCAGTGTCAGAATTAGTTGAGATGACTCCAGAAGGAAATCCGAACCTTCCCCTTACCTGCTTTCCCAATAGGTTGTATGGCATTTTTATTGTTTTCCCCTTATTATATTATTTATTTCAGATGAATCTTCTAATTCCGAATTCAATTCTATTTATTATATCGATTTGAATTCGTACCTCATTTATTTTTTTTAAACTTTTTTAATTTCTTAGGAATTTGAATAAACTTCTTTTATTTCACATCAAATTCTATATCTATACTTTATTCTTGTTGTTTAAATCTTAGTTTATTAAGCATTTCCTGATATTTTTTTGCAGTCTCAGCCTGCTGTTCTGGAGTTGTATTTGATCCGTTCGGAAACATCAAGCCCCTTCCAACATTTACAATCACATTATCAGGTCCAAAGAATTTCCAGATTGCATCTGCTTCACCGCCTTGTGCACCAACTCCTGGCAGAAGGACAAGCATATCTTCTCCTGCATAGGATCTTGCTTTCTTAATCTCATCTTCTTGTATATGATTGTCAGGGCTGGGCGATCCAATTACAATGCCTGAGATATTGAATCTGTTTGCATTGTTTGCTAGCTGAATATATTGCTTGACATATTTTTTCCCTGCAATCTCAATCATGTCTTCCTCTTTATACCCATCGTCAGCTTCAACCAGCTTATTTTTCTCATTCTTGTATTCAGGATTGCTCATCAGGCACATTGCAATCACTCCAATATTCCTGTTCTTTCCCTGATCAGCAGCCTCAGACATGTTCCCAGCAAATGGAGAGAATGTGACTGCATCTGCTCTCTGGGAAGTGAAAAAGAAACCTGCATCATTTGTTGATCCAATATCAGCTAATTTGCTGTCTTCAATGACAACTAATCCTGATTCATTTGCAAGATCATAAATTTCTTCCAGGATTTCAGCCCCTTTTTCCCCTTTCCAATATTGTGAATTTGGCTTTATTGCAGCACAATATGGTGCAACTGCCTTGACATAATTTATAGCCCACTCCCTTTTATCAGCTCCTTCTGAAAGACCGCTCTCTCCTCTACCCATATCAAATTCAGCTGGATCAAGTCCTGCGCATAAAACAGAATTCTTTTTTTTAACTGCTTCCAGCCATTTTTCTTTGAAAGACATGATATCACCTTGTAATTTACTTTTTGTTCTTTTAATTTTGTATTTTCTCTTTTTCCCTATTTATCTATTTCTCAACATTAGGAAAACCATGCTTATCTCCCCAATTGAATGGGTCAGACCGCCACTCTTCCAGAAGCTTTACTTGGCTCTCATTGAGGTATCCAGTCTCTTTTGCCACTTTCAGGAGAACATCATAAGTCAGAAGGGATCTTACATTGCATTCTGGATCCAATTCCTGGAAAGCATGGCTAGCCTTGTCAAGTCCATAATCAAAAATAGAGATGATATAATTGCAATTACCATTTGCATCCCTCACAGCCTGCACTGCTTTTGCTGAGGAACCTCCAGTAGACATAAGGTCTTCTATGACAAGGACAGGCCTGCCTTCAAGGTCTTTATCTGCATCAATCCCCTCAATCTGGTTCTTCAAGCCATGATCTTTTGGCTTATCTCTGATATATATGAAAGGCTTGTTGAGTTGGTTGGCTAAAGCCATGCCATGAGGGATTCCAGCAGTTGAAGTTCCTGCAACAATATCAAATTGGATTGATTCTTTTTCAATTATGCCTAAGAAACCTTGGATAATTGTCTTCCTATGCTCAGGATACATCAGAAACATCCTATTGTCATTATATATAGGCATCCTGAATCCAGAAGCCCAGATAAATGGGTTATCTGGCCTTAACTTTATTGCCTTAATATTTAAACCTGCTCTTGCAACCTCTTTTGAAATTTCCATGAATAAACCACCCCAAATTCATCAATATAATATTTATATAATATTACTAATCAGCTGATTTAAAAGCTTTATACTTCTGGATTATATAGGTTCTAGTATTTATTTCTTAAAAAGGAAAAGTATTAAAATGAATCAGAATTAGATTTTAATCAAGATGGGAGAATTTGTCCGGCATAATTGCGGTCTGGTAGTGACACACACACTCCATGACACTTATTCTATGATAAAATCACTTCAGCACAGAGGAAGGGAGGCAGCAGGAATTGCAGCAATTGGAAATAATAGGATTGATGTGATAAAATGGATTGGCCCAGTCAATACATTTGATGTAGTTGACCTACATAAAGTGTTTCCTTGTGGAGATTATCATACTTATATGGCGCATGTCAGATATGCTACAAGAGGCAGGAAAGACAAGATCCTTGAAGATGCTCATCCTCATACAATCGGAGGGACAATCAATAATAGAAAAAATCACATATTTATTTCTGATTGTGAAGCAGCTGCAGTTCATAATGGACAAGTGAATGAACAATATCTAAATGGCTTTGATACTGGGCTATTAAACACTGGATGCGATACAGAAGCCCTTCTTCATTTGTACATGAAAGTTGGAGAACATGAAATCTTACGACAAATTCCTGGATCATATACATTGGCCATTGCTCAGAAAGGCAAGCCAGATGTTGTTGTATTAAGAGATAAGACAGGAATAAAGCCAGGAGTATTAGGATGGAAAGACGGAAAATGTGGAGTTGCTTCTGAAGACATTGCATTCAGGAAAAATGGTGGAGAATTTATCGAAGACCTGGATCCTGGAGCAGTTTATTTTTTACAGCCAGATGGAGGGTATCATTCTGAACAAGTCGTAGATCCTATGCTTAGGTTCTGTTTTTTTGAATGGAATTATCTTGCTGACTGTGATTCTGTTGTGAATGGAGTAAGTGTCAGAAGGTTAAGAGAAAAATTAGGAGAAGTCCTCGCTGATGAGATTCAATTAAAAAATATTGATTTAGTGACATTCCTGCCAAGATGCCCAGAACCAGCTGCAAGAAGCTATGCTAAGAAAACACGAATTCCTTTTGATTTTCTTTTCTATAAAATGAGGGGGGAAAGGGCTTTTCAAGGGTCTACAGATGATGATCGTGAAGAATCAATTAAGGATAATCTCCATCTTTTGCCTAGAAATGGAGATTTGGGAAGAAAAAGAGTTGTCGTTCTAGATGATAGCACTGTAAGAGGGAACAATTCTAGGAGAGAAAGACAATTGCTTTATGAAGAAGCAAATGTTAAAGAGGCATATCATTTAAACTATACTCCTCCAATTGGTATTGTTGGAGATGATGGAGAATTGAGAGGTTGCTTGTATGGAGTTGATATACCTCCTGATGATAAGTTTATTGCAAGAGGAAGATCACTTGATGAGATCAGCAAAGAGATGAAAATGCATATGTTCTACATTTCTCTGGAAGGAATGCTCCAGGCATTTGAAGAAGTTGGAATTCCAAGAGATAATCTTTGCTGGCATTGTATTGGTGGGCCTAAACCTTTTTGATAACCAACAATCTTTTTATAACAAAAATTTGCCAATCCATTAATATGCTCGCCTATCCCCAACCTAAAAGTTGGGGTACGAAAAAATTGCAAAGCAATTTTTTGTACAAAAAATCCCTGAAGGATTTTTTCGTATTACAGCCCGCTAATATAGCTGGCAAATTTTTGGGATTGAAAATGCTCAAAAATGCAAAAAGCATTTTTGGCACGCCAAAAACTGAAAGTTTTTGAGCGTCTCGCACTAAAGTGCAGGGTATTCACCATCCCAAACAAAATCTCGCGATGCGAGATTTTAAATAACAAAAGGTATTTCTGCGGTAATTAAGTAAAATGCCAGTCCAAGAGCTTGTTGATCAGACTTTCAGGGAAATGATTGAGAGAGACCCTACTAAATATTCTTCATTTCTTTTCGGATTAAGGGCATTCAAATATCTTGGTGTGATGCGGACAGGAGGGAATGTAAGAGATGCTTTGAGAAGAGGCAGATTTCTGGAGACAATGTATGTTCTTATGAGAAGATTAGATGACATTGTTGATGGAGATTCTCAACTTCCAGAGGGTTATAATAAAACACAGGCAGATTATATTGAAGAAAAAATGGGTTTTTTCCAGTATCCAAGCAATCCAGAGGATGAGATAGAGGAATTGATTATTGGTTTTAGGGAACAGGCTAGGGAGATCAGTGATATTTTTTATGATCAAGTGATCGATAACACTTACAAAATCATGACTTCACTGCTTTTTGATGCAAAAAGAAAAGGTGAGATGATAATTTTTAATGAGGATGAATTATTGCACCATTTTCATTCCCTTGACATACAGGGAACAATAAGGGCTGCATTATTAATATTTAATGAGGATCCAAGAAATTGCTACGCATTAGAGCCACTTGGAAGGGCTGTAAGAATATATTATAATCTAAGGGATTTCTCAGAAGACTTTATAGATGGATATGTTAATTTTAGCAAAGAGGATTATGGTAGATATTCAATGAATATACCAGATCTTAAAAGCACAAGGGTTGTTTGCTTTTATATTGAAAATGATGAAGTAAGAACATCAGGTCTTAAAGGTAAGAAAAGAAAAGCTAGAATCGCAGAAATCAGGCAAAAGCTCGTGAATTCCTTGCCTAGGTCAATCAGATCCTGGTATTCGAATCAAGCGCATCAAGGTTTGGCACTTTTGGAAGATTATAGGGACAATATTGAAGATACAAATTTTGGCTGGCTTACACAAAAAACCCTCAGTTATGTATTTGAAAGACCAGCTGAACAATTTTTTCAAGAAATAAGATTATTATACTCAGAAATGGCAATACTCCAACCTTAAGGTTGGAGATGTAGCCATTTCTGGTCGACCTACTCCCATAGATACCCCTACCTTTAGGTGGGGGAGTAGGTCATATTAGAAATTATTATATTAATAATAATTCTCTTAAATCTTGCTCAATTCTTATTAATCTATAAAAATTAATTGAATCAATAATTATGTTCAAAATCCATGATTATAGAATCATTATTTACATCAAAAACGAAAGATTTATATATCTTGATACACATCCTTGTTTTAAGGTGAATTTTAAGATTTCTTAAGATTAAAAATGGAACATAAAGAGCTTAAAACAGGCACAACAACTGTTGGAATAGTATGCAAAGAAGGCATTGTATTAGCAGCAGACAGAAGAGCTACTTCTGGATTCTTGATAGCTCATAAAAAAGCAGATAAGATACATAAACTGACAGAGAATGTTGCAGTCACAATAGCTGGAACTGTATCAGATGCGCAATTATTGATTAGATACTCACAGTCTGAACTAAGGCTAAAGAAGATAAGGACAGGAGAGGATGTAACAGTCAAGGATGCAGCCAATCTTGTAGCAAGGCTAGTATATTCAAACATAAGGAAATTTAGCACAATTCCAGGGATTGCCCATTTCTTGTTAGGTGGATATGACAAGACCGGACTATACCTTTATGATCTTTATCCTGACGGATCAATTGAACTGTGCGATGATTATATATCATCTGGATCAGGTTCTGTCATGGCATATGGAGTTTTAGAGACATTATACAAGAAAGATATTTCAATCGAAGAAGGAATCACATTGGCTGCAAAATGCATCAATGCTGCAATCCAGAGAGATGCAGCTTCAGGAGAAGGATTTCAAGTGATTACAGTAACAAGTGAAGGAGTGAAGACAGTAGTTGACAAAGAATTAAGAGTCAAAGCAGAAGCTTAATCACGGATTATAAGATAAATCTTTTTTTTAAAATATAAATATTTTCTTTTTTTTAAAAATGAAAAGCTAGATCTTATTTGAACAGAATGAGGATATAAGATATTACAATGAAAAATGGAAACAATTCGATACTAAAGGAAGTAATGACACATTTACCTGAAGATAAGATATCAGATGCAGGATTTGAAGGGGCAAATATTGTCCTGTATACTAAAGACAAGGACTTTTTCTTCAATAACAATGGATTGATAAAAGAGATTGTAGATGACATAAAGAAAAGGGTAGAGCTAAGGCCTGATCCAAGCATAACAATGGAGATGGAAAAGGCAGAGAAAAAGATCAAAAGCATACTTCCAAAAGACTCAAATATCGCTCAGATAATATTTGATCCACAAAGATCAAGAGTGATCATTGAAGCAGAAAAACCAGGCATTGCAATCGGAAAGCATGGGTCATTGCTCAAAGAAATAAAGGAAAAGACATTATGGATGCCATTCATAAGAAGGACTCCAGCGATAAGATCAAAACTTATAGAGAATATCAGATCTGTGCTCTATGAACATTCAGACTACAGAAGGAAATTCCTCAACAAGATTGGCCATAGGATATATGATGGCTGGAAAAGAGGAAAAAAGGATGAATGGGTCAGGATGACATTCCTAGGAGGAGCAAGGCAGGTCGGAAGGTCATCATTGCTGATGCAAACCCAGGAGTCAAGAGTGTTATTGGACTGTGGAGTAGATGTCACAAAAAATGATTCAAGCGGATATCCACATCTTGACATACCTGAATTCAATATTAATGAGTTAGACGCAGTGATTGTATCACATAGCCATATAGACCATTCAGGATTCCTGCCTTATCTATTCAAATATGGATACAGAGGCCCTGTTTACTGCACAGCACCTACAAGAGATGTGATGAGCCTATTGCTTTTGGATTTTATCAAGATAATGCATCAGGACAGGAAAGATCCATTATTTGAAGTTGATGATGTCAAGGAAATGGTAAAACACACTGTAACATTAGAATTTGAAGAAGTGACTGACATAACTCCAGACCTTAGGATAACATTATATAATTCTGGACATATTTTAGGCGCTGCAATGATCCATATCCATATTGGGAATGGACTGCATAATCTTCTTTATACTGGAGATATCAAGTATGCAAAGACAAACCTTCTTGACCCAGCTGCGACAGTCTTTCCTAGGCTAGAAACAATGATCATTGAGGCCACTTATGGCGGAAAAGAGAATCTGATGCCAAATATTAAGGAAGAAGACACTTCCTTAAGGCAGATCATTATCGAGACAATAAAAAGAGGCGGAAAAGTGCTGATGCCAGTTCTTGGATCTGGAAAAGCGCAGGAAGTCATGATGATAGTGGCAAATCTTGTGAAGAACAAGGATATTGATGAAGTGCCTGTGTTTATCGACGGAATGGTATGGGATGTCACTGCAATCCACACTGCTTATCCAGAGTATCTCAACTCAAGCATGAGAAAGCAGATATTCCACAAAGACAACAATCCATTCTTGATGGATATCTTCAAGAGAGTTGGAAGCCAAAAAGAAAGAAAACAGATCATAGAAGAGACTGGCCCCTGCATAATAATGGCAACTTCAGGAATGCTCCAAGGAGGGCCTTCTGTAGAATATCTGAAGCAATTAGGAGACAATCCAAGGAATTCACTTGTGCTGACATGCTATCAAGGAGAAGGATCACTGGGAAGAAGGATTGAGAATGGCGAGAAAGAAATCACTTTCAAGGAGGGCCAAAGAGAGGAGACACTAAATCTAAAGATAGATTATCACAAGCTTGTTATATCAAACCACTCAGACAGGAAAGAGCTGATGAGCTTTATCTCAAGATGCCAGCCAAGGCCTAAAAAAGTCATAATCAATCATGGTGAGAATTCAAGGTGCTTAGATTTATCTAGCTCTATCCACAAGCAATTCAGGATTGAGACAACTGCTCCAAGAAATATGGAGACTGTTAGGATAAAATAGACATATAAAGTAAAAAACCTTATATAGTTAATAATTCTAATATATATAATGGACCGTATAGATAAGGTCAAATTATGGATCTCCATATTTTTTAGGATAATCCTGGCAGGAGCTGGTGTCTTTGCAATTTATAAAAATGATTGGATCAATCTGGCATTTATTGTTATCACATTATTCCTGACATTTATACCTTCCTTATTTGAGAAAAGATTTCAGATAGATTATCCGAGCGAATTTGAGATATTCATATTATTGTTTATCATATTATCAATGTATCTAGGCGAGGTCCATAAGTTCTATTATGTATTCTGGTGGTGGGACTTGATGCTGCATGCATTATCAGGAATAATCATTGGTATCATTGGATTTTCACTTGTTTATATATTGAATCAAGAGAGAAAAATCAAATTGGATTTGTCACCGATGTTTATTGCAATATTTTCATTCAGTTTTGCCATTGCAATCGGAGTTGTATGGGAAATATTTGAGTTCTCAGTGGATTCATTGTTTGGGCTGAATATGCAGAAGTCAGGATTAGTAGACACAATGTGGGACCTGATTGTTGATATGTTTGGTGCATTGATTGTATCTGGATTAGGATATCTATATCTTAAGGGCAGGTTTGACTTTTTCAAAAGCTTTGAGAAATGGTTTATTATGCACAATCCAAGATTGTTTAAGAAGTGAATAATTCTCTGTACAATGCTTATATTGCATCTATAAACTTAATGCATCTATAAATTCATAGGGCAATAATAGCAATATTTATATATAACTTGTTACTACCTAATAGTACTATAAAATATATGTTTTTATGTTTTATAGATCATGATTGGCAATAGGGGTGCTGAATGAACAAGAAATTACTAATTGGATTTGTCCTTCTTATAGTTTTAGTCATTTCTGGAACAGTTTATAGCACATATATCAACAGAAGTGGAAAAACCCTGTTATTTTTCTTAAATCCTGAGCAAGGCTTGGGTCTGTTTGATTCAATAAGAGTTGATCCTGCCACAAATATGGTATATTTTGAAAGACAGCTAAAAGAGCAGCCAAGCCCATATGACTGGATAAAAGAAGAGCAGATAGACATCTATCCTGATAAGATTATAATCCACCTAGAAAATCCAGAATGGGCAACTTTCACCAATACAAATTCAATGGATCCTGTCATTGATTTTGGGGCACATGCTATTGAGGTTGTTCCAGAAACAAGCTTTGATATCCATTTAGGAGATATTGTGAGCTATGAGAATAAGGATAATGAGATTATAATCCATAGAGTTGTAGAGATTGGTGAAGATGAGTCTGGATGGTTTGCAATAATGAAAGGGGATAATGCAAATAATCAAGACCCAGAAAAAGTCAGGTTTGAACAGGTCAAGAGGGTTCTTGTTATGATAATCTATTAGTTTATAATTTTTTTCTTCAATATTTTCTTCTATAAATTTGACATATATTTCAACAAACCTTTTATACTAAAACCTTTTCTTTCTGAATATGGAAGATATTGACAAATGGAGAAAAGCAGGCAAGATTGCTGCAGGAGTGCTTGAATATGGCAGGAAATTGATTGTCAAAGGAGCCAGCTACAAGGATGTCACAGAGAAGATTGAATCCAAAATAAAAGAGTTAGGAGCAGAACCTGCATTTCCACCTCAGATGTCCCTTAATGAGGTAGCTGCACATTTCACTGTTGATCCTGATGAGGATATCATATTTGAAGACCAGATAGTCTGCTTGGATATTGGAGTGCATATTGATGGTTGCATTGGAGACACTGCATGCACAGTCGACCTCTCAGGAAAAAATGAAAAACTCGTTGAAGCAAGCAGAATGGCTCTTGAGATGGCAATAAAAACAATACAATCAGGAGAATTGAGATTGAGTGCCATAGGCAAGTCTATCCAGACAACAATAGAAAATATGGGATTTGTTCCGATCAGGAATCTTGGAGGCCATGGGCTAGGAGTCTATGAAGTCCATACACCTCCAACAATCCCAAATTATGACACAGAAGGTGATGAAGAGCTTAAAAAAGACAGTGTATTTGCCATTGAGCCATTTGCAACAACTGGTGCAGGAATGATACATGAGACAGAGCATGCGAACATATTCTCATTTGTCGAGAAAAAACCTGTAAGAAGCCAGACAACAAGATTGGTTCTTAAAGAAATTGAGAAATACAATGATCTGCCTTTCACAACAAGATGGCTTGCAAAAAAATTTCCATTATTTAAGGTCAATTTTGCATTGAAAGAATTGATTGCTGTCGGCTCAATAAGAAAATATGCACCTTTGCCAGACAAGAACAAAGGTTTAGTAAGCCAGGCAGAGCATTCTTTTTATCTGGATAAGGATGGGAAATTGGAGATTTTGACTAAGTTGGATTAAGAATTCTTTTAATTTTCAGTTGGATTAAGAATTCTTTTAAATTTCTTATGTAATTATTGAAAATTCCGACTCTCTTGTCGGAATTTTCTATTGGGTCTAATACCCCGACCTTTAGGTCGGAATTTTTAATGCTAAAAAATGCTTTGCATTTTTTGCACACCAGAAATTTGCTAAGCAAATTTCTCAGTGTCCCAAAAACCGAACGATAAATACCCCTGCCTTTAGGCAGGGGAATAGTTCGGTTTTTGTTATATTATCTCACTTATATATTCAGAAATTCTCACAATTTCTTCCAATCATTGCCATTGAACTCTAACTTAGTCTTCTGGAGAAGGTTTTTATGGCGGGTCTCTTGAATGACTATCTCCTGGACAGCTTTCCTATTCTCGCCAAAATCAAGGTGATTTAAGAGCATTTTATAGTCATCAATCGCAAATTGTTCCTGGGTTATTGCATAATCAAGAGCATTATTAATATCTTCCTTATCATAATCAATAAGTTCATTGCTAGTCAGATTGTTCAAAAGATTAAGGTTTTCTAAAGGAGCCTTATTTACAAGATTTAGAATATCTGGATTCATCTTTTTGAATAGATTTTCATGCACAGATTCTTCAGCAGCCAATCTTAGAAAAAGCTGTTTGATCAAATCATTTGTCGTCCTGTTAGACAGATTAACATATAATTTTCTAGCTGCCTGTTCTTTGAAAACAGCAGACTGAAATATTGATTGTATGAATTCCTTCATTTTTTCCCTCCAATATTTAGTCGATAAAAAGATTTCAATATCAGGTTAATAAATCAGTATTTCATGAAGTCCAAAGCCCATGAAGATTGCAATAATCCCTTGCTGTAAGCTTTGCAGTGTCATTTATCTGGAACTCTGCCTCTGGCTTTTGTCCAGGCTGCAGCTTTTTGCAGAAAACCACTTTCCCTTCTTTTAATACCTGAATAATTGAGATATAATGCTTGCTTTCCATAGGGTGTGGAATGCTTCCAACCTTGACCCTTACACTATTACCCTTTATCTCAATAACTGGAACATGCTTCTCTTTTCCTTCCTCAGCTCCCGTCTTTGATTTCTGCAGTTTCATCATCTGACCGCAGCAGACAAGATCTCCTGAACCAGCCTCAAAGACTGAGACAACATTGCCGCAAACTTCACATTTATAGATCTGTCCTTTTTCTGCCATTATATTACCTCCTTCAATACGTTCAACTCAAATTTTGAGACACATTATTTAAACCTTGAGCCAATAACAAAGACTGCATGTATTATGGCTAAAAATATTGAAAAAAATGCCATTGCCCTATGTTTTGTAAGATAGTTCTTCAGGTACCCTTTTCTGCCTAACATTGGAATCGTGGCAGTCAGGATAAATGATAACAGGGTGATTATCCCTAGCCATGCGATTACTGAAAGACCTAGAATATTAAAATATGCAATTTGAGCTATGCTTTTCAATCATATCACCTTCAAATTATTGTATTTTTTATATCAAGATCCCATAAATAAATCAGATTTCATAAATAAAATATCATTTATTTCAACCTCTGCTCTGAAAGATGCAGATGGTCTGTCTCAACCTGCACAAGTGCATGAAATATCTGCTTAACCCTGATGTTATCAGATTCAGCTGCTGCTTGTGCATAAAATTTTATCGCCCTCTCTTCCCTTTCATGAGACTCCTGCAAATCCTCTTTTTCATCAGTTGAGCAAGTGTCATCTCCTTTTGGTACAGAGTCAAGCTTTAATATCTTTTTCCATATAGATGCATGCTCTGCTTCTACTTTTCCCAAGGCTTTGAAAAGGTTTGAGCATTCTTCATCCTCAACTTTTTTTGCTGAGCAAAAATAGAATGCTGCATTGCTTATTTCCAATCCAAATGCTTTTTCTACGTTTTTCCTGTCTTTTTCAGACAGTTTGACATCAAAAGTCTCTTTGTATTTTTCAGCAGGAACCATAAAATTCCCATATGCTCCGCAATGAGGACATCTGTCAGGAGCCTTATCACCAATATGAGGATCTCCGCATATCCTGCATCTGTATAATCTTACCATTTTTCACCTAAGGAATGCAGCACCTGCAGTCCTTGCTAAATCACAAGCATTCTGGCTCATAATACTCCTTTGCATGCTTGCATGACGGGCATTTATCAGGAGGCTCGGTGCCTTTATGAGTATAACCGCATTTTGAGCACTTCCACCTTATCGGCTTGTCTCTTTTGTAGACATTTCCTTTCTCAACCATCTCCAAGAGCTTCTTATACCTCTTTTCATGCTCTTTTTCAACTTCTGAGATTTTCTTAAATAGAATTGCAGCTTCCTCATTTCCCTCTTCTTCTGCATCCTTCTGCATTTTAGGGTACATCTCTGTGTTCTCATAATGTTCGCCTTCAATTGCAGATTTAAGGTTAGCTGCTGTGTCACCTATGCCTTTCAGAAGCTTGAACTCATCTTTTGCATGCTGCTGCTCATTAACAGCAGTCTCTTCAAATATCCTTGCTATATAGTGATACCCTTGGTTTCTTGCAACCTTTGCAAAATAAGTGTATTTGTTTCTGGCCTGGCTTTCGCCGGAAAATGCCTGTTTTAGGTTTTCTTCAGTTTTAGTCATAATTTATCCCTCAAATTCAATTGTAGACATTAATCAATTAAATATCTTTTGGTTATAAAATGATGGAATCACCAAATTCCAAGCAATATCCCCAAAATCTCAACAATTACATATAGCCAGATTATATAAGCAAGGATTGCACCAATCAATGTAATCAAGATAATGTTTATCACTCTTCTTCTCTTTTTCTTTAATTCATCAATTGTGCATATCCTTTCTTTCTTATAAAAATACCAAAATAATGCTAATGCTAACAATAATAAGGCCACTCCTCTAAAAGCCCATTTATAACCACCATAAAATACATCAGCTAAAGATGCACCAAATGCAACTGTGCTTAAGCCGAAAAAGACCAAGACAACTGGAGTGAAACAGCATAATCCACCTATAAATGCTGCAATTGGGATTATTTTTTTCAGGAATGACTTATCATTCTTTTCAAGATTGAGTCTATTGAATAGTTTCATTTTAATTACCATTTATTGTTAAATTTATTGAATATCTAATAATAATTTATTGTAAAACAATTCAATTAAGTTATGTCAAAGTCGGCAGGGACCGCCAGTCAATATGCTGGCGGCATGTTCGCTTCGCTCACCCTGCCGGCTTTGAGCATGCTCAGAAATAACCGCCTTCCAAAAATGGATTGTGGGCTATTGTCCACTGGCCATGCAGGCCAGTGGCATATTTTCGACATATTAAAGAAAGATTTTATTTAAATCTTTCCTATTAAATCAATACCTGGCCTTAATGTCTTTTCTCCAGGTCTCCAGTTCATTGGACAGACTTGACCTTTGTGCTCTGCAACAAATTTAGCTGCCTCAAGCTTCCTGATGATCTCATTGATGCTCCTTCCAATATTATTGTCATGAAACTCAAATGCCTTGACAATACTTTCTGGATTTATGAAAAAAGTTGCCCTTAATGAAAGACCTTCTTCTTCAATCAATGTCCTGAAGCTATTGCATACTTTTCTGGTAGGATCTGCAAGCATCGGAAACTTAATCTTCTTGATTGTCTCAGAATTATCATGCCAAGCCTTGTGGACAAAGGCTGTATCAGTGCTGACACTGATCACTTCAGCCCCTAATCCTTTGATTTTCTCATAATTATCAGCCAATTCACCTAATTCAGTTGGGCAGACAAAAGTAAAATCTGCCGGGTAAAAAAATAAAATCAGCCATTTTCCCCTGTAATCAGACAAGCTTATCTTTTTTATATCATTGTCAATAAAAGCATCCTCTGTAAAATCAGGGGCTTCATCATTAATCATGACCATATTATCCCTCCTATAAGAGCATGAATCAAGAGATCATATATAAGATGATCAAATAAATAATCATACAATCATACATTTTTCTTGAGCAGGTCATGCTCAATCTGCTCTGATAATGAACAATCAATGCAATCATCCAAAAAACTCTTATCCTTATATTCACATTTGCCTTTGTGGCAGACAACTGGTTCTGTCATTTCACTCACCTCATTATGTTTATTATTTAAGTGATTTGTGAAGAATCTATTTATCATTATTTCTTATTGCTAATATTACTTGATTTAGATATATAAACATATGCTTTAACTATATCAGAAAATACTTAGAATATATATACTTAAATATATACTTTATAGTATAACAATGAAAAGCTTTTTAAAACAGATTGTGTTTTCATCAATCTATCAAAATGGCAAACAGATTATTTCAGGCAGTGCAATTGGATGACACTTATTTCTCATTATTTTCAGGCACAGAGAGACCTAAGTTGCGAGATGGTCAGATAAGATGGGTGAAGCCATCTGTGCTAGTAACATTTGGCGATGGATATGATATTTGGGAACACAGAGAAAGGGATATCCTGAATTTTGCCATTATGAACGGGTATTTTCTGAGCGGAGAGGAAGTTCCATATTCAAATAATTTGGACATAATCCCTTCTCAAGTTGTGTTGAGAGACTCTGACAAGGCAATTGTATTGAGACCTCTCAGGCAGCTGCCTGTAGTAAAAAATTATAGGGTGCATCAAATATTAGATCAATTAAATGCATTGGACAATAATGGACTGTCTTTCCTAAATTTGACAGATATGGTCCATGACATGTACCCGGCAAGGCTTGATGCAGTGCAATTGATACCTCCAAATATTCCTATATGCATACCTAATCTTCAGGAAGCTATGACAGGGATTTTGGAAAGTGCAGGAAATTATGACAGGGCATTAAGGAATGTTGATCTTGATGCAATCATGAAATCCAGGCCATTGTATGTATTTGGAAAACCATTCAGGGACCATGATAATTTGTATTTGATGGTTACACAAGATGAACTACCTCACAATGAGGTTGAACCTATTTTTAGGCGGATAGATGAACATGATCCATTAAGAGGCATCAGGTTCAGGAGCAATGATGATATTGATCAAGGAAGAGTAAAAGGAGGATACAGATTAATCTACCTTCCATTTGTTGTATCCTGTGTTGAAGAAGAAGGTGAGGAAATGCCTTCACCTGAAAGAACAGCGCTTTTTGCTGATACAATAGAATTCAGGGAGGGTTATGCAAGGGAGATTGAGAAATTTAAGATATTATGCCAAAGACCTGAAGATGTGACAGACATCTTAAGGAGTGGTGTGATACATGATATTTATTCTCTTTATGGCCAGAATGGAGTATGGTACAAGCAAGGCATGCAGATGCTGCAAAAGATTGATGGAGATCATGTCGAGGTTGAAGGTGGCGTTCCAAGGGAATTTGACTATGACTCGGGATTGGGTCTCAGATGCATGAGAGGGAGAAGGTTTGAAGAGGTTGTTGGAACTTATGCATTCAGTGAAAGATGCAGTGGCAGACCTTATTTTAAAAACTGGGATGAGCTGATGAGCTTTGGAAGGGATATTACAAAAGGTGTTGGCATGCAGATATTCATTGATCTGTTCAAACATCAGATTGAGGAACGAGCAAGGGAACTTATGAACCAGAATGCAACTCCTGTAAATGCAGTCTTACTGAGCAATATTGGAAGGAATATGAACCAAATACAAGACACAGTCTTAAATGAAATGGAATTCAATATGGCTGCAACCTATTTGAGGTAATAAACTTTTCTTCTTCAATATTTTCTTCTTCAATAATCAGATTATTCCGCATCCAGCCAGAGATGCCAGTCTTGATAGAGATTGTTCTCCAGGATAGTTTTTCCCATTTACAATCCAAGTCGGGAATCCGCTGACCTTGGCACTTGCGCATTCATCACGCCTCTTGTCACAATCAACATAATCAACATATTGGAAAGAATCCCCAAACATCTTTTTCTGGTTTTGGCAATGTGAGCACCATTCTGCGCCAAACATCCTGATACCATTACTGGTTAGGCATTTGGCCAATATATCAGTTGAGCTGTCACCTTCAATAATTACAGTAATAATAGTTGTTGATGAATCTGTATCTGTTGTATTACTGCATCCAATTATGAAAGACATAAAAAGAAATGATGCAGCAGCAAGGGCAACAGCAAGGAAAAGAACAATATACCCAATTCTTTTTTCCCTTCTCATCTTTTTATCTTCTTTCTTGGACTTGACACATTCTTCAACAGATAATAAATGCCCCAGAAAATGACTGAGAATACCAAGGCACCTGCTATCAGGTTAAAAAACATCCCTCCAAAACCAAATCCACCAAACATTGGACAACTTCCATAAACCATTTTTTTCACCCCTTTAATTGATTATATCTATTGATTAGATTCTTTATTGATTATAATACTCCTGATTATACTATTCATTTGCAAATCATTTATTAATCTTTTTATTAATTCTTTACTTGGTTATTCAATATCAAAACTAATTATCAAGTATTTTAATTATAATTTCTTGGTTTTCAATAACAAAGAGTTGGTAACAACACTTACAGATGACAATGCCATAGCAGCACCTGCAATCAATGGAGACAGAAGCCAACCTGTAAAAGGATAGAGTAGTCCAGCTGCAATTGGAATTCCTAGGATATTGTAAAACAAGGCCCAGAACATGTTCTGCTTGATCTTGTACATAGTCATCTTGCTCAATTTTATTGCATTGGCAACATCCATCAGGTCATCTTTCATAAGGACAATGTCTCCAGTCTCCATTGCAACATCTGTGCCAGAACCCATTGCAATCCCGATATCTGCCTGAGCCAATGCAGGAGCATCATTGATGCCGTCTCCTACCATTGCAACCTTTCTTCCATTATTTTGCAGTTTCTTTACATAACCTGCCTTGTCTTCTGGAAGGACTTCAGCAAAATAATCATTGACTCCAACTTTTTTAGCTATTGCTTTTGCAGTCCTCTCATTGTCTCCAGTTATCATATATACATTTATTCCCATGCTTTTAAGCTTGGCAATAGCTTCTGGTGAAGAATCCTTGATAGTGTCTGCAACACCGACTATCCCCAACAGTTTCTTGTTTTGGGCAAGGATCATCACAGTCTTTCCTTCTTCCTCAAGATTATTTATTGTTTCAATCTTTTGATCTATATCAATCTTAAAGTCTTTCATAAGCTTTGCATTGCCAAAATAATATTTTTTTCCAGATAACTTTGCAGTAATTCCATGGCCTGGAATTGCCTTGAATCCAGTTGTCCTGCTCAGCTGTAATCTCTGTTTTTCTGCCTCCTTTACAATGGATTCTGCAAGAGGATGTTCGCTTCCTTTCTCAATGCTTGCAGCAATCTTCAGAAGGGCATTTTTAGATTGTTTATCAAATGGCATTATGTCAGTCACTTTCGGCTCGCCAACAGTTATTGTACCAGTCTTGTCAAGGATGACACTATTGATCTTATGGGAAGTCTCAAGAGCTTCTCCGCCTTTTATCAATATTCCTTTTCTTGCGCCTTTACCTGTTCCAACCATAATTGCTGTAGGTGTTGCTAATCCTAAAGCACAAGGGCAAGCAATCACTAAGACTGCAACTCCTGCAATCAAAGAAAACCTGAAATCTGATCCAATAAAATACCAGGCTATGAATGTGATGACTGCAATCAAGAGGACAATAGGAACAAAATAGGCAGAGACTCTGTCAGCAAACCTTTGGATAGGCGCCTTGCTTCCCTGAGCGTCTTCGATCAGTTTTATGATACGGGCAAGAGTAGTATTAATTCCAACTTTGGTTGTCTTAAACCTAAAAGAGCCGAACTTATTGATTGTTGCTCCAATCACTAAATCACCTTTCTTTTTCTCAATAGGAATGCTCTCGCCAGTAACCATGCTCTCATCAATAGATGTATGGCCTTCAACAATCACCCCATCAACAGGAATCTTTTCTCCTGGCTTGACAATGACAATATCACCTAACTGCACATCATCAACATTTATCTTTAATTCTTTTTTATTTCTGATTATTGTTGCAGTCTTTGGCTTTAAGCCAATCAATTTCTTGATAGCTTCAGAAGTCTTTCCTTTAGCCTTTGCCTCAAGCCATCTTCCAAAAATAACAATTGTTATCAATACAGCAGATGCTTCAAAATAAACATGACCGTGGCCTGAGAGAATGACAAAAACACTATAGAAATATGCGGCACTTGTGCCAATCACAATCAAAGTGTCCATATTGGCGCTGAATCCTTTCAATGCCATAAAAGCGCTCTTATACATATGCCATGCAAATATGAACTGGACAGGTGTTGCCAAGATCCACATAAAAATACTCTGATAAGGGATCGGGGATTTCATGAAAAACATACCTAGAATAAATACTGGCAAAGTAAATATCAAGCTGTACAAGAACTTGTATTTGATATTCTGGATCTCTTTTTCTCTCTTTATAGATTCTTTATCACCATCTTGTCCAGACATTTCAGAAGCGCCATAGCCTTTGCCTTTGATTGCCTTGATCAAACTGCTGATATCTGTCTTTTTTTCATCAAATTCAACAGTTGCCTTGTTTGTGGCAATATTCACATTTGATGATTTAACTCCATCAACTTTTCTCAAAGCCCTGTCAATGACAGTTGCACAGCTTGAACAAGTCATTCCGCTTATTATTATTTCAGTTTTTTTTGGCATTTTTATCACATCATTTCCTTATTTTAATCTATTTTTTCTTTTTGGTTTGTTTATTTTTAGTGTCTTTTATTTTATTCTTATCATTTCTCATAATTATAATCTCTTTCTTTTCTGTCCTCAATTTATCGAATATTATGCATGCCTTGCAGATGTCTTTGCTGCATGGCTCACCGCATCTCCTGCATCCATTCACAACCAATAAACCCTCATCTTTTAGAGAAAGTTTCATATTCTCCTGGAATTTGAGGATATTATACTTGACACTTGGATGGTCTTCCTCAAACCTGTCAAGGATCTGCCTGTAATCACGCCTGTAAGCATGGACTGAACATGGGCAGATGCCATAATTGACAGGAAATCCCATAATCTTGGAATATTTTATAATCTCATCTTCTTTTATGAAATATAATGGCTTGACCCTTTGGACAAACTTCTTTGATGTTGTGAGGCCAGGAAATGGACCCTGCCTTTTTGCAAGCTTAAAATCATTCCTGAAAACATTCATGACAAATGACTGCGCTTCATCATCCAGATTATGACCAGTGGCAAGATGAGTGTATTTCAGCTTTTTTGAATGCTTGTTGAGCAGATATCTCTTCAATATCCCGCAGATCATGCAAGAGGAAAACTCAACACCTTTTGAATGAAGCAGGTCACGGATATAGCAGAGAGACATGCCAAACTCATCCCTGAAAGAGACAATATTAAGCTTGATCTTATATTCTTTGCACACCTTTTTCAGGTTTTCAATATTTTTTTTTGTATAATCACCGATCTTTGCATCAATAGTGACTGCCTCAACTTTATATCCAAGCTTATTTAGGATATATAGGCATACTGTTGAATCTTTTCCGCCTGAAACAGCCACTGCAATCCTGTCATTTTTATTGAAAAGCTTGTATTTTCTGACAGTATCCCTGACTTTCTTCTCAACATATTCCACAAATTTTGAGTTTGAAATTTTTTTATCCATGATTTAATATTTGTGTCTATTTTTATTCTTAAATCTTTGTATTGGAATAATTATATTTGATTAATTAAATCAAATTATTGATTTAAAATTATCCCCGCTATAAACATCACATTCCTCATCCTTAGCAGAATTGCATATTCCAATCTCTATTCCTTTTTTGCATTCAGGGCATACTTTATCAGTCAGACCTTGTGCAATCATGTCATCACAATAACAAGAGCCGTCATCCCAGATCCAATGGCCCAGATAGCACATAGTGCATGCTGGCTCAATACAGCATCTGTATCTTCCCTGAGCCTTGGCATCTTCAATTGCAAAAGCAAGATCTGACAGCACCTTTTCTCTCCTTTCTTCAAAAGTAGGTTCTTTTTCTGGGACATGTATTGATATTATGGGTATAGCTATAACTAATAATACAAAAAAAATCAATAAAAAATATATTTTTTTCATGACATTTCACCTAATTTGCCAGCTCTGCGTCAATTGCCTGCTTGAACACGCTAAAGGGCTGTGCTCCGACTACCAATCTCCCGTTTATGAAAAATGCAGGTGTCCCTGTAACTCCAGCCTTCTGGCCATCCTGAAAATCTTTCTTAACTTCATCAGCCATTTCTCCTGAATCAAGGCAGGTGTTGAATGCTGCTGTATCTAACCCAAGATCAGATGCATATTTCTTAAATGAGGATAAGCCACCAGCAACACCATCTTCAAAAAGCTTGTCATGCATCTCATAATATTTTCCCTGCTCACCAGCGCATTCAGCAGCTTCAGCTGCTTTCTGTGCCTGAGCATGGAATCCCAAGGGAAAGTCCCTGTATATCAGCTTGGCTTTTCCTGTCTTAATGTATTCGTCATCGATCTGTCCGAGAGTCTGTGAATAAAATCTTGCACAGAATGGGCATTCATAATCACTGAACTCCACAATTGTGACAGGAGCATTAATATCACCTTTGACATCATCATCATCTGCTAATCCAGCATTATCGAGAACAGCAGCACTTGGTTGAGGATTTGGATCTGATGGGTCCTGCCTTTGCTGAGCTTGTTGAGGCTCACCTGCAGCACCAGTATTTCCATTACCAGATGTTCCACTAATACCAAAACCATTTGTGTAAATCGATATTAACAACAATACTGCCAGTACAGCTGATACAGTCTTCCAGATCGTCACTTTCTTTAATTTAACAGATTCATTATCCTTATGCTCATGAACTTTTCTCTCATGATGCTCGTGTTCTTCCATTTTATACCTCCTTTAGGCAAACTTGTGCCTGCCTGCTTTAATATCATTGACATTTATCAGCAAATCATCTCCCTGAACATAATGAGGAAGATAACTTGGCCAACATCCATATCCTTTGTTTCTTGTGCCTAATCCATCAATGCTGAAAACCTTTCCGCAATTATTGCATGTAATGTCATTCCCTGTCTGCCTGTATCCTTTTGATCCACCACAGACATCACAGGCATCAAAAGCTGTCCTTGGTTCTCCGTCACTTCCCAACACTGCAAAATAGGATATCTTAACTCCACCATCATCATATTCATAAAATTTTGCTTTTTCAGACAGGTCTGACAAAGGAATCTTGACTGATCCGGATGGATCCACTACTGTGTTCCCAGTTATATTCCCTGCGCATCCAGACAAAATCAATATTCCTACTACACTTAAAATTATAATTATAAATTCTTGGTAATCCATTATTTACCTCCCTAAAGAACCACCAGTCAGAGACTGGATGGAAATGCTCAGAAAAGCTTTGCTTTTCTGGCACACTTAGAAATGCTAAATGCATTTCT
>JAZDHV010000059.1:0-12248 GCA_043805595.1 Candidatus Woesearchaeota archaeon
CTACATCTACGGACTGGTGGTTCTTAGTGCTCAGAATGCTCAGAAATTTTAATAAAATTTCTGGCATGCCAAAAATGCTCTGCATTTTTGTGCATTTTCCAGCTTTTGAAGTTAAAAGCAGGCAAAGCTTGCCACCAGTCAAAGAATGGATGGAAAATTCTGACATTATAACACCCTGTATCGTAATGCATGCAGTAAAAAGAGTAATATACTCGAAGTTATATATAATTTTACAATAATGAAAATAAAGCACCCAATTGTATATTGAGTACCCTATATCTAGATATATCAATATATATCACAATATTTCAATATATACCATAATATTTTTTTGAAATATATATTTTCCGAAAAGTTTATATATTTTTATGTAATAAATATGTGAAAATGAAGAGAAAGATCATAAAACAGGGGCATAATACACTGACAATGACCTTGCCCAGCAAATGGGCTGAAAAATTCAATATAAAGGCAGGTGATGAGATTGACCTTGTCGAGCAGGGAAAAGACCTGAAGATAACGACCGAGAAAGGAAACACTGAATCTGAAAGGGTTGTTGTCGACATATCAGGCCAGATGGTCACTATGGTATGGAGGATGGTATCCTCTGCATACAGGGCTGGATATGATGAGATAAAGATCGTCTTTGAGAACAAATCTTTCAAAGACCTGTATACAGCATTTACTTATGACACAATCTATGCATTGAACAGCATCCAGGGATTGAGTGCCTTAGAGGCTATCCAATCTTTAGTGAACAGGTTTGTGGGATTTGAGATAATTGAGCAGAAATCAAACTATGTCATAATAAAGGACCTTGGAGAGACAACCGGCAAGGAGTTTGAGAACACTCTTAGAAGAATTTTTCTCCTGCTATTGACAATGGCAGATGCAATAATGGGATCTCTTAAAGGAAAGAAAGACGAGCTGAAAGCATTCCATATGATTGACACAAATCTTGACAGGTTTGAGGACTTCTGCCTGAGGATATTGAATAAGCAAGGATATTCTGATTTCAAAAAAACACATATAATGTTCACATTGATATTCCTGATAGAGATGGTAGGGGATGAATACAAGAAAATGGGCCTGCACATACTAAAACTTAATAAGATGAGTCCAGGACTAAAAGAGTTCATAATATTAGTTGACTCAATGGTCAGGGATTTCTATGACTTATACTATAATTTCTCAAAAGAAAAGGCAGCAGAACTATACAAGAAAGATGCAGAAGGATATAATCTCTTTGACAAAGTATGGCCTAAATCAAGTGCAGATGAAAAGGAGCTGATTCATCATCTCAAGAAAGTGGGTAAGTTGGTTTATAGCTTGACAGAATTAAGGATAGACCTTGCCTACTAAAAATGCCTGTAGCTTTCTAGAACAGAAAAGTATAAAATTAAGACTGAATTCCTGAGCAGCATGGTCATAGATATAAGTGAAAGATCACTGGCATGCCTTGTTCTAGCAGGAGAGGATGAGGGAAGGGCATGGTACAGGGAATTCATCGACAAAGTGGTCTCTGAAGTTTTTTATGGAGACACTTTTATCAAATGGGAGAATAAGGCAGTTCTTCCTGCACTAGGCCCAAACACTATCGGACCATCTAATCTTGATATCATTCTAAGTGAATTAAGGGCATGCCCATATATCAGCCCTGATTTTGTATTGCCAATAGGGCCAGAAGTGAAATTGCAAGAGGCATTATCTGGAGATCAAAGGCTTGTGATACCTCAAGGAGACAATATAACTGATAACTTCTTCAAGGGAGTTGAAGCTCTTGATGAGATGGGATATGAAGGAAAATATTTTGCAATTATTCCTGGCGACAGTCCATTGCCAAGAGCTGAGAATTACAAGAATGCAATTGACTCCTGGAAATGGAGATGTAATCCAGACACTGAAGTCTATTGCGGCCTTGTAAGGAAAGATAAAGTTGTTCAGATAATAGAGAAAGAAGGACTTCAAAGATTTGGGACTGCAAGGACTGAAATCCCTTTTTTTGCAAGGCTAAAAAGAAGAAATCTCCACAAATATGGAGTGAGGTACAGGGATTATGATGCTATGTGTGGAGTTGGAGAAAAGCCTGTTCTAATCTATTCCAATTTTCTCATATTCAACAGGGATGCATTGAGAAGGCCTGACGCAAGGGAAAGGTTCAGCCACCTCTATGATTTCAAGAGAGTGGTCATGAAGATATGGAATTGGCCAAAATACATAAGAGAGTTTGGCCCTAGTAATATATATAGTTTTGTGACAGGCAAAATGGCAACTCAAGAGCTAGAGAGGATGCTGGATGAAAGGGAGAAAGTTAAGGTGAAATTATTTTTAGCAGATCCGATCTTTGCACTTGACATTGACAATAAGCCTGACTGGCTGAGGGCTGCCCAGTATATTGCAGATCACAGGAGAGAGTATGCCTATTTCAAGGATCCTTTGGGAAAGTCAGAGATTCTTAGGGAAAGTGACAATAAAAGTTGATCCCTTGCCAATTTCAGACTTTACTTCAATATTTCCAATATGAAGGTCAACAATTGCCTTGACAATCGCCAGACCAAGGCCGGTTCCTCCAAATTTCCTTGTCATATGCGAGTCAATCTGATAAAATTTGTCAAAGAGTCTTGGAACCTCATTCTTAGGCATCCCAATGCCTGTATCTTTCAGAATCAATTTCCACTTGTCCTTCATCACCTTTACAATTACTGATATCCTGCCTCCTTTTTCTGTGAATTTGACAGCATTGCTGAACAGGTTGATATACATCTGCTTGAACTTTTCCACATCCACTCTTGCCTCAAATCCTTTTGGGATATCATAATCTACCTCAATCCCTTTTTCCCTTGCTGTCCTGTCGACTATCATCTTTTTCAGATCATCCAGGCAATAATATCCTAAATTAATCTTGTCTTTTCCAGACTCTAATTTTGAGAGGTTAAGGATGTCATTTATCAAGACATTCAGCCTGTCACATTCTGACTCTATGACATGAATCGCCTCATGCTGCTTATTTGTGATCTTGCCGAATTTCTCAGAATGAAGAAGGTCACAGTAGAGTTTCATAGAAGTCAAAGGAGTCCTGAGCTCATGGCTTACTACAGACACAAACTCATCCTTTAATTTGCTGAGCTCTCTCTCTGCCTTATACCTTTTTTGAGACTCTTCCAGCTTTTCCCTCAGATATGCCTTGTCGACAAGCTTCAGGTAGATGATCTGAGTGAACAACAGGATTGAGATGAGAGGGAATGGTATCTCAAGCAGGATCAGCCTTTGCGCATCATACTCAAAAAAGACAGAATTGAAAAGCTGGATCAAAGGAGTCAGCAGATATATTGAGAATGCGACAAAAACATGCCTTCTATAGTTGAATTTTATATTCTTATATCTTATGATCAAGTAGAGGGCAAAGCAGATTATTGCTATCTTCAGCCAGATAAAGATCAGATTGCCTTGAGTCAGCCTGAAATCAACCAATGGAAGGATATTGTGATGGTAAAGCCAGAACATCTGGACCAGTATTGAGACCAGGGCAAGCATCAAGATCTCATATATTATAAAAAAGTTCATGTTCTTGATCTTTTTTGAGATTATCGGATATAGGAAAGCATTTATCAGCAAGACTAATGTGAACAACTCCAAGAACTGTGTTGATACAGGAAGCACTTGATCAAATGAGGCTTTTGCCACATGGCCGAAGACAATATTCAGATTTAATACAACTGATGCAAGCCTCAAAAGAAACAATGCGCCAAAAGCAAGAATAAAATATCTCAATTCTTTTCTTTTTGACCTAATGTATTCAGATATCACCATGTATGCAAGAATTGTGAAAATAACCAATTCAATAGACCTCTCAAAAAGAATGCCCTGCTGAGTGTTCAGAAAAAGGAAGAAACTACTGAAAATGTCAGGATTCAGGTATGTGGAAATAAATTCTTTAATCATCTTTCATAGGCTATATTTTCATAGGCTATATTTTCAAAGGCTATATTTTCAAAATCTATGGGTATAGTATACAGAAAAAAAGGATTTTATTGAAAATCTCATAATGCTAGATTTTTCTCATTTGAGGAGATTAACAGATCTTTTCAGCAGCTCAACAGCTTTAAATGGCTTTGTCATATAATCATCAGCCCCGACCAAAACTCCCTTGTCCTTGTCAATATCCTGGTTCTTTGCAGTCACCATCAATATCTTTGTATCCCTTAATAATGGGTCCTGCCTGACATTAAAGCAGATGTCATAACCGCCCCTGTTCGGAAGCATAAGATCAAGAATGACCAGATGGGGCTTAAGATCCTTCACCATCTTTAATCCAGATTCACCGTCATTGGCAATAAATACCTCAAAGTCATCCCCAAGTATCAGTTCCTCTGCCTTAGCAATATTATGCTCATCCTCAACAATCAAAACCCTCTTCTTTGCCATCTCACCACCTTTTGTATTCCTCTTTTTTATCCTATGAGTTTTCTGAATTGATGTATTTATAAAAATTGCTATAATGGAGAAGATAATTCATATCTTCATGATATGTTGAGAATGGATAAGTGCAAGATCATCATACAATATCATTAATCAAAATCATCATACTGGAACCAATTCCACTTTAAGAAAAGTCGCCTGTTCAGCAACTTTAGGAGGAAGCTCAATGAAATTCGGGCCTACTTCTACATATCTTGTTACTAATGGGCTTGCCACAGCAAGGCTGATATGGTTGAAATAGAACTCTAATCCAGAAACACCAGAAAATGTCATAGTGAAATACACTTTCTCTCCCTTTATCATATTAACCTGGCTCTGAGAGAGATAGACAATATAGATCAAGCTGTTGCCAATGTATTCTTGATTTGGACTCACTTCCAGCAGTGTCTCTGGCTCATCCAATACAGCAGATTCTTCAGAATCCGTCTCATATTGGTTTACAGCGTCATCACTTCCATCACCAGAATCAGATGATCCATCAGAATTATCTCTTTTCTTGTTGGCATTGCTATTATCATTTGGATTATCACCAGGCAGGCCTGAAGAATCAATGCCTGTACTGTCGTCTAAGAAAGGAATCTTAATAATGTAAGGCTGAATTCCTTTTTGAGGAAAACCAGTCTGAACAAAATTAATGATTACTAAGATAGAAAAAGCCAGGATTATTATGACTCCTATTAACAGGTAAACCCACATTGAAAATCTCTTTTTTCCCTCTTTTTTCCCTGCCATACAAGAATATTTATCCCTGAATTATTTAAATTTTTGGTATTGAAAATTTCACTGGGTCTAATACCCCATGCTTTAGCGTGAAATTTTTAATCCCAAAAACTTGCCTATCATGTGAGGGAGCGTAAATACTGCGGACTTTAGTCCGCAGATACATAGAAATGCTTTTAGCATTTCTTGTACATAAAATCCAGAAGATTTTATTGTAGCTTCCGAACGGCAAGTTTTTGTTATTTAGTATCCAGATAAGAACCAACACTCTTATCTGTATGTATATTCCAGATAAGCTGCGCTATCTTTCTAGAAGTGTTTACCTGCTCAAGATATTCTCTTTTTGGCAATGGAACTGTATCAGCTGTGAAGATCCTCTTGAATACGCCTCTATTATAAGCACTGTCTAATTTCTCCATATTTGTCATAGATGGATGAGTCATAAACCAATATACTTCACCTGCACTCCTTTTTTTCTGCAGATACTCAGTCCCTTCAATTGCTGTTCCTCCTGATGCCAAAACATCATCAAAGAGCAGAATCTTTTTACCTTTTGGATCAACTCCTCCTGCAGCCAATGCCTCAATAATAACCTTTGTCGGGCTTACTCTTCTCTTGTCAATGATCACAACTGGAGCCCCAAGCCTCTCAGAAAAGTTCCTTGCCCTTTTTGTTGAGCCAAGATCAGGCGCAAGAACAATTGAATTCTCTACAATTTCAGGATAAAATGAGTTGATATGGTCAACAAAAACATCAAACATTGGGACAGAATCCATATTGATATTATATGCCTGATAAAATCCCTCAATCTGCTGGGCATGAAGGTCAAGGCAGAATGCCTGCATCCTCTCCCCCCTGATAATACCATCTAAAGCCTTGCAGAATGTAAGAGAACCTACTGCATCCCTGCCTTCCCTTATATCTTTCCTAGAATCATATGCATAAGGTGTAACCAAAGAAAGTCTTTTGACACCTGCATGTCTCAAGGCATCAATTGTCTTGAAGAATTCAAAAGCAAGCCTGTCAGCAGAATATCTGTATCTATCCTCACCAGAAGCTCCAGGAGGAGTTATCAGCCACTGAACAAGATAAGCATCCTGTCCCCTGACAAGATCCTCAATAACTGGCCTTTGATTTGTGTCTGGAAATTCATCCAATTTTGGAGAGACAAATTCAGGAGGTGTCTCATATTCATGCTCCATGACATGCTCCATAGCTGGCCTTAAATGATCTGGCCATCTCTGCAATAAAAGGTCATGCTTAGTCCTTTTTCTGGCATTTTCATCCTCAACTAATTGAGATAATTCTGCAAATACTTTTTCTCCAAAAAACTTGCCCATGCTATTGACATAGACAGCCAGTCTTCCATTTGGATTTGAGTTCATGCTGATTAGCCTGCATCAATTGTATATAAATAATATTGTCTTGTAATAATTAAGATTGATTAACACCTTTTTTTTAGGTTTTTTTGATTATTTTATTATATAGGCTATTTATGATTTTCTTGGTTATGGTTCAGATTCAAACAGCAAATTATATAAGGTAATTCATATTTTCTTTTGCCTATGGGAAGTAATTTAGCAGAGGTTGTTAAAGGCAGTGCTGATCATGCCAGACCTGACAATGTCAGGCCTTTCCCACTCACAGCCTTATCCTTAGAAATGCTTCAGCAAAGATTTACAAGGGAATTCTATGACAAATATCAACCAGCTTTGTTCAGGTACTTAAGATATAGGACTAATAGAAAAGAAATTGCTGAAGATCTTACACAAGAAGTTTTTTTACAAGCTTGGAAAAGCTATTCTACAGGCGGATACACTGATGAAGGTTTTGCTAAAACCTGGCTTTTTACTGTTGCAGAACATATTCTTTTTAAGCATTATAGAAGATCTGGCAATCAGAGAAAAATTCTTGAAGATCCAAAAAGGCATCCAAAAGATAATGAGGTTGGGCCTAATGCAAGCCCACCATCCTATGAGACCAGATGCCTTCCTGATGTGACTCCAGAACAATATGCCAATGATCCAGCTGCGCGCAAATTAGTGCATAAGAATTTATTCAATGGAAAACATGAACTTGTTGAAGATTGCGTTAAAGAAATATATTTGACTCCTACAATGATGAGCAGGGCATGGGATTTATCTTATCAAGATATAAGCGACATATTGCATGTTCCATTAAATACTTTAAAGACCAGGATTCATAGGGGCAGAAAAGCCCTTGACGAGATTAAACTCGAATTTTATTAGTTTTAAAATCTTATTAGTATCTAAAAATTAGTTTCGAAAAGCTACTTCTGATATTTTTAATTTCTCTGCAAAATCAGGCATAGTAAGCTGCCTTGACTTTGCTAAAACCTCATATAAAGCAGGAACAGTCACACCAAAAGGCTGAAGAAGGGAAAATGTTGCTCTCACAACCATATCAGTGTATTTCTCAATGTCAAATCTTCCATTATAGTTCTCCAAAGCGCAGTAGCGCCTATTAGGATTTTTGTTGCTAATATCTGTTATGATGTAAGCAATTGTATGGCCAGGATCAATACTGTACCCTTTTTCTTTCAACTGGTTCACAACAATCTTCTGAGGGATGTTATTGCCATAATCGGTCTTTCTTAAGCTCCTGTAGACAGCCAGATTACTAGCATGGGCAAAAGGGATCATCTCAACATATCTTTTCAGGATTGAGAAAATATTCGGGAATAGTTGCCTGAATTGGTTCTCATCTTTTGCCTTGCTCAATGTTTTTATCATCTCAACCTGCATCTCGGCAATGATCCTAGGAGTGTCTTTTCTTCTTGCTTCAATGCCCCTCATCTTGATCTCACTATCAACAGTGACTCCATAGAAATGGGTGGGGACAGGGACTCTGCTGTCATTTATAGAAGGCAGGAAGACAATCCATCTGTAATCAGCCTCATGATTGATCTCAAGATTTGTGCTGAGGAAAATCTCTTTTCCTAATCTTGCAGTGTCTTTTTCATTGAAACCTCTCTTTTTTACATAGATTGAATCAATTATTCCATGGATTATTTCCCAATCCTGCTGTTCTGCAATCCTCACAGACTTCATTATTGCCTGCCTTGCATATGCCTGGATGCTCTCATGGGTCTCAATTATCCCAATCTTTTTGTTCCTAAAGGCCTGGTAGCCAAACATTGTGACCAATAACCATTTGCTGAAACAAGCCCTTTCCATTGCCTCAGGAGTGCCTATCCTTTTCAGAGCAATCCTTCTCCCAATAATGTTTTTTGCAACTTCTGGGACAATGCCTTTCTTTCTAGTGCAGTAATTGTAATGCAATCCTGGCACCTTGTTTTGTTTGCAGCACCTGCAGAACAAGGTTTCAGGGCTGAGGTTGAACTTATTCATAATGTTTGGGTAAAGAGAGACAAAATCAAATTCAGCAACATGATTGTGGAAGCCGACTCTTGGCTCAAATATGACTGAGCCATGGTCAGCCAGGTATAATTGCTTCAAAGTCTTGAACCTTTCATACACTCCTGTCTTGTATGGGATGAGAAAGTTGCTCTTGTAAGAGGCATAGATCAAAAGATTTGTTATTGCAGCACCAACTGAACGCATCTGAGTCCTCTGGATTGTCTGCCTGCACATCCTTGCACCATCAAAAACACCTTGTGCAGTGATATCATCTGTGAAAAAGCTCCTTGAATCAAAATGAAGCCTGCCTTTCAGGAAGATTGAATGAGTCCTGAAGATGACTTTGTTGTATGAATGGAAATGCTCACCCTCTTTATGCGTGAAATCATCCTCCTCAAACCTGTTGAATCTAAAAGGGATATTATATAGTTTGAACCTGTCCTTAAGAAATGGAAGCACAAGATTGCCATGCTCTGATGCAACTATATCAGGGTCAAGTTTTTCAAACTGTTTTTTGAATTTGGAGAGCATTGTCTTTTCATCACCTTCAAATATCTTATTGTTTATTGAGATTGCCTGCATAGATGTCTCAAATCTTCTGAAAAGATTATGCTTTGTCTTGACTTTGATTTTTGCGACAGAGAAGTCAGGGATATTGTAATGGATATCATAAGGATTGTCCAAAGGCCTGATTGAGACAAGCCAATGATTCTTGTTTTCTATTTCCACTCTTGACAATGGAAATATGTCTTTTTCAAACATATAGTATTCTTCTGGCTTTATGTCAGCATTATATATCTCTGCGGAATAATTGAGAAGCTTTTCAATCTTTTTTCTTGTCTGGTAGAAAGATGATAAAGGCAGAATTATCTCTAAAACCCATATGTTTTGCCTGAAAAAAGTGTTCTTTTTTACAAATCCTGATTTTATACCCTTTTTCCGCAAAGTTTCCCTTATACCCTTAAGATCATCGCCTTTCACATAGATTTTTGGTGTGAAAGCATCCTCTAACCTGATGTTGTCTCCATCCTCTTTCTTCAGCCACAGAATTATCTTATCCTTCTTTTGGTAGCAGTCTATAAAGGTTGCTTTCATTTTTCCATTTTCTTGAAGAGAATGAGAAATGGTTTATATATCTCACAGCAGAATGTCCAGTGGTTGAACAGGTATTGATATGTCAGAAATATACCACTGGCCTGCATGACCAGTGGACAATAGTCCACAATCCATTTTTGGAAGGCGGTATATTTCTGAGCATGCTCAAAGTCGGCAGGGTGAGCGAAGCGAACATGCCACCAGCATATTGACTGGCGGTCCCTGCCGACTTTGACAGCATATCAGAAAAAAAGCAGGAGGATGATTTATTCATTTAACAAATTCCACATTATCCTTAAACTCAAACTTCTGATCTCCTGTCAGAAATTTTATGCCATATTCCAGAGCTAAAGCATATCCTATGCAATCAACATAGCTTAATTTCTCTTTCTTGAATTTTAATTTGAATTCCATGCCATTCCTGATACTATTATATGTTATTAGAATTGCTATTTTAGATAATGTCCTTAAATATTTATCAGCTAACTCTTTGCCAATATCTTTCAGTATAAAATAATACAATTCAGCAAGATTCAGTTTTGTGGTCACAAATACACAGTCTAAATAAGGTTGGTAATTATCGCTGCCATTAATCATCTCAAACATAGCATAAGTATCTGCAAAAAATATTTCAGTCATATCCTTCATCAATCTCATCCATAATTTTTTGTATTGGCTTCTTGAATTTCATAGTCCCAAAGACGCTCTTCATGACATTTGTGTCACTATTTAATACAAGAAATTTCATTTTCTTTTTAGGTGCTATCTTGTTTTTTTTCACAATTTCCCTGGGAATAGTTATCCCAATTGAATTTCCCCATTGTTTTGGTATTGCTTCAAACATGTCCATTTTTTATCACCATAAGTATGTATAATCTAATTATATATAAACATTCTGATTTTAGGAATGTTTATGCTCAAAAATTGTTGATTTTTGATGTATAAACTTTTCATTTATTACATGGTTATTAGGCATCATTTTTGTCCTCTAAACCATCAAGCGGGCTTTTTATATTGATCATCTTCGGCTTAACAACGTGAAGATATTCAATAGTAGTCCTAGCCTCATTATGGCCAAGAAGGGACTGGACAGCCATCAGGTCATATCCATCCTCAATCAGATGTGTAGCAAAAGAATGCCTCAGCATATGCGGATTGACATGCTTTTTCAACACTTTTCTGCCTGCTCTCTTTAGTATCTGCTGTACAGACCTGACAGACAGATGATATTGATTCCTTCCAGGAAATGTATAACTTCCTTCACATTTCACTCTCTGTACAATATCCTTTCTCAGACTCTCAGGAATAATAAATGGCCTGTCCATATTCCCCTTTCCATGCCTAACCCATCCATATCCAGAATAAAGATCAATATCTTCTTTCCTAAGGCTGACAGCCTCGCTCACCCTTAATCCAGCTCCATACATCAATGATACAAGCAGTCTATGCTTCTCATTCTTGATAGAATCTATCAGCTTTTTTATCTCTTCCTTAGTCAAACAACTGGGAAGCGATTTAGGGGTCTTGGAATATCTGATATTTACCCTCATACTTTTCTTTAGGCATTCTTCCATCATAAAGCGAAGTGCCATGAGAGCAACATTAGTTGTGCTGCCAGACTTTTCAAGATAGCCTTTTTGCTCAAGAAAATCCCTTATGTCCTTTTTAGAGAACTCTTTTGGAGATTTTGGACAGAAAAGCAAAAACTTCCTGATATAGAAAAGGTATGTAGAGATTGTCTTTCTGCTCAATCTCCGCCTGAGCATCTCTTTTTTCACCACTTCAAGGGTATCCATAAATATTTTATAGTTCGAAGACCTTTTAATGCTTTATGCAAAAAAAATATGTGTTTTTCCGCCAGAATCGAAACTCATTCGATTTCACTAAAAATCTTTCAAATAATTTAAATATATACTGCAAGATTCCCAACTTCTCCGAAAACCATTTGCCCTTTTTTACGCTATTTAATCATCCAAGTTCACTCTCAAGTTACACTACTTTTTCAGATTTAATCCTAACAACATTGCCCCTACAGACCCTGTAGTCCCCAAATTCCAAAGAATTCGTTTAAATGTTGTTATACGCAATTAAATTTTCACTAATCTAAATCTCATTCTTCTTTTAGAAAAAGAAGCAAAAGAGGGGGAGTCCAGGTGCTACGCACATATTGTCTTTTACTTCGTAAAAGAAATTTATTAAGAGGGGGCTTTTACAGATAGTCTTTTTCTACGAAAAAGAAATTAATCTACACCAGACAAATATACACAAACTTTATATTAAATTGCCACACTATGATTATATTGTAAAATGGAACTTAAAGATAAATCATTTGACAAAGTAATCGAAGAATTTGAACAAGCAGAAATTCCTCGTTATGAGCCATCAAAGGAATTAAAGAAATATTTTGATTCAATTAAAGACATTAAGGATAAATCTGGAGATTTAGAAAAAGTTCGTAAAGAGATTTTGCTTTGGGATTTATCAACCCATGATTCTCCAAAAACCTTATTCAGCCCGATGTTTAGTGGAAAAACTAAAATTGGAGAAGATTTTCATTATCCTGACATCTCGACC
>JAZDHV010000060.1:0-15261 GCA_043805595.1 Candidatus Woesearchaeota archaeon
ACACTGAGAAATTTGCTAAGCAAATTTCTGGTGTGCAAAAAATGCTTCGCATTTTTAAGCATTGAAAACCCTCAAAAATGCTTTGCATTTTTTGGGCACCAAAAACCAATGGTTTTTGAGTGTTCCGACCTAAAGGTCGGGATATTAGACCCAATAAAAAATTCCGACAAGAGAGTCGGAATTTTCAATAAAATATTCTCTAGAAAGGAGGAAGGGGATTGCAATGATTTTCCCCTGTGATCATTATGATAAGGGATTATATTTCTTTAGCATATAACAATTTTACCCATAAGAGATTGAGGTCATATCTCACTTTATTAGGTATATTGATAGGTGTGACTGCAGTTGTTGGACTGATTGGTTTAGGAGAAGGCCTTAGGCTTGCAATCACATCCCAATTTGGCATTAGCTCTACTGAAGTGCTTACAGTTCAGGCTGGAGGTATTACAAGCGGTGGGCCTCCCGGCACTGGTGTTGTCAATCCTCTTCAGCTTGAAGATGTTGAAGATATTAAAAAGTTGGGGACTGTAAAAAGAGCAGTTCCCAGATGGATTCAGTCTGGAAAGCTTGAGTTCAATGACAGGGTTGGTTTTGGAGTTGCTACAACTGTCCCTGATGGTGATGACAGGAAGTTTATGTATGACATGCTTGAGGTAGATCCTGAAGTTGGCAGGTTCTTGAAAGATGGTGATGTCAATAAGGTTATGCTAGGCTATAATTTTTATGCAGACAAATCCATGTATGGGAAGATTATCCAGCCTGGAAACACTGTCTTGATTCAGGATAAAAAATTTGAAGTGGTTGGCATTGTCGGGAAAAAAGGGAGTTTTATTCTTGACAATGCTGTTTATATGAACCAAAAGCCTCTTCTTGAATTGTTTGATATTGATACTGATGTCGACTTGATAGGTGTCCAGGTAAAGGACAAGAGTCTTATGAAAAAGGCAAAAGAGGATATTGAGAAGATATTGAGGAAAAACAGGGATGTTAATGTTGGAGAAGAGGATTTTTCTGTTGAAACCCCTGAATCTGCATTGAGTGATGTGAATGACATTCTTATTGGTGTGCAGATTTTTATTGTGATAATTGCAAGTATCTCAATTTTAGTTGGTGCTATTGGTATTACAAACACAATGTTCACTTCAGTGGTTGAGAGAAGAAAACAGATTGGGATAATGAAATCCATTGGAGCTAGGAACAGGGATATCTTTTTTATTTTCTTTGTTGAGTCTGGTATGATGGGTCTTTTTGGAGGATTTATAGGCATTGTGTTTGGCACTTTAATTTCATATGTTGGCACTCTTGGTATTAATGCCTGGATTAATGCAGCTTCAGCTCCTCAGATAAATTTCGCTCTTATAGGAGGTGCTTTGTTTGGCAGTTTTTTGATTGGCGCTGTCTCTGGGATAGTTCCTGCTATGAATGCAGCATCTGAAAATCCTGTAGACGCTTTGCGCGGTTAGCGCAAAGTCAAGGAGAGAGCAAAGCGAACGACAGACTTTGCGCGGTTAGCGCAAAGTCAAGGAACAAACGCAGTGAGTGACAGGCTTTGAGAGGTTAATATGTTTATTGATGTTGAAGTAATAAAATACTCATTGAAGAATCTGTGGTCAAGAAAGATGAGAAGCTTTCTCACTATCTTATCCATTTTCATAGGCGTATCTGCGATTTTCATTTTTGCCAGTTTTGGCATTGGCCTATACTCTTATGTTGGAGAGATTGCAGCTGAATCAGGGCTTGATAAGTTCATGGTTCAGGCAAAAGGAATAGGCGCTCCAGGTCTTGACAATACATTCAAGCTAGAGCAGAAGGATCTTGATGCAATCAGCAGAATTAAAGGTGTGAAAGAAACCTCATTTTGGTATTTAAAACCAGGGCAGATTGATAAGGATAAAGTCAAGAAATTTGTTTTTCTCGCTGGTATTGGTGAAGAAAAGATTGATATAAAGCTGCTGGAAGAGATGATGACTGTAAAGATATTAAGTGGCAGGAATTTAAAAAAAGGTGATAGGGGAAAAGTCACTGTCGGCTATAATTATCAGTTGCCTGATAAGATCTTCAAGAAGCCATACAAGATTGGTGAAAAGATGAACATCAATGGGGTGGATTTTGAGATTATTGGTTTCTGGGAAGAGATCGGAAATCCTGGTGATGACTCAAATGTTTATATGTTTGAGGATGATATGAAATCCTTGTTTGGAGAGGATATAACATATGCAGTGCTTATCGGAAGGGCTGAGAATCCTGAAAATATGGATGAACTTGTTAAAAAGGTTGAAAAAGAGCTCAGAAAAGTAAGAGGTCTTGAAGAGGGAAAAGAGGATTTTACTGTCCAGTCATTTGCAGACGCATTTGAGATGTTTACAAGCATTATTAATATTGTGGTAGGTTTTATTTTTCTGATTGTTGTCATTTCAGGGATTGTTGCTTCTGTCAATACTGCCAATACTATGGTCACTTCTGTCCTTGAGAGGATTAAGGAGATTGGTGTCATGAAGTCTATTGGTGCAAGAAACTCCACTATTAGGAATATATTTCTGATTGAATCAGGCATACTTGGTTTTGTCGCTGGTATTTTTGGCATTGCCTTTGGATGGTTCCTATCTTATAATGGTGGTGTTTTGCTTAAAAGCCTTGGTTGGGGATTTTTAGCCCCTAGATTTCCACTTTGGCTTTTTATATTCTGCATTCTTTTATCAACAATTGTAGGAACAATCTCTGGTGTCGCACCTGCTATTTATGCTTCTAAGCAGAAACCTGTAGATGCCCTACGTTACGAGTGAAACGAGTAACGCCAAGGTCAAGGAACGAGCGTAGCAAATGACAGACTTTACGCTATGAGTTAAATGAATAGCGCTAAAGTCAAGGAGTGAACATAGTGAACGACAGACTTTAAGGTACAGTGAGAAAATAACAAAAAACTCATTATCCTGGCACTAAAGTGCCAGGTATTTTATCATGAGTTTTTTGGAATTAAAAATTTCACACTGAAGTATGAGGTATTAAACCTGTGAAATTTTTAATAAGAAACAAATTTATTGTGCCATATTCTTGCTGCCTATAATATGTTCTCTAGGCATCTTCCCATATCCAACTGATCCTTTCCTGCTGAATACATTGTCAAGGGCAGCTACTAGTCCGTCAATATTAGTGACAAATGCTTGAAACATGATGTCCTGTCCAGATCTATCATTTGGGTCTTTTCCTCTTAATTCATCTGTCAAATCTGTTGTAATATATGCAACATCAATTTCACCGCTCCTATGTAAGCTTGGTGCAATCTTATACATTATATCCATTTCTCCATGATATCTTTGATTCAATACTTCAACAAGACCTTTTGGCCTCAATCCTGTCTTATCAGATGTTATCCTTGCTTGTACTTCTGCAATTAAATAAGTACAATTCCAACCTGTCATCAACGCTAGGTCAACTCCGTTCAGCCCTGAATACCCTTTATCTCCATGATATTTGAATATATTCCTATAGTGGTTTTCTGTTAGCCTTCCACTTTCTCTATAATGATTTCTCAATCTAGGCAAGACATAAAACATTGGAGAGACTCCTTGATCCTCTCTTCCTTTTGATGCACTTCTAACTGCGACACCTATAGGCCTCGAATATCTCCTATGGGCAGCGTCATTGCCTCCATGCCTGCACCCAAGATTTCTTATTTTTTTATCCATTTGTATTTCCTTTAATGATTCATATTTTTTTGACAAAATAGGGAAACATATTTCCATTTATAAAACTGACGGTTACCAATATTCAAATTTGGAAAGACAATAAAAGCCCCCAGTGAGACTTGCATCAGATTTTATTGGTCTGGATTTGCACTCACGATCTTTGGTTTACGAAACCAATGCTTTAGCTGGCTAAGCTATGGGGGCAAAAGACAATGAGAAAGAAATCACGTCATATTGGATAATAATTCTTTCTTATCCTTTGATTTTGTTTGACATGAACTGCAAACAAAATGCTTTTTCCCTTTCTCATCCTTGACAACTGTTCCTACCATTTTCTTGAGAAAGGTCTCTTCAATCTTCTTCTTGCATATTTCGCATTTTGCCATAATAAATAGAAAAACTTCCAGATTTATAAAACTTGTCTAAAAATCAATTAAGTCAAAATTCTTACTTATCCTTTCAATATTATTTGTCCAAGGGCTAGAATCAAATGATCCGCCGGATCGTGTCAAATGTCAAGTGTCTGGCTGACCTAATTAAAAAAGAACTAAAAATATGTAAAAATATAAATTTAGGAAAAAAATTAAAAAAACCTATTCAAAACTCACTTCAGGGACTGTCTCAGCGCCTTCTTCTGCTTCAAAATAGATTCTTTTCTCAAATCCAAACATTGATGCAAATATGTTTGATGGAAAAGTCCTTGTCTTCTTGTTAAATGCAGTTACAGCATCATTGTATCTTTTCCTCTCAACTGATATCTTGTTCTCTGTGTTTGCCAGCTCATCTTGCAGGGCCAAATAGTTTTGGGTTGCTTTCAGCTGAGGATAGTTTTCAAATGTAACCAGTAATCTTGCCAATGACCCTTCAAGCTCATTTGCTGCCTGCACTTTTGAGTTCAATGTTCCTGCATTCAGCCATTTTGTCCTTGCCTCTGTAACCTCCAAAAATGTGTCTTTTTCAAAGTTTGCTGCTCCTTTTACAGTCTCGACAAGATTTGGTATCAGGTCTGCCCTTCTTTGATAGACTGTCTCAACCTGAGCCCATTTGTTGTTCACATCTTCGTCAAGCCTTACCAATCCGTTATAAATCCCTATAAACGAAAACATGATTATCAAGATGACTGCTGCAATGACTCCAAGTGTTATCCACAAATTTTTATTTTTGTTTTTTGCCATTTTTTCCTCCTTTGGTTTTTTCATATAATATATTTACTTCATTCCTGTCCAGCCACATCCCCCCGCAACTTTCACAGACATCAAGTATTGCTCCTGCTGGATGTTTTAATTTTTTCATATTTATTTTTTTGAATAATGATGAACATCTGGGACAGTTCATCTTTTTGTTCTGATCAATATCTGCCATATTAGCACCTCCTAAAAATGGCCTGAAAAGCCTCCTCCGCCAAATCCGCCTCCCATGCCACCAAAGCCTCCGAAACTTCCTCCGCCAAATCCGCCTTTTCCACGGCCTGGCCCAAACATACCCCACATGGCTCCAAAATAGATTGCATCATTCAGGCTTCCTTTATGTTTTATTCCTTTTTTTGATTGATATTTTATCGAACTGATTATTATCGAGATGATTATAATAAAGAAGATTATTGAGAATATTATCAGACCTGTTGGATCCTGATTTGCACTGTTGTTCATCAGTCTTTGCACATCCTCATCTGAGGAATTCATGAGTATTCTCTCAACAACATCAACCCCATTGATGATCCCTCCTGAGAAATCACCCTTTTTAAAATTAGGCTCCATCATTTCTCTTGAGACTCTTCCTAGAAGGGGTGTATTGAGCACATCTTCAACACCATATCCCACTTCCCACCTGTAAGCCCTGTCTTCAACAGCTAAATAAAAGAGGATTCCGTTGTCAGCCCCTTTTTTTCCGACTTTATTCTCTTCAGCCAGCTTAAGAGACCTTTCTTCCAGACTGCTGTCAGGAGGAATCTTGTTCTCTGTATAGACAACGAGCTGGACATTATTGGTTTTTCCCTGCAGTTCCATTAATCTTGTTTCAAATGATGATTTTTGCTCTACTGAGAATACTCCTGCATTGTCCACAACATAGTTTCTTATTGTTTCAGCTCTAATAAATGCAGAAAATAGTACAAAAATAACACACATAATAAATAAAACCCCTTTTTTCATAATAAAAGCATCAAATAAGGACATTTAATAACTTTTCTATTGATAAGAGGAAAGATATATATTCTAGGCAAGATTTAAAAACATTAATTGATTTTATCCTGTCATGACCAGAATTGCAGTGATTGAAAAGGAGAAATGCAATCCGATTGAATGCGGCAATTATCTCTGCATTAGGCTATGCCCTGTGAACAGGACTGGTGATGAATGTATTATAGAAGGTGATGATAAAAAAGCGTCAATCACTGAAGAGCTCTGCACTGGCTGCGGAATCTGCCCTAAGCGATGCCCTTTTGAGGCAATCCACATCATTAACCTTCCAGAAGAGTTGAAAACAGATCCCATCCACAGGTTTGATAAGAATGGATTTGCCCTCTACTCACTGCCAACTCCAATATTTGGAAAAGTCGTTGGAGTCCTTGGAGTCAATGGGATAGGTAAATCTACTGCAATCAAGATCCTGGCAGGAGTCTTAAAGCCTAATCTTGGAAAGGACAAGGCTGCATCTTATGACCAGCTTTTAGAGCGCTTTAAGGGTACTGAAGCCCAGAATTTTTTTGAGCAGATGAAAAAAGGAAACATCAAGGTTTCTTATAAGCCCCAGCAGGTTGAGCTGATCCCAAAATCAAATAATGGAAAAGTCAGGGATCTTCTGAAAAAAGTTGATGAAAAAAACCAGATTGACAAGATTGCTAAAGATTTGGAGATTACAAATATTCTTGATCATGACATTAAAAAGATATCTGGTGGAGAATTGCAGAGGGTCGCAATTGCTGCAACTGTCCTGAAACAGGCTAGCCTATACATTTTTGATGAACTGACATCTTACCTTGACATTAAACAGCGTCTTAAGATATCAAAATTCATCCGGTCTTTAGTTGATGAAAAGACATCTGTCTTGGTAATTGAACACGACCTGATCGCATTTGATTATATGATTGATCTTGTCCATATTATGTATGGCAAGAAAGCAGCGTATGGTGTTGTTTCCCATCCAAAAGAGAGCAAGGCTGGAATAAATGCTTATCTTGAAGGTTTTCTCAAGGATGAAAACATCAGATTCAGGGATTATAAGATCAGGTTCCAGACTTCTGAACAGCAAAAATCAAAAGAAAGGCCTCCATTAATCACTTGGAATAATGTCAAGAAAGATCTTGAAACATTCAGATTAGAGACAGAATCCGGCGACATTAGAAAAGATGAGGTTGTTGGTGTCATTGGTGAAAACGGCATTGGAAAGACCACTTTTGTCAAGATCCTTGCTGATGAGATCAAGAAAGACAGCGGTGAGATTGACACAAAAGTAAAGGTCTCTTACAAGCCCCAGTATATTGATTCTGATTCAGAAGAACTTGTCATAAACCTTCTTCAGGACACAATAAAAAAACACACCAATGACCTGATAAATCCATTAGGCATTAAAGGTCTGATTTTAAGGAAGGTCTGCAATCTTAGCGGAGGAGAGCTTCAGAGAGTTGCGATTGCAAAATCACTTGGTGAGAACTGTGACTTATTTCTTCTGGATGAGCCCTCAGCTTATCTTGATGTTGAGCAGAGGCTTATTGTCAGCAAGATAATCAAGAATTTTATTCAGATAAAGGCAAAATCTGCGTTAGTTGTTGATCATGATTTGTTGTTCATTGACAATCTTTCCAACCGTCTCTTGGTTTTTGAAGGCCAGCCTGCAATAAGAGGGCTTGCAAAAGGACCTTTTGGAATGCAGGATGGCATGAATTCTCTTTTGAAAGACATCCAGATTTCTTTAAGAAGAGAGGAAGAGACTGGACGTCCAAGAATCAACAAGCCCAATTCTCTAAAAGATAGAGAGCAGAAAAAGAAAAACAAGTATTATTATGCCTAGATCTTATCCCGATAATCTTTTTATCACTTCAAAAATTGTCATTGAATAATATTTAATTGCTTCTTCCATTTTACTTCCAGACAATTTCTGAATTTGATTAGGAAGAAGTATGGGTTTTCCAATTCTAATCCTTAGATTTCTATTCAATTTTCCACTATATTTTATTCCAATTGGTATAATAGGAATTTTCCTGTTAGTTTTTCTTTCTGCAAGTACTGCTAACTGGACATATCCTTCTTGAGGGGGGAAAAATCTAAGACTTGGATCCCACTCATGAATTGTTAGTGTTTTTGCCTCTCCCTCAGGATAAATAAAAACAGCATCACCTATTGATAAGTGAAATAATAATTTCTTCATTGTTTTAAAATTGTTACTTGGATAATTTTGAATTTTGTCAATTGAAGGAGCATCTGATTTCCTTTTTGGAAACCTTGATTCATCTTGTTTAAATGGTAAAGCTCCTAAACGACAAATGACCTTATCCCATAAGGGCAATGCAATAAAATTCTCTATTGACGCTAGAAAGAATACATTCCTTTTAAAAATAGAATACAAGAGTAATGTGTCAAAATAACCATGATAATGGTGAGAAGCAATAATGCATGGACCCCAAGCAGGGATATTCCCAATTCCTTGAATATCAACTTTAAATAAAATCCCCCTAATAACCTTAGCAATAATTTGACCTGATCGAATTGCCCCTTTTTTATATGTCAATCCTTTTAGTTTTTCAAAATAATCCTTAATTTTTTCTTGTGATAATTCTAATTCTTCTAATAGTCTATTTAATTTTTGATACAGCTCTTCCTCTTCAATTATAATCCTATTGATATCCCTATTTGACCATAACTGTCTTTTTAAATTCTTAATTATTAGTGATATTATATTAATCAATGGTTGAAACTCTTCAGAAAACAAATGTGCAAAGTTTCTCTCAACATCTTTATCCCTAATAAGTTGATAATATTCATCATATGAGAGATTATATTCTTTATACTTCTCTAAATTTTTGATTTTTTCTAATTCTCTTTTTACTAGATTTCTTAAAGCTTCTTCTTCAATATCCAAGACTTCGATAAGGATCAATTGTTTTTTTATTAACTTTTTCTGCTTTTTAAGGGATAATCCCTGTTTTGATTTACTCAACCCCTCTAATTTAAGGACTAATTTATCAACCATTTATGAAAACCTCACAGTATTTCTATTAATAACTAATCTCTCCGAAAAACAGCTGAATAAGCCATTTCCGCTAGTCTCAGCACTAATTCTAGGATTATAAAGAAGCCAAGATAGTACAATGCTGTTTTCCAGAACATTGGCAGTTGCAATGCCGTATTGATAGAATTAGAAAAAGAAAAAAATGATACATCTACCAAGAAAATGCCAAGCAATGCAAATGGTATCATCTTTGCCAGGTCTCTTGACAGGTCTTCATTGTAATACGCTGTAATTCTTACAGCTGTCACAAGTGACATGCACATCAGCAATATTGTCCCAATATCCTGGTTCTTTGACAAGAATAAGAATAATCCTGCCATGACCAAAAACCAGAAAAAAGCGAATAGAGGGAATAATACCAAATATTCAAGAATATAAAATATTAATTTGAATAATTTGCTTACAAATCCAACAAATGAATCTGAATATTCCTGAAGATGCAGTTCAAATATGTCTCTTTTAGCTAAAAACTTGTAGAATTTAAAGACAAATATTGAATAGACAACTATCCCAATGATATAAAACAGGAGTGGCTTGATTACCTCAATCCCTTCTATGGCAGAGAAAGGTGTGTATTGTATCCCAGTCAGATTGATAAAATCTACCATATACATTTTATTGTATAAATGGTATATAAATCTTTTTCAAATTTATGAGATCATGAGGTAAATAAAGATTCCAATTATGATTATCAATCCTATGACAGTAAGTGCTGTCTTCAGGTTTTGTTTTTTGTCAGTTTTATTCTCAGCTTCCATATCAGATATCTTATTCAAGTCAATTGTATCGCTTAACTTCTCTAATTTTATTTTGACACTTGCAGTTGGAAATATTCCTATCCCCTCTTTTTCTTCTTTTTGGAAAAACTTGACTAATAATCTTGACTCGTAATCTCTAAATTCATTAAAAGTATGCTTAATCCTTACATTTATGCTGTCAAATGCGTTTATCATTCCCTCTTTTTCAAAAATAATATCGTCATTTGGTTTCTCTAGTTCCAGATAATAACCTACTGAAAAGTTATTTGGATTAAATAATGTCAATTGTTTCTCAGGATTATTTTCATTGATCAATATTTGGTTTGGGCTGATTCCTATTGACAATGCATAAGCAGCTTCAACAAAAACAAGAAAAACAAAAAACATATAGATCATCTTCACCATGATTCAACTCCATTCAGCAGAATGTCTGATATGTAAGATCCTGATTTTGTTCCTGATGGAATCTCTAGTTCAAATGACAGGTCTATCATTGACATCTCTCCTTTGTCCAGATTAATGTCATTAAGCACTGGATTGATCTGCATCACTTGAAATGGATAGTCAGAGAATGAATATTTTAGATTGCCTACTTCAATTACATTGTTCCCGCTGACTAGATTGCTTCCAAATACTTCAAAATCAAGGTTGATATTGCCGATATTCCTTAGTGTGGCTTGATCATTTGAAGAGATGTTCAGATCTCCGGAAACCTCGCATTTTTTTCCGACCCTGACATTGCATTCCAAAGAAGTGGTGTCTAACTCATATGCTGTCAAAGATTCATAATCAATCTGAAATTCTAATGAACTGTTCTCAGTGTTGTTTAGCAGAAAAAATGTTAGATTATACTCTCCTGGATCATCGTAGAAGTCCAATGCCAGATCTTTTGAAAATATTGCATCTGTCTGGTTCAAGGCATGAGATTTGTTCAATGAGATGTTTTCTCCATTGAATACAGCATTTATGTCCCCAATAAAGTCATGTCCTTGGTCATTGCTTGCAACAATCTCAACAGATATCAATTTTTTATTTTTTGGATTTGGTATGATCTGTGTCCCATTTTTTGTTGGATCCTCATCAGATATATTAACAAGTTTTATCCTTGACACAGGATTAGTGACAGTAACAGTGAAAGCAATTTTTGCAGAAAAAGTTCCATTTGGTCCATCCAAGCCTCCACTCGCACTGTTACTGTTTTTTAAATCAGGGGCAGATTCTTCGAAATCTACTGCATTATTTCCTGAATCTTGATTTCTTATGAGACTATTCCCTGTGCCTGCGCCTGATGAGGGTGTGCCCTCAAATAAGCCAGCATCTATTTGATTTGGGTCACCCCATCCGACAGCATCAATGATGTTATCATTATTATCTATCAGAGCGATTCCTGCATCTGAATTAGTAAGAGTAATTGCCTCTTCATGATCAGCATTTGCCCATAATGGATTGTCTTTGCTTGTTGACCATCCGGCGTCAGCGATGAGAAAGTATGAACCTGCACTCATAACAGTCCCTTCTTGAACAACAGCATCACTCATGCTTGTCTCACTTCTGATCTTATATCCTGATATGTCAATATCTGATCCAGTGGGATTATAAAGCTCAACTGCCTCTCCACCAGATTCTGTCCCGACTGGATCATACAATACCTCAGATATCTGGACATTCGCAAATGCGAATGCTGAACAAACTGCAAAAACAAACAAAACCAATACTATTTTTAAACCAATCATTTTCTCATCCTCCTTAAAACTAAAGAACCACCAGTCAGAGACTGGTGGGATTTATCAATTCAACATCCACTACATCTACGGACTGGTGGTTCTTAGTGCTCAAAAATGCTCAGAAATTTTAATAAAATTTCTGAGCATTTCTGACATTTTAAGAAAAATTAGAAGTATAGGTCCTTAAAAAGTGTTTGCCAAAAAAAAACAGAAATTTTCTACAGATTTCATATATGTTTCAGATCTAATAGAAAGATTTCATAATTTTAAGGATATATTGTAAATCTTCCAGGATTGTTAAAAGATTTCCCTGATTTTTTCAGCATTTTACTCTTAATTTCCCATTAATACAATGTTTTTCAGTGCTCTTTTATTTTCAGGATCAATTTTTAAGGCTTTTTCAAAGCATTTCTTTGCATCCTCTTTACTGCCGGTTTCACTATACAAACTTCCAAGATTGTTCAAAACCATTAGATCCTCTGGATTTTGATTTAAGGCTTTCTCAAACAAGGAGATTGCTTTTCCAGGATCGCCAAATTTCACAGTCAGAACTCCCAAATTATTGTAAGCTTGCGAATATCCTGGATTTAGCTTGATTGCCTTCAAAAAGCATATGCATGCATCCTTTCCCATTTTTTTCTCAAGGTAATAAAGCCCTAAATTATTGAATGCTTGTGCACTTCCTGGATCATTTTTAATCATCTGTATCAACTCTTCAAAAGCATATGCCCCTTTATTTTTCAGAAACTCTCTATGAACTTTTTCTGCATATTCTTTTATTTTATCAATATCAAGTTCTGATGTAAAATATATTGGTTCTGAATTGTCCTCAAACCATTTATCAATTGGGATTTCTTGATTATTGCACAGCTCAATATCTGGTGTTAACTGCATGTTTGAGATAATAATATCATGTGGTCTTGTCTCTTTTATCAGTTCAATGGTCTCATTTATGGTCTCATCATTTTCTCCGGGTGATCCTATGATAATAAAGAAATTCAATTGTAATCCATACTTTTTCGTAAGTTCTGAAGCTTTTATTGTCTGTTCTTTTGATATATACTTATTGATATTTTTAAGTATCTTTGTAGAGCCTGACTCAACCCCATAGCTAATTGATATGCATCCTGCCTTTTTCAGCCATTTAATCCTGTCTTCATCAACCAGATTGACCCTGCTTCTGCAGTCCCAGGTTATTTTCAGCTCTCTTTCAATTATGTGTTTGCAAATTTTTATTGTTCTTTCCTTGTCTAGAGTAAAAGTATCATCTGAAAAAATAAAATATGAGAGTCCGTACTTTTTATTAAGCATCTCTAGCTCATTCACAATTTTCTCAGGACTCCTGAACCTAACCTTTCTTCCCCAGAAATGTGGAGTTGAGCAAAAAATGCAGTTGCCTGGACACCCTCTTGAAGTTATTATCCTTTGATACGAATAATATTTTGAAGGTAGTGGTAATGAATCAAGATCCTGGATTAACTCCCTGTCTAGATTCCTAAATATTTTCTTATTTTTCCTCAATGTTATTCCTTTTACTTCAGAGATATCCTTCCCTTCAGTTATTAGATTTACTAGCTCAAGTACAGTAATCTCTCCCTCTTTCCTCACTATTATGTCAACATCATTGACTTCTTCCATTATTTCCCTGTCAAGAGCGGTTGCATGAGTCCCCCCTAAAAAAACCTGGATTTTCTCATTGATTTTCTTTATCAGTCTGCAGAGGTCAAACACTGTCTTTGCATTGAATGTATAGCATGCAATTCCAATAATGCCTGGATTTATTGAATTAATGTCCTTTACAACATCGTCATCAGAATAACCTGAATAATTTCTTAATTCAGCATTATATCCATTCTCATTTAATAAAGCACCAAGATAATAAAGCCCATTTGGCATGATTATTTGCTGTGAATCCTTTTTTCCTCCAATTGCCCTATGAACTAATAAAATTTTCATCTGAAATCATGCCCTTCCCCTGCTTTCGCCGTCTTTTACGCCTGACGCAATTATATGCGCCATCCTTATCGGCTCTGGTATCTGGCTTCTTGTGATTGTTATCTCCAATATTTCTTTTGCCTTGCTCATTGTCATCCCTGCCAATTGCACAAAAAGGCCATTTATCTCATGGATTTTCCCTGCTTTTTTAATCAGTTTCATTTTCTCAGGTTTTTTTACCTTTTCCAGAGCATTTTTAATCTTGTCAATATCAGGATAATGCCTCATTATTACCATGACAGGTAATCTTGTATTTTTCTTCAGCTCTTTGATATCAATCACATTGAAACCTGCCAAAGCAATCCCATCCAATAGGATGCACCTCAACTGTGATTTGAACTTTGAATTATTTATCAGCATTGAAATTTTATGTGTAGAATCATCTCCATCAACCTGGACATGAGTTGAGAGCACGCCATCCATGAAGTCTCCTCCCCTGTATATGGTTCCAATGACTAAATTCTCCTGTTCTTTGAACTTGTCAAAAGGAGAGTCATCAATCCCGATTACCCTAATTTCTTTTTTTAGCAAGGATTTCTTCTTTTTCATTGATTTTTCATTAAATTTGCCTTTATTTCGATTAGATTTACCTATATTTTCAATTCAAAATCATCAAATCCCTAATTTCATTAGGTATTTCTTCGATTGAAATTCGTTCCTCATTTTTTTACTTTTCTCTTTTATTTTCCGCTCTTTTTGATTTTCTTTTCCCATTCTTTTGTTTTACTCGCCTTCAATTTAGGCAAAACAAGAAATGAATATATTGCAGCCAAGACAATGAACACCCAGAAGTAGACTGTATTTGATTTCTTCATTGCAAACAGCACCATATTCACAATCAAAAGTGCTATTAGCACAATTGAAACAACCTTAAGGGCATTAAATTTCATTTTACACGAAAAAATATTATTTTATCTTCCTAAAAAAGCTCAAAAAGCCTGTATGGTTTATATCCCTGAATTTGGGATGGGCAACCCTATCTACAATATCCCAATTCCTTTCTAACAGCTCAGTTGTCTTTAAGTGGCAGAATCCATGCTCTTCTGATTTATTGACAACATTTATTGACTGGGTAATGTTTGGTGAATAACTTACTAAAAATCCGCCATTCTTCAAAGCATTTGATGCATTCTCAAGCACTTTCCATGGTTCTTGCACATCTACTGTCACTATATCTACATTTTTCTCATCTATTTTTTCATAAACATCCCCTAGTTTTAATACTAGATTTTTCAATCCAAGAAATTCTATGTTTTTATTTACTAATTCAAGATGATCCTGCCTAATTTCATAGCTTGTGACCTTTTTGCAGAGGAAAGCTAGATAACATGCTAATCCTCCTGATCCTGCTCCGCAGTCAACCACAATTGAATCCTTATTTAGCCCAGTCTCTACAATTATTTCTCCAATGTCTTTTCTTGTTATTATCTGTGCACCTCTTTTGATCTTCTTGACAACATCAATGAACCTTGGCATCAGCAATGTCATCTCTATCCCTTTGTTTGTCTTGACTATAGTTCCATCTTTCTTTTTCAAATCCTTTGCCTTGACCAGCCCATGCTCGCAATGATAGTCATTGGAAATGTCCTTGACATAGAATGTCCTGCCATCTTTTGTTATCAATATCCGTTTTATATGCTGCATATGCAATAAGGAAAGTGTTAGTATTAATAAAGTTTAGGATTAATCTAAAAAAATTGACAAATAAACCTTTACTAAAGAACCACCAGTCATAGACTGGTGGGATTCACTAAATCCGCAATTACCTTATGATAAGACTGGTGGTTCTTAGTGCTCAGAATGCTCAGAAATTTTTTTTAGAAATTTCTGGCATGCCAAAAATGCCCTGCATTTTTGCGCATTTTCCAGCTT
>JAZDHV010000061.1:0-24800 GCA_043805595.1 Candidatus Woesearchaeota archaeon
AATAAGATATAATAAGACATAATATATTAAATTAATACAAAAATTATAATATAAAATATAAACAATGGTGAAAATCCAGATAGATCTTGATGAAAAAGAGGACTATATCTTAGATATATATAGAGCAAAAAACAGGCTGAAAAGCAAGGAAAAAGCTATAAAACATTTAATAAACAGTGTTGAGGAGAAATAAAAATGAACATATTGGGTATGGACATATCAATCTTGAATTCAATCGGGATTTATGCCTTTATATTTCTTGTTCCATTCATACTGCTATACTTGATCAAACCAAAGACTGTGACAAAAACAATACCCTCTTTGATGTTTTTTCTAAAAGAGCAGAAAAAATCAAGGAAAACAAGCTTTTTCCAAAGGCTAAGGAATAACCTGATATTCTTATTGCAGTTATTGGCAATATTATTATTGGCTTTTTCTGTCATGAATCCAATCCTGAAATCAATAGATAAATCAAACTCTAAAAACACATTCATAATCATAGATTCATCTGCTTCAATGCAGACAAAAACAGATGGAACAACAAGATTTCAGAAAGCTGTTGACATAGCAAAAGAAAAGCTCAATGGAAACATAAACCTGATCCAGGCATCAAACAGCATCATAGTGTCTGTAAGGGACGGCTGGACAAGCGAGGCAAGAACAAGATTAAATGCAATTGAGGCATTTGACACGGCAGCAAACATTGAAGGAGCAATGCAAAGGGCTGACCAGCTTCTTGACAAGAAGAATGCAAAGATCATTGTGATAAGCGATTTCATCAATGTGATGGGATCATTTGATGATCCATTAAAAGCAAAAAGGATCCTGACAGGAAAAGGAAATGAGGTAGAGCTGATAGATGTAAACTCAGAAGCAGAGAATATAGGCATAGTGAACATGGTTGTGTCCAATGACAATGCCCAAGTGTTTGTAAAGAACTTCAATGATGAAAAAAAGGCAATCCAGCTGAATGTTAAACAAGAAAATAATAATCTTTTTGAGGAATCTAGGACAATACTCCAGAGGTCAACAGAGATATTCACGTTTGAAACTCCTCAAGGAGAATCAACAGTGATCCTAAGCCCAGAAGATGATTTTGTGCTGGACAACAAGGCATACATATCAACTCCAACTGAACAGAAGATAAAAGTATTGCTTATAACAAGTGCAAAAGAGACATATCTCAAATCTGCATTAAAGGCATCCAAGATTGTTGATCTGGTCGTTAAAAGCCCTCCTTTTGCAATAGAAGACATCAAATCAATAAATCCTCAGGTCATCCTCACAAACAAGCTGAACAAGAATGAGATGATTGTAGGTGATTTCCAAGGATTGGCAAAGCTCCTCTCAAGCGGAAAAAGCCTGATAATAACAGCGCAAGAAGACATGCAGGAGATTGACTTTGATGACAAGCTTCCAATTGAGATGATCGGGATTGAAGAGGACACCAACATAAATGTCATAATAGAGAACCAATTCACAAAAGATGTTGAGTTTGGAAGGCTTAGCAGGTATATGAAATCATCACCAAAAAATGGAACAACCATAATTCTCACATCTTCAGACAATTCACCATTATTGTCTTTTGACAATTACAATAATGGCTCAATAGTATATTACGGCATAATGGATGATGAGACTGATTTCAAGACAACCCCATCATACCCGATATTCTGGAGTAACCTTATAAAACATCTTGTGAAGACAGAGGATATCAGGGATTATAACAAGAGGATAGGTGAAGTGCAGAACTACAGGAAAGTGGGAGTGATAGAAGAGGATGGAAAAAGAATATCAGTAAACCTATTGGATGAAGAAGAATCTGATGTCGGAAACCAGCACGAGGATTTTACAGAAGAATCAAACAATTTTGTTGTTGAGAAAAAAGATAAGATAAGAAACATCCCAATTGAAACTTATCTTATAATCATAGCAATGGTCTTATTGTTCCTTGAGATACTTGTTGTAAAGAAAAGAGGCGATCTATAATGGTCACATTATCAGACATATCAAAGATCAAGGCATTGTACTTATGGGTGACTCTCTTGATAATCCCACTGGTATTCATCCTTTCATTCATCATCAGGAAGAATTTTGTGAAATTCAATAACCTGACAGAGAAAAAGACATTTAATAAAGAAAGGAAATTAGACAGGCTTGTCATAACACTATCAAGAATAATAATATTTTCCCTATTGCTTCTTGGATTGGCATCATTCTTTGAATATGCAGACATTGAGGAGAGAGGAGACCCAAACCTTAGGATCCTTGTGGACAGGTCAGGAAGCTTTAGCCTGTTCCAGGGAGACATTGCTGAGGAAATAAAGAGCAAGATCGGAGATGACATCCCAATAACAATAGTGGACATTGAGTCAGGGAACAGGTCTGCAATAGGAAGTGCAATAAGGAACAATATGCAGGGAAATGACAATCTCCTGATAATCACAGATGCATACAGCAATGAAGGATGGGACTTGGGTGATGCAGTATTATTTGCGCAGGACCAGAATACAGTCATCAATGCACTTGACATCAAGCCATTATATGATGATCATGCTGTCATAATCAACGGCCCTTCACAGGTCATACAGGAATCAGAGAATGAATTCTTCATCATCGTCAACCAAGTTGGGCAATTGACATCTAAACTGACAGTCACAGTTGATAATGAAGAGATAATCAATTCAGATATCAACAGCGAGAAAGTCATTTCTTTCAAGAAATCATTCGATAGCGGGGACCATAAGATAATTGCAAGGCTTGAAAACCAGGATTATTTTGAGCAGAATAATATTTATTATAGGACAGTCCATGTAGTGCAAAAACCAAAATTACTGCTTGTGACAAAGGAGAGCTCTCCCCTGAAGACAATTCTAAGCGAGATTTATGACACTACTGTGGCACAAGATGTTCAGGGCAATCTTGAAGATTATCACTTGGTTGTCATAGATGACATCAGAGAGGAGCAGTTAAACAGCAAAGTTAATGCCTTAAAAGAATATATAGATGATGGAAACGGCCTATTAGTGGCAGGAGGAAAAAACACATTTGAATTCAACAATGGCTGCAATCCTGCCATAACACCAAGCATGCAGAACTGCATGATCCAGACTTTGCTGCCTGCACAGGTCGGATTTGGAGGTGAAGAGGAATTTAAGGACATAAATGTCATATTCCTGATTGACATATCTGGAAGCACAGGAGAATCATTCAGCGGAAGCAAGGAAGACACAAAGGTTGCAGTCGAAAAAGCCCTAGCCCTGGAGCTTCTGAAAGACATGAAACTCGACTATAGGGTGGCTGTTGTGGCATTCAACACAAGAGCCCATTATATTGCATCATTAAAACCATTGTTTGACCATCCTAATCTAAACAGGACAATCGCTCAGCTTGAGTACAAAGGAGGAACAATAATATTTCAAGGTCTGAGAAAGGCTCATGAGCTGTTCCAAGACGTGGGAGGAAGCAAGAATGTGATACTGATTAGCGACGGCAATACTAATTCACCGCAGGATGCATTAGACAAGGCAAAGGCAATGGCCAATGATGGAATAACAATAACTGCCCTAGGAGTTGGAGAAAACACCAACAGCAAATTTATGGCAATGCTGGCTGAATATGGCAATGGTGTCTTTTACCAGCCAAATGAGACAGAAAAGATAAAGATTTCACTTGAGATTGGAGAGGATACTGACACAGACAAATTCAGTCTGGAGATAATGAACAGCAACACATTCATAACAAATGGCATTGAACTAGATGCATCTGTCACTGGATTCAATCAGGTTGTCCCAAAAAGGACTGGCAGAGTCCTGGTCGCAACTGAGAAAAACAGCCCAATACTCACAACCTGGAGGTTTGGATTGGGAAGAGTGGCTGTGCTCAGCACTGATAATGGAAACAAATGGTCAGGACAATTATATTCTGGAGAAAATTCAGAGCTCATAACAAGAACAATAAACTGGCTAGTAGGAGATCCAGACAGGGTCAAGCAATACAGCATCAGGGTGAAAGACACAAACCTTGGCGAGCCAACAGAAATAAACATAATCTCAGAGAAGATGCCAGGCCTGACAGGATATGATTTCTCAAAGGTTGAGCTAGGCAAAAAAGATTTATATACTTCCACATTTAACCCAACTTCAACAGGCATATTTAAATTTGACAATACAATAGCAGCTGTTAATTACCATCAAGAGTATCAGAGGCTGGGGATCAATCCAGACCTAAAAACATTGATTGAAAGCAGCGGAGGAGGATTTTTCAAGCCTGAAGAGAGCAAGGAGCTTGTTGAGAAAGTCAAGCAGGACTCTGTCAGGATAAGGACTGATTATAAGTTTTTCAGGTGGCCTTTTATTATTGCTGCCCTCATTATCCTGATCCTTGAGATAGGATTCAGAAGATTCAGAGAAAATTATCTAATGTCAAGAAGGCGATATGAATGACTTATCTTAAAAACAATGTCAACACAATACTGCTTTTTTTAATAATCCTGATAATAGCCTCATTTACAAGCTTCACACTCTATTATAACAATAAATACACAAACTTGACATCAGAGTATGAGAATACAATAGAGACATTAAGGGATGAGGTTGAGACAAGAGTGATGAGAGAAAGGCAATTGAACAAGACACTTGATGAATTTGAGGTCAAGGTTGACAGAGAGCATGATCTGAGCTCAAAGTATTCAGACATCAAGGGCGTGAATGAGGACTTGACAAGTGAATTGCAAGGGGCTCTTCTGGAACTTGCAGGCGCAAAGAGCAATCTTAAGATTGCTCTGGGCGATCTGGTCGATGCAAGACAAGAGGTTACTTCATTATCTAATGAACTCAATGAGACAAAGGATAATCTTGAGAAAGCAAATAATGATATAAATGATCTTGAAAACCAAGTTGATAGCCTTCGATCAGATTTGGATACATGCAATGCAGGAACATGATAAAGGTATGAATTTTATAAAGGTATGATATATTTAATAAGAATATGATATGCCAATAATATAAGTGAAAATATGAAAAATTTCAATAAAGTTATAGATGAGATAAACCATAACCTGAATAAATTTGTGCTGTTTCAGGAAGTCATCACAGCAATAGCAATATTCCTCGGGTTTTTCCTGTTCTTGATGATCATAAGATTTGACTTTATAGATCCATTATATTCTGCAATACCTGCAGGAGTCTATCTAGGTGTCGAGACATACTATAAGCTGAAAAAAAGCAAATTACAATTAGTTGAATCGCAGTATAAATTCCTTGATGAGAAATTGAGGACTGCAGCTGACAATCTCCAATTGGAGAATGAGATGGTGGAAGGTCTTCAGAATGAAATAGTAACTGATTTAAGAAAAGTTGACACATCAACATTCTTTAACATTAAGAGGACAACAATAAAGGTTGCTTTGATACTCGCAATATGCTTTTTGATAATATTCCTGAACACATTCAATATCAAGGGAATAAGCATTGATGTGAAAGATTTTGTAAGTGCTGATGATATTAACCTGAAAAAAGGACAAGGAGAGCCTGAACAGTTTGCAGGAGGGCCTGAAGGAGTAAGTGATATAGAGATAAATGATGATGACATATTTGGGTTAGATAATGTCGCAAGGCTTGGTGATGATGAATTGACGCTTGGCATAGCAACATTGGGTTATGAAATAAATGTAAGGGATGTGAAAGAAGCGTCAAAAAGAGAATTTGACGAGACATTTCCATCAGATATCACAGCCCTGTCTGCTGCTGCATTTGAAGAGAATATTCCAAAAGATGAGCAGGAGCTTGTCTCAAACTATTTCCAGGATTTAGCAAGATAAAAACGATAAAATGATTGATTTAAAATGAGGTGTTGATAAAATGAAAACATACAAGGAAGTCTTTGATATAGTCAAAAATGAAGTAAGCAAGGTAATAATAGGCCAGGATGAGATGATTGAGCAGATCATGATCGCTCTTTTATGCAATGGAAATGTATTGTTAGAAGGTTATCCTGGCCTGGCAAAGACATTGGCTGTCAAGACTGTTTCAGAGCTTATGGATCTTAATTTCTCGAGGATCCAATCAACACCTGATCTCATGCCATCTGACATCACTGGAACATACATAATTGATGAAAGCAAGGGTAAGAAAGAGTTCAAGTTCCAGAAAGGGCCTTTGTTTGCAAATGTTGTACTGGCAGACGAGATAAACAGGGCAACACCAAAGACACAGTCAGCGCTATTGGAAGCAATGCAGGAAAAGCAGGTCACAGTTGGAAACCAGACATACAAGCTTGACAAGCCCTTTTTTGTATTAGCAACACAAAATCCAATTGAGCAGGAAGGAACTTACCCTCTGCCAGAGGCGCAGGCAGACAGATTTCTGCTTAAAGTGAAGGTTGGTTATCCTACTGATAATGAGGAGATGGAGATTGTTGACAGGTTTACAACAGGAATAGAGCTAAAACAAATCAAGAAAATACTGACCAAAGAAAGGCTTTTCCATCTTCAGGAAAAAGTTCTGGAAGTGCCTATTGCAAATGATCTTAAATCCAAGGCAATAAGGATTGTGACATCAACAAGGAAAAATAAGGATATAATAGAATTTGGAGCCTCACCTAGGGCAAGCATTGGGCTGATAATGGCCTCAAAAGCAAGAGCACTTATTTATGGAAGAAACCATGTATCATCTGAAGATATCAATGCCATGGCATTGCCAATCTTGCGGCACAGGATAATCCTAAATTTTGAAGCAGAAAGAAAGGGATTGTCTGCAGATGATGTCATATCAGACCTGACAAAAAAGGTGAAATAAAAAACAGATCAATAAGGATTGAAAACAAATAAAAATTATATCAACAAATAAAATGATTGACACATCTTTTCTAAGCCAGCTTAACAGGTTCTCCCTAGTTGTAAACAAGAGAGTCACTAGCAATTATGCAGGCTCAAAGAGGAGCATTGCAGTGGGAGGAGGATTAGTCTTTAAGGATTATAGGATCTATGCTCCAGGAGATGATATCAGGGCGGTTGACTGGAAAGTTTATGCAAGAACTGATGACCTTTACCTCAAGACATATGAAGAAGAAAGAAATTTAGTAGTGCATGTGATAGTTGACCATAGCAAAAGCATGGATTTTGGGAAAAAACTCTCAAAATTTGATTTTGCATCAATGATTGGTGTTGGATTTGCATATCTGGCAATGAAGGACAATGAGAAATTCCAATTCTCCACCTTTTCAAATGAAATAAGTGTGTTCAGGCCAAAAAGAGGATTAAGCCATCTTGGGGCAATGGTTGATTATTTAAATAAGGTAAAACCAAAAGGAGAGTCAAAATTATTTGATTCAATTGACGATTATAAAAAATTCATAACCTCAAGGTCAATGATAATCATATTGTCAGACTTTCTTATCAATATTGAGGAGATCAAAAAGACTTTGTCAAGGCTTGGAAAGCATGATATAAAAGTCATCCAAGTCCTGGATCCGATTGAGAAAGACCTTGATCTCTCAGGAGACTATAAACTGAAAGATTCAGAGACAAATGACATGATGAAAACTTATGTGAGCAGGAATCTTAAGAATAAATACAAAAGCATGCTTGATGACCATACTGATAAAATATCAGATGTATGCTATAAATTAGGCATAAACTTTTATCAATTCACAACAGACATACCAATATTTGATGCATTTTATGATATTCTCAAGTAGAATATAAAAAAGTTTAAAAAGGTATAAATAAAGTCAGAGATAATGGATTCTGTAAAATTTGTGGAATGGCTGAAAAGAGAAAACCTATTCGATACAGTCAATAACAATTATAATCATTTCATAAATGTTCTCAAGAAAAGCCTTAATGTCAGCAGAGAGCAGGTATTATTGGTGGGTGATCTGGGGTATCCAACAAGGAGATTGCCTGCACTCATGCTCGGAGGCTATCTGCTTGCAGCCAAAAGGATGGGATTGAATTACAAACTAGTCATTCAAGATCCAATTCAAAGAGGGGGAGAAGCATCTGATCAGGTTGTTGAAAGCCTGCTGAACCTTCCTAATTATGGCGTCATTATCTTTTCATTGTCAGGAAAACCCGGATCTTTAGGAATAATCGGCAGCAGCTACAGGAAGTTTGCAAGATCACATGGGCATAGGTTTGTCTCTTCAACAGGATTGGGGGATATAAAGACATCAAATTTTAAGGATATTGTGAATTCTATCAATGTTGATTTTGACAAGATGAGGGCTAGGGCAGAGCAGATTAAGAAGGCAATGGATATGGGAAGTGAGATAAAAGTGATCACTGACAGCGGGACAAATCTTACATTTGACATCAAGCTAAAATCAGCAATATCAAATGATGCAAATTACATCAATCCCGGGACAGGAGGAAATATTCCGGCAGGAGAAGTATATATCCCGCCAAGAAAAATAGGGATTAATGGCACAGCCATAATTGATGGATGTTCAAGAAATCTTCATGGCACATTACTTGCAAAAACACCTATAAAGATGAGGATAGAGGATGGGGTTGTAACAAGCATAAATGGGGGGGAAGAGGCAAAGGCTTTAGAAGATTCCTTGAAATGGGCTGAAGAGCATGCAAGATATCCTTGGGGAATCAGGAGAATAGGAGAGCTTGGAATTGGAATCAATCCAGGGGCAAGGATTGTTGATTCAACACTTATCAGCGAAAAGACTTTAGGATCAGCCCATATAGCTCTAGGATCAAATTATTGGTTTGGAGGGACTGTTTATGCAATAATCCATCTGGATCAGGTTTTCAGAAATCCTAAAATATGGATTGATGGGGAAAGATTAGAGATTAAGTGATTCTAAACAACAGGGATTCTATATGATAGGTATTTTTATCTTTTGCCCAATCTTAATTCTTGAAACATCCTTAATTTTGTTCAATCCGATAAGGAGGTTCAAATCAAGGCCATACATCTTTGATATCATAAACATTGTCTCTCCTTTTGAAACAATATGTGTGACAACATCTGCTCCATCTTTTATCATCACTTTTGCAACATAAAATGGTGTCTCGCCGTTTGCTGGGATTGAGTTGTGGTTCAGCTCTACTGCCCTTATTCCTGCATTGTAAGAAGCCACTGCAAGCTGGATATTGCCGAATCTCTTTATCCTCTCATCAAAATCATATATTCCCCAAGCAAGATTTGTGCTTGGATCATTCAGATCTATTCCATGATTGTCAACCAAATATTGATATATCCTATTTTCTTTAGCCAATTGGATCTCTTTATTTGAACCTACAACACTATTATGTTTATCAAGCGATATCATACTAAGGCAATACATCCTATATAAAACATTTGAGGGCATCTGCTGAGTCAAGCCTCTTGCTCCAGCAGATGAAATCTTGTCTGGATCCCAATCTGATTCAGTGTCTATGAGTGCATTCAGCAGAGAAACTGTAATCTTTCCAGATCCAGAATAATTATTTATCATTTCTGTCAAAGTTGAGCTGTCATACCATACTCTTGGAGAGACATTATCTAAATTATTTTTTTTAAACTCACTGATCACAGCTTTTGCCTGCCCATGATCCTCCAGCCCATGAATCACTACCCTGTATTTATCTCCATCATCCTGCAATTCTTTTTCCCTTCCTATGATATTGTCAAATATTTCTCTGTCTCTCTTTCTTATATGAAATTGAGCTGCCCATTCATAATTAAAAGTAGAAAGAAATTCTGGATCAACAAGCTTCTGCTCTAGAGATAAAGGTTCTTTTTGTTCTGGGACAGGTTCTGGTTCAGGTTCTGGCTGATTGTATTTGGTTTCCAATGCTTGAGGCTGTTCAGGTCTTTTTTCAATAGCCTTCTGACTGCATATATGCTCATCATAATGTGCTCTTGGCCTTGAGATTGGCGCTTTTCCATTGCATACCAGAAATGGAACTGCTATTGAGGCAGCAAGGACTGCTGATAATCCTAATCCTAATAAAAAATCTGAACGGGACATAGGGTCTTGATTAGGCTCAACTTGAGCAGTATAATCTACTTTATCTTGAAATGCATCTTTTATCAATGCTAGAAAACCTCTTCTTGAATCTGTATTATCCCTTTGACCTCGTATAAGATGTGGTTGCCTTTCAAATATATCTGTAACTTGAGAATCAGGATCAAGCTGCACAAAATAGGCAATATTCCCATTTCGGTCATATATGCCTTTGATTATTTGACTAGAATCAGGTTTACTCAGCAAAGAATGATGAGCATAAGTAGTTGTTTTACCATTATTAAAAGTGATAAAATGAGGTCCTTTTTTTTCTATAATTTTCAAGGCTGTGTTTCTGTCGTACATAGTTATTAACCTCTTTTTTATATTGAAAGCAATTTTATAAAAAGGCAAACCCAAGAAGAAAAAGTCCTGGGGGGATTATTTTCTTGGGAAAACCTATATGGTTTTTTTAAAGTGTTTATTATTATTACTATATGGTAACAAATAACTAGTATATAAATGTTTCGATTAATGAGTACTATATAGTGGTAAATGTAAGATGTTTCAACTCAAATAAACTTGCTATCAATATTTTAATGAGGCATTTTTAAACAATATTAATTTAGAAAATCATAAATATTTATATGTCAGAAATATGCCACTGGCCTGCATGACCAGTGGACAAAAAGTCCAAGTCCACAATCCATTTTTGGAAAATGGCATATTTCTGAGCATGCTCAAAGCCGGCAGGGTGAGCGAAGCGAACATGCCACCAGCCTCTTTGAAATCCTTTGGATTTCTAAAACCCTAATCAATCTTAGATTGATTGGGCACAAAAAACCTTTGGTTCTTTAGTACAAATAATAGCATTGGTCCCAATTGGAATAACATAAGAAAAAAACAGAACAAAAAATAAAAAAATTGTGTCTAGAAAAGTATCAAAGAGCATTAAATTAGAACTTCTTGTGCTTTCTATAACATTCTTTGCAGTAAACAGGTCTGTCTCCTGATGGCTTAAATGGCACTTCACATTCATTTCCGCAATCAGCACAAACTGCATTATGCATTTCCCTTGGGCCTTGATCTCCTCTGAAACTATCTTTCCTATCCCGGTCTCCTCTGAAACTATCTCTCCTATCCCTTGGGCCTTGGTTTCCTCTGAAACCTCCTCTCCTATTATCCATTGTTCTTCACACTCCGTGTTTAAAGCACAGATATCCTATTGAAAATTCCGACTCTATTGTCTGAATTTTTAATGCTTAAAAATGCAAAGCATTTTTAGCATACCAGAAATTTGCCTAACAAATTTCTCAGTGTCCCAAAAACCGAATGATAAATACCCATGCCTTTAGGCAGGGGGATAGTTCGGTTTTTGTTATCTATGCTTGCACCAAATAATATTATCTACTTTATAAATCTTATTAAAATATTAACATATATAAGCACTGGATGGTGTCATTCGCTTTGTTCATTACTTCATCCATCAATTAAAGCTTACGCTTTAAGCACTGGACACTGGACATTCTGTGATAGGGTATTTAAAGGAGTTCTATTACTATCTAAATTATATGAAACTGAATATTAACATATAGGATCAGGTGAATAATTTATAATGCTGAAAACAGAAAAATTGTTTGGAAAGACAGTGCTTGTCCATGGAGACCAACATACAGTAAATGCTTTAACAATCGGATCTGCACTAAGAATGCAGGAATCATCAAAAGTCCTGTTTATTGACACAACCAATTGCATGACACCAAGATACATTGATGAATTCTATCATAAGAAGATTCCAGAGAACCTGGAAAAGATACTGATATCAAGGCCAGGATCTGTTTTTGAATTGATATCATTTATTTATAAATTAGAAAAACTATTGAGTAAATCAAACATTAAGGTGATAATATTATCATCAATAAACTCCTTGTTCTTTGACATCCATAATGATGAAGTCAAACAATTGTTTCCAGAGATGATAAAGAACATCAAATATATCACTAAAAAATTCAGGACAATCACAATAATTGGGAACTACAATATTCCTTCTAATAATTCCATAACTATCAATAAGATAATTTCTAAGAAAATAGACAAGATATATGGGGTTTGATCATTCACCTTCAAACTCGACCATAGTGAACACTTTTCTATTGCCAAGCTTTTCCTTGCCTTTCAGTTCAGGAAGATCCACAATAAACGCAGCTTCAAAAACATTTCCACCCAGCTTCTCAATCAATTGGCAGGCTGCTGCAGCAGTACCTCCAGTTGCAATCAGGTCATCAATAAGAAGCACATTATCCCCCCTTTTTATAGCATCCTTATGGATCTCGATTGTATCAGTCCCATACTCAAGATCATATGTCAAGGAGACTGTTTCAGCAGGAAGTTTTCCTTTTTTCCTGATTGGGATAAATCCAAGGCCAAGCTGATGGGCAACTGCTCCACCAAGAATAAAACCTCTGCTTTCAATTCCAGCTACAGAATCAATCTTTTCATCCTTATAGCGGTCAACAAAGGCTTGGACAACATCCTTCAAACCATCGGCATCCTTCAGCAATGTTGTTATATCCCTGAACATAATACCTTGTTTAGGGAAGTGAGGAATAGTCCTTATCTTAGATTTAATATGCTCCATTTTACCACCCACAGTTATAATCTTAGATATTATTATAATCTAATGATTTAGAATCTTTTTAAATATAAAAGGTTTTCTGAAATATTGAAATAATCATCATAAACCAATACTTTTATAAATGAATTCTGATTTTCTTAACTGCAGATTAATATGTCAGAAATATACCACTGGCCTGCATGACCAGCGGACAACAGTCCGCAATCCATTTTTGGAAAATGGCATATTTCTGAGCATGCTCAAATCCGGCAGGGTGAGCGAAGCGAACATGCCGCCAGCATATTGACTGGCGGTCCCTGCCTGCTTTGACACAAAATTAATACTAAACAGCTGAGCCAATATCTGAGAATATTGGCCCGGGAGGACAAAATGGCTGATTTTAAACTTGTATTTGGACTAAAAACAGGAAAGAATATACAGAGAGAAGTAAAAGATAAAGAAGCAGAGGTTTTTCTAGGGAAAAAAATTGGTGAAACAATCAATGGGAATGAGATTGGCCTTGAAGGTTATGAATTTGAGATAACTGGCGGATCAGACAATTGCGGATTTCCTATGAGAAAGGATGTTCAAGGCACTTCTAGGAAAAGAATAACCTCAATAGGAGGAGTAGGTTTCACAAAGAAAGGCAAAGGCATTAGGGCCAAAAAGACTGTATGCGGCAATACAGTCCATTCCAGGATCATTCAGATAAACCTAAAAGTTCTCAAGGAAGGAAAGACTCCTTTGGCTATAGAGAAGAAAGATGGTAAAGATGCAGGATCAGAAGGTGACAAGAAAGAGAAAAAAGATGAAAAACATAAGGAAGATAAACCAAAGGAAGATAAAAGTGAAGAAAAACCAAAAGAACCTAAATCTGAGGAGAAATAACCTGAACCAAAAGAAGAGGATAAATAATAATTCATGGCCAAGAAAAAATCAGAATCAACAAATAAGGTTATCCAGCCAGAAGTGAATATTGGATTGGTTGGGCATGTTGATCATGGAAAGACAACATTGACTGAAAGACTGTCAGGAAAGTGGACAGACACTCACTCTGAAGAACTTAAAAGAGGAATCACAATAAGATTAGGCTATGCAAACTCAAGTTTCTATAAATGCCCTAAATGCAAAGGAAGCGAAGGGTATACAACAACTGAAAAATGCAAAAAATGCAGTGGAAAAGCTGAATTTGTCAGGAAAGTAAGCTTTGTAGACGCTCCAGGGCATGAATCACTGATGGCAACAATGCTCTCTGGGGCAATGATAATGGATGGAGCAATGCTGCTTGTTGCAGCAAATGAAGACTGCCCGCAGCCACAGACAAGAGAGCATGTAACTGCCCTTGAAATAATAGGAATAAAAAACCTAATTGTTGTGCAAAATAAGATAGACCTTGTTGCTAAAGAACAGGCTGAAAAGAATTATAATCAGATAAAAGAATTCCTAAAAGACACAGTCTACAAAGACTCGCCTATAATCCCAATATCTGCACAGCATAATATCAATATTGATCTTGTGATTGATGCCATTGAAAAGAATATTAAGACACCTATAAGAGATGAGACCAAGAACCCCATATTTTTTGTTGCAAGAAGTTTTGATGTTAACAAGCCGGGCTCTGAAATAAGCAAATTGATAGGTGGAGTTCTTGGAGGAGCAGTAATCCAAGGAAAATTTAAGATAGGGGATGAGATTGAGCTAAACCCAGGATATGAGGTTGAGGAAAGCAATCAAAAAGTGTGGAAAAAACTGAATACACATATCATCGGCATTATGACAGGAAATGAAAAGATCGATAGAGTCGGTCCTGGAGGATCTGTAGCATTTCTTACAGATTTGGATCCTTCAATAATCAAATCAGACACTTTAACAGGGTCAATTGTGACATTGCCTGGCAAAAGCCTTGGCTTGTTTAATGAGCTTGACCTTGAAGTAAACCTTCTAAAAAGAGTAGTTGGGTATAAGGAAAATCTTGCAGTCGAGCCTATCAAATTAGGAGAAATGCTCATGCTGAATGTGAATTCAGCTGCAACTGTAGGCAAAGTTATAGAATTAAAGAAAAAATCTGTAATCTCAAAATTAAAAAAGCCGGTCAGCGCCGAGAAGGGATCAAGAGTGACGATTTCCAGGCTGGTTGGAAGCAGATTTAGACTGATTGGATTTGGAATAATCAAGTAGAAAACAAAAATTTAAATATATATAACAAAATTTATTCTCATGGCAGTAAAAAAGAGATATTCTATTGGATTTGGAAGCGTTTTCTCTCTTATTGTAGTCTATTTCATCTATCTTTATGCAAAAGACCATGGGTGGGTGATTCTTAAGTGGGTAACTTTTGCATATCTTGCTGTTGTGATCGGAGCAATCCTGCTATTTGTCCTGATATTAGCCCTTATATCATTTGTATTGCTAATATTCTTTATATACACAAAAAGAGTCTCAAGAAAGGTAAGTGAAGGTGAACCTGCAAGAAGGCCTAAAAAAGAAATAGGTAAAAACTCAATTGATGCAGAATATAAATTAAAAGATTAGTTTTCAAGTCTTGCAATCTTCTTATTGCATTTTTTGCAATAATAAATATCATAGTTTGAATTACTGACTACCTTTGATTCAATCTTATTGAGAATAGAGCCGCATCCTGAACATATATGTTTGTCCATATTCCACCCAATATGCAATATTATATAATTGAGTATAAATAATTATCTGTAAAATGCGATCGTAATCAGAAAATCAAATTCTGATAATATCGTGTCAATCAAGGTCTACTATAAAAAAATTTATATAGTCAATAAAGGGAAATAGTAATATGGCCAAAGAAGTGAAGAAAAAAGGGATAAAAGTGCCTGATTTTGGAGCTGGAGCAGATGTTAAGCCAGTTGCCAGACCAGTGAAACAATCCATGCCATTTGTGAAGAAAATTGCAGGGTCTATAATCAAGAATATGGAAATTCCATCAGCAAATGAAGCTGACAAGATAAAGACAGCTATCCAGAAAGAGCTGAAGCAGAAAAAAGAAGGAGAAAAGCACCAGCTATTGAGCAATGGGAAAATCCCAATCCAGAAGCAAGGCGATCCTGTTAAAACAAAGATAAAGGCGCCTAATGACAGGGTTCAGACAGGAATTGAAGGCCTTGATAAGATCATGCACGGAGGATTTGAGAGAAATTCTGTTAATATCATTGGTGGAGGAGCAGGATCTGGAAAATCAATACTATGCATGCAATTTCTGATGAATGGGATCAAAAAATATAATGAGCCAGGCATTTACATAACATTTGAAGAAGACAAGAAAAAGATGCTCAAGCACATGGAGCAGTTTGGATGGGATCTGGAAAAACTTGAAAGTGAAAATAAGCTGGCAGTGATTGAATACACGCCAGAACAGGTTGGGAAACTGCTTGAGGAAGGAGGAGGTGTCATTGACAACATGATTGAGAAAATGGGAGCAAAAAGGATTGTGATAGACAGCCTGACTGCCTTTACAATGCTGCACAAGGATGAGCTGGCAAAGATCCAGGCAAGCCTTGCCTTGTTCAGGTTGATGCAAAAATGGGCGTGCACTGCATTGCTTACAGCAGAATCAGATCCAGATCCAGAAAAGCACAAGTCAACAATAATGGAATTTGAGGTTGATGGAGTCATACTTCTCTATTATATCAGGAAAGGGGATACAAGGGAAAGGGCTCTAGAGATCCTAAAACTAAGAGGTCTTGCACATTCTACAAAAATATTTCCTATGAAGATAACAGACAACGGAGTTGTAATATTTCCTGAAGAAGGGATTTTTTGATTGAAAAAATAAATTTAATATCTATTCCTCGCTTAAATCCATCTCAATCTTTCCAATAAGAAATCCTTTTTTCTCATCTTTCCTGTAATGGCTTTCGTCTATAAAATAATAGATATTCTGGTTTACTGAGCCAATAAAATCGTCAAGATTTAAGGTTGAGAAAATATTTTTGATGATTTTCCTCTCAACATTTCTGTATTTTTCATGCAGGATGAAATCAATTATCAGTTCATCAGCATACCTGATTATTATGACATTCACTCTTTTCTCATTGTTTATCGAGAAACTCCATTTTTCAACATCATATTCCTTATACTCCCTCTTCAGCTTAAGATTAAGAGGCTCCCTCTCTTTTTTGCTAAGATCAATGATACTCCTTACTGAAATGTCCTTCTCTTTCTTAAGATCCTCAATTATGGTCATGGCAGAATCACGCGAGTTAGTATTATATTCACGGACCAGCTTGTTTTTTCCATTTATCTGGTATGTCTTATATATCTTCCAAATGTCATTATCAAATCTAGCCTCAATGATAACAGTCTTGTCATTGGCTGATTTTTTATAAGAAATTAAGTCTTTTTGCTCACTGATCTTTGTCCACATTAAACTGGGGTAATGCATTATTATTTATAAATTTTGTTATTAAACATCAATTAAAAACTTATACTCAGAAATGGCAATACTCCAACCTTAAGGTAGGAGATGTAGCCATTTCTGGTCGACCTACTCCCATAGATACCCCTACCTTTAGGTGGGGGAGTAGGTCATATTAAAGACTAATATTAAAAACTAATCCCTAAAGATGAGGCTGTGAAGAAGAAAACGAATCCTACTGCTACCAGAAGGGCATATATTAATTTGCTCCAGTCAAGGATCTTCTTTCCATCAAAATTCCAGACAGGAATCATGTTAAAAAGCGCAAGCCAAGTGTTGATCAGGAATCCAAGCCCAAACAATGTCTTGAGAAAAGGGACTGGAAGGAATATGAAATTAATCAAGAAGATTGCAGCCAAAATAAGGTTCATCAGGGGTCCAGCCATTGAAATCTTGCCGTTCCTTGATTTTCCGACAGGGCCTGAGATCATCACAGCACCAGGGGCAGCAAACACAATCCCAAAGAAGAATGCAAAGACTAATGCTATGACAAGCATAGAGTCAAATGACCTGAATTCAGCAAAACAGCCATAATGCTGGGCCACGAGCTTATGGGCCAGTTCATGCAGCAGAAAACCTAAACCGACTGTAAGAAGAGAGATAATGAATGCAGAAATAAATCTTGAAAGTGAAGATGTTCCAAAAATTAGGGAAAATGCAAGCGATATGGCTATCCAAGCCTTAAAAATATCATTGAGCTCTTTTTTTGAAGTGTTGAAAGGCCCAATTTTCATATTGTTTCCTATTAATTTCATATTTTATCAAAACATATCATTTTTTTAATTTTACTTTAAGAAAACTATTGGTCAACAAAAATATGATGCTTTTCATTGCCATCCAGCTCTTTCAAGATCCTTTTTATGATAATCTTTTCAGGATCTGGCATAAGATTTACTCTTTTCTTTAGATCACTGAAATTTTCAAATTCTTTCTCTTTCCTCTGGTCTAAGATCTCCCACATATGTTTCTTGCCAAGACCTGGCAAAAGCTCAAGCTGATGCATCCTTGTTGTAAGAGGCTGTGACAAATTGAAAAAATTGACAAATTTCTTCTCATTATCTTCAACAAGCTTCTTAATAACATAATTCAACTCACTTCTGGCAGTGCTTGTCAGCTTTGACACAGTAAGCTTTCCAATGATATGGTGTATCTTGTCCCTTTTCCCTTCTCCAATATAAATCTCCTGATTTGGCTGCAAAGATATATCTTTTTTTGGAACAAGCTCCAGCAAAACAAAATGATTCTTGCCAATAGCCTGGACTATTGGAGTCTTCTTATGGGAAGGCCTTTCATCAAATGGATAGCCGTTTGGAAGAAAATCTAATACAATGGCAGTATCTTCTTTTGTATGCCTTCTTTCCCCTTCTTCATTTTGTTCTTCTTGTTCCATTTTATCATTGTTGATTATGTTCATTATACTGATTCAATGCCTACTTATTGAATTCATTGATAACATTCACAATCTTTTTCATGTTTTCATTGCTGATAGTCACTGTGTATGATTGCAAGACTGACTTGAGATCATCAACAGTTGTAGGCATGAGGTCAAGTATCTTGATAATATACTCTTCCTTTAATCTAGGAATCTTCAGTTTATTCAAATTTTCTTTCAATTCATCTGCCTTTTTCTTATTCAATTTTGTGAACTGGGCCAAGTATTCATAAGTCTTTTTTGACCTGAAATTGAGCTCTTTCTCATTTTTCTTGATCTTTTCTAGCTCTTCCTTGACATCAGCCATTGAAATCGGAATCTCTGATATTATTGTTGGTTTCACCATGTTTAAAACCTCCTAAGATGGATTGAGCTCACTAGAGCAATCTTTTGCTTTTTATTGTCCATGATCTGGACCTTATAGCAATTGCCCTGTTTTCCCTTTATTACGCCGCTCTTGCCTGAAAACCTTCTAAAAAAACTCCCTTTTTGAGTACTTGGCTCTGCAATCAAGATCACTCTGTCACCTTCTTTATAGGATGAAAGAACATTCTTAATGCTAATCTTGCCTTTTTTATTGTGAGGCTTTGACATCAGATGCCTTGTTTTTCTACGTAATCCTCCTATTCTCTGAACCATGTTTTACCACTCCCAAATCTTACTTTAACATCTAATCAAATTAAGCTAATCTAAGAAATATGAACGTTAAGTAATATATAAATTTAACTATACAAAATGTATTTTGCCATATATTTTGCCATATATAATCATAGAATTCATTTATTAAAAAAATGCTCCTTGTTGAGGAAAGGGATAAGTGCCTTAATTATTCCATTAACATAATAACTTTTTCTTGAGACAACATCTTTAGTAAAATATCCCACTGCCCCATTCTTTTGTTTTGAATTCTGCTCTCCAGTGATCCTGTCAATAACATCACCTAATTCTTTGCCCTGCAAAATCTCATCAATTATCTGATCTGGCAGCTGGAACAATGATGTGGTCCCAAAACCAATATTTCCATCCTTGTCAATGATGCACATTGCTCCTAGGACAAACCAAGTTGAATTAAGCTGTATAATCCCTCCTTCAATGCCTATAAAAAAATCAGCACCAAGGATTTTTTCATTGTCAATCCTTCTCAGGTGCAAAGCCCTGTTTTTGGCTCCAATAAAGGTATCATCATTCAATGGCTGGTCTGCTACATCTGAATCTACTTTTAATGCAATTGTTTCCACATCTTCAAAATACTTTGAAAATGCCTCTCTGACTGCATCAATCTTTACAGGGTTTTCAGAGCCAACTAGGACTTTCATATTTTTCAGTAATCATTAATAATATAAATAATTTATGTTAATTGTTTTTTATGTTGAAATTGAGCAGAATAGGGAAAAGAATAAAAATATCTTCATAAAAAATATTTAAATGAAGATATTTGAATTAATAAAACATATAAAATGATAAAAAAGATGAGATAATAAAACATATCAAATATAAACTTACAAAATATGAATATACAAAATAATAAAATATATAAAAGATCAATATTATTATTGATAAATGGACCATTCATTGAAGATAGGGATCAGTTTTGGGCTGACATCAAGCGTGATTACAACACTTGGGTTGATGGTAGGATTGTATTCTGGATTGGAGTCAAGACTAGTAGTGATAGGAGGCATCCTGACTATAGCAATTGCAGATGCAGCATCAGATGCATTAGGAATCCATATAAGTGAAGAGTCTGAGAACAAGCATTCAAAAAAAGAGATATGGACTTCAACTTTAGCCACATTCTTATCAAAATTTCTTTTTGCGCTTACATTTCTTATTCCGATACTTCTCTTGGAGTTGCAGACTGCAATATTTGTAAGTGTAGTTTATGGGCTGATAATATTGGCTTTGTTGACATATTATATTAATAAATCAAAAAACAAGAAGCCTTTCAGAGCAATTGCTGAACATATTGTTTTTGCAATGATTGTCATAATAACAACTTATTTTGTAGGTATATTTATATCTAATCTATTGGTTTGAAATCAAAAGACTGCAGCATTCTTCATTGATTCTTTGATTTCAAACCCTAGTGAGAAATCAAAAACTACTTAAATAAACCCTTATTACAAAAAATTATACTCGTTAAAATGTCAGAATTGTATAAAATGTCAGGAATTTTCCACCAATCTCTGACTGGTGACAATCTTTGATTGATTTAGCTTTCAGGAGTGAAAAATTCCTGAGCACTAAGAACCATCAGTCTTATCATAAGGTAATTGCGGATTTAATGAATCCCATCAGTCTATGACTGGTGGTTCTTTAGATGCAGGGCATTTTTAGCATGCCAGAAATTTCTAAAAAAAATTTCTGAGCATTATGAGCACTAAGAACCACCAGTCTTATCATAATTAAGTTGTGGATTTAGTGAATCTCACCAGCCTATGACTGGTGGTTCTTTAGTAAGTTAATTTTTGTACAATCTTGTTTTTTCGAAATACTATGAGGTTTGATAATATGGATATAAAAGATGTAGATAAGGATGAGAAAATACCTAAAGTAAAGGATAAAAATAAGGTAAATAATAGAAACAAGTCAATGGATAAAGATAATGTTGAGGATGGAGACAAGGTTAAGATTGAGTATACTGGAACATTGGATGATGGCACTGTCTTTGACAGTTCTGAAAATCATGACAAGCCTTTGGAATTTGAGATTGGAGCAAAGCAAGTCATTCCAGGATTTGAACAAGCAATTATTGGAATGAAAAAAAGGGAAGAGAAAGAGATCAAGCTAAAGCCAGAAGAAGCTTATGGCGATGTCAATCCTCAGCTGGTAAAAGAATTGCCAAGAGACCAATTGCCAAAGGAGCAGGAACCAAAGGCAGGGATGGTCATTGCAATAGGCTTGCCTGACGGCAGGCAGATACCGGCAAGGATAACTGATGTAACTGATACAATTGTAAAGATTGACCTCAACCATCCATTAGCTGGAAAAAACCTTACATTCAAGGTTAAACTAATTGGCATCAACTAAAAAAATAGCAAATAATATATATTAAGCAATATAGGATATTCTATATGATAGCTGCCCTTGTGTTTGATGCTATAATTATTGTAATTCTATTAGTGTATTTTTTTATGAACAAGGTAAAGGCTGAAGAAGCATTGATGATCGCAAGGGGTACATTTAACAGGATCTTTCCGTTGTTACTCATCCTATTGCTGTTAATATCTTTTTTTGAAGGAATCTTATCTGTTGACACAATAAGGGTATATGTCTCATCACTTCAAGGCTTTGGAGGATATATTATCTCTGCTTTTGCAGGAGCATTATTCCATGTACCTTCTTTTATAGCATTTCCGATTGGAGGACAATTGCTACAAAATGGAGTCAAGGTTGGGATAGTCTGCGTTTTTATAACTTCACTGATAATGGTGCATATCTTCACTATTCCTATTGAGATCAAGGAATTAGGATATAAATTTGCTATACTAAGGAATTTACTGTCAATAATTGCAGTAATCCTAATCGGGGCAATAATGGGTGTGATATATTGAAAAAAATCCATAATAAGATTGAAAATATTCATCATAAGATAATCTTAATGACATTAGTTGTTCTAATACTGCTTGTACTATTTTTTAAACCAGACTTTATCAAAAGGATGATCTTTGAACCAGACTTTGGATATGTGCTTACTATCCTGCTCTATCTTCCAGGATTCTTTATCCTGATGGGATTGATTGAAGTATGGCTTCCCCAGAGATTCATAATAAGCCATCTTGGAAAACATTCTGGAATCAAAGGAGGGATTTTCAGCTTCTTGATGGGATCATTGCTACCAGGACCAATATATCTGGCTTTTCCAATTGCAGGAATGCTCCTTAAAAAAGGGATATCAAGATTTAATATTGCACTATTTATCGGAGCATGGTCAAGCTTTAAATTAGGAGAGGAGATATTTGAGTTCCAGTTCCTGGGAATAAGGTTTTTGATTCTTAGGATAATATTGACAATTCCTTTCATATTATTGATATCATTTATCTTGCATAAGGTACATTTCAATGAGAAATTACATCATTAATATCAGAATTACTTAAATATGTTGTATATAAGTTTGAATTCTATTTGAATTACTAAATAAAAATCATTCTATTTTAAGGTAGAAAACTTTAAAAAGCTGAAGGTATTTGCAACAAATATGTTGCATGAAAAACCAAAGCTGTTATTTACCCATAATCCTATGAATGAAAATTTCTGTAATGCAATTGCATACGCTCACACAAATCAATATGATCATTTAATAGTAGATGAATTGAGTAGAGGAGATTATAGATTTATTGATCGGACACATGGTGTTGTATTAGTAGGTCCCCAGACTTCAGATGCAGACATATTATCAGTTTTTAGATCCGAAGGTGATTATTTAGCGTTTATACAAGAAGTACATAAAAGATGTAAAAAAGTGGCAGCTGTTCTGAATAAACCAGATGTCCTTCCTGGAGATAATAAAGAGATTGATTTATTAATTGAGACAGTAAGAGGAGAAAGAACAATTACTTCTATAGCAAGGGAAATATCTGATTTTTTTCAAAGTGGATAATTTTTCTAATATAACCCATATACCCTACAATATAAATCTTTATAAATTATCTTATGGGAAAATTTCTATAATAATTGTGAAACAATAGTATAACAATTGTATTCCAATCCTGTCCAATCCTATTCCAATCGGAATAATCCTGTCAAATATCTTTTTAAACACTCTTGGATGCACAGGTTATATAGGAATATATGAGACATATTAGAAAAGGAAAAGAAAAAATCTTAAATTTAAATCAATGGGGTGAATCAAATGGTAAAAATAGAACATTACACATCAGAATCTGTGACAGAAGGGCATCCAGACAAGGTCTGTGATAGAATTAGTGATGCAGTCCTGGATGAGCTTTTCAAGCAGGATCCAATGTCAAGGGTTGCAGTCGAGACCATGACAACAACTGGATTGGTTGTTGTTGTAGGAGAAGTGACTACAAAGGGATATGCAGACATCCAGAAGATTGTCAGAGGAGCTCTCTGCGACATAGGTTATACTGATCCTGAATTTGGGATTGACTGCGAAGATGCAGGAGTCCTTGTCAGCATCCATGGGCAGAGTTTAGACATATCACAAGGAGTGGATGACACAGGGACACATAAGCAAGGTGCTGGAGACCAGGGAATGATGTATGGATTTGCATGCAATGAGACGCCAGAGCTGATGCCTTTCCCAATAATAATGGCACATAAGCTGACTAAGAAAATGGCTGAGGTAAGGAAAAAGGAAGAGATCAAGCATCTTGGACCTGACGGAAAATCGCAGGTATCTGTCGAATATCATGACGGCAAGCCAAAAAAGATCACTGCAGTGGTGATTGCACAGCAGCATAAGAAAGATATTTCTGAAGAGGACCTGAAAGTTGATATTCTGGAAAAAGTGATCAGGCCAATATGCGCCAAGTGGATAGATAAGGACACAAAAATACATATCAATGCAACAGGATCATTCATAATCGGCGGGCCTGAAGGAGATTCAGGAGTGACAGGAAGAAAGATCATTGTAGACACATATGGAGGAATAGGAAGACATGGAGGCGGGGCATTCTCAGGAAAAGATCCTTCAAAAGTTGATCGAAGCGGAGCTTATATGGCAAGGTATGTTGCAAAGAATATTGTTGCTGCAGGACTTGCAGACAGATGCGAGATACAATTAAGCTATGCCATTGGGGTAGCTGAACCTACATCGATCAATATTGATACTTCTGGAACAAATAAAATACCAGAAGAAAAGATTGTTAAGATTGTCAAGAATAATTTTGATATGACACCTGCTGGAATAATTAAAACTCTTAGATTAAGGAGGCCAATATACCAGAAAACTTCAGCCTACGGGCATTTTGGGAGGGATGATCCTGACTTTACTTGGGAGAAAACAGATAAGGCAGAAGTGCTGAAGAAAGAGGCTGGATTAAGTGTTTCAATCCCAAGTCAAAAATCCGGAAACGCAAAAATATATGAGCCGTCATTTGGCGACAGGGAAGATGATTAAATCTGATTTTAATTTATTTCTAAAGAACCACCAGTCATAGACTGGTGGGATTCATCAATTCAACCCATTACATCTACGGACTGGTGGTTCTTAGTGCTCAGAATGCTCAGAAATTTTAATAAAATTTCTGGCATGCCAAAAATGCCCTGCATTTTTGTGCATTTTCCAGCTTTTGAAGTTAAAGCAGGCAAAGCTTGCCACCAGCCATAGACTGGATGGAAAATTCTGACATTTTGAGCATTTTTCTGATTCCAATATTGGGAATGGCTTTCGGCCA
>JAZDHV010000062.1:0-3079 GCA_043805595.1 Candidatus Woesearchaeota archaeon
CAAAAATGCAAAGCATTTTTGGCATGCCAGAAATTTTATTAAAATTTCTGAGCATTTCTGAGCACTAAGAACCACCAGTATGTAGATGTAGTGGATGTTGAATTGATGAATCCCACCAGTCTCTGACTGGTGGTTCTTTAGAATCAAAGGTCAAACAACTCTTTTTTTTCTTTGAGAGCATTTGGAGCCTCGCCTCCATGCCATGTAAATCTAGGACGTACTTTCATAGGATACATCCTCTCATTGATGTCATCAAAGACAATGGCAGAACCTTTCTGAGGAGGTAGATTATTGATGGCCTTGTCAAGGCCTTCTCTCATATAAGACTGCATGAGCATGCCTAATGCATCAACATCAACTTTAGCTGTCAACCTATGAGAAAGGACAATATCACTCTGGGTCATGACATCAGTATGGATCTTACCAGGCTGCTGGGAAGCAAGGATCAAAGATATTCCTGGCTGACGGCCCTCTCTTAAGATAGTGATGAGGGCATCTGAAGCAGAAGTCTTGCCTTCTAAAGGCAGAAACTCATGAGCTTCATCAATAATAAGCCAGACAAGAGGCATCTCTTTTTTTGTTTTTTCTTCCATAGCAAAATAATGGACTGACTCAGAGACTGCATCATATTCTTCTCCTGTCCTTGCAATCATCCTTTGAAGAAAAAGCTTTTTTGAGATCAAGCCAATGACAAGAGCCCTAACACCTGAGCCGCCAGCAGCAGTAACATAACAAGAAACATCAATCACAGTCACTTGCCCTCCTTTGACAATATCTTTCAGAGGAGTTCCATTCTCTGAAAAAAGACCCCAACTATCAGCAACTTCAAAACGGTTGATAGCTCCATCTTTTGATTCTTTAGATGCATCTTTATCATCCCTAATAACCTTAAGTATATCCTGAATTGAGAATTTTTTCTTTTTTTGTTTCATAACCTTAATGATCTTTTCAATGTATACTCCTAATGGGCTTAATTGATCAACCTCAAATGTGATACACCAATCGTCAGCATTAAGCTCTCCAGGCTCAATAGAAAAAGGAAAATCAGTAGGAATACCTTTATCCTTATAAGTCTTGTAAAATCCAGTAGGAGTGTAAATGTGAACATCCAAAGGCTTTCCTTCTAATCCCCATTCCTGCAGAATATCATCCTCCTTATGATTAGGATATTTCATAGTCCAATAGATGCCCATGGTATCGAGCATGACAACAGCAAGGTTTTCTTTTATCTCTGAAGGAAGATCAGACATGCCCTCTGCCATCACTCCCATAGAATAACTTTTTCCCGAACCTCTCTTGCCGCAGACAAACACGACATGGCTTCTTGTAACATCCATAAACACGTCATTTGACAAAGAAGTTGTCTGCCCCATCTTGATATACTGCTTTCCTAGGAAAATCGTGCCTTTTAAACCAAATTTTTTCCGATCAGAAGGATTTCTTCCAATTACAACTTCGTAAGCCATAGTTTTGATTAGTATCAAGTAGTAATATAAAACTTTATCAATACTCTAGAGTAGCTAAATAAACGCAAAGTTTATTAATAGTTATTATTTCCTTGATATATGGGGATTATTAACATAGGTGATAATTTTGATAGAGAAAAAGAAAGATATTTCTAAAAAGATCAGGAAAAAAACCCTAAAAACAAGGGAAGGGACAGATGACCCTATAATAGTGTCATATAGAGAACCAACAATAATAACTGAAGAGCCAATCGATTCAAATGGAGAAGAAAACACAATAAAAATTGAAGAGATCAAAGAAGAGCCAACTCCTATGGAATCAGACTTAAATCAAAGACATCATACAAGATCTAATCCAGAACCTCATTTTTCAAATTCTACAGATCCAGACAGAAGGAATGATGATATGGAAAAGGAGAGCAAATCAGGATTATACATATGGCTATCAATAATTGTAATATTAGCATTAATTGTAGTGATAATAAATTTAGACAAGATTATTCCAGGACAAGAGAGTGTGGTAGATGGTGATATTGTTGCAAGCATCAATGGAGAAGAAATATCAAAAGCAGATCTAGACAAATTCTATGACTTGTCAGTGCCAGAACTATTGAAGTCAAGCATTACAAAAGAAGTCTTCCTGAAGAGGTCAATGATACCTCAAACTGTGATGCTACAAGAAGCAAAAAATAGCGGGTATGATGTAAGTGATGATGAAATTGACAAAGAAATTGAAAATCTAGCTGAAACATCAGGCCAGACAAAGGATGAATTATTACAGCAATTATCAGAACAAGGGATAAGTGAAGAGGATGTGAAATTGATCTATAAAAACAAGATTCTAATTGAGAAATTATTGGATGGAACTTTATTTAAAGATCAGGAGATTCAGCTTCCAGAGATTGTCAGGGCATCACATATACTGGTTGACACAGAAGATGAGGCAAAAGAGATAAAAAATGAACTTGATAAAGGAGCATCATTTGAAGAACTTGCACAACAAAAAAGCAAAGATTCATCTGCAGTGAGAGGCGGTGACCTTGGATATTTCCCAAGAGGAAGGATGGTGCCAGAATTTGAAGGTGCAGCATTCAGTCTTGAAACAGGAGAAGTCAGCGGTTTAGTCAAATCAGACTTTGGATATCACATCATAAAAGTTACAGACAAGGTTGAGGAAATCACAAGCAAGATCAGTGATATTGATAATCCTGTGCACAAGCAAATTGCCATCAACCAACAGGCTGATGCAATCCAGACTTTTACAGACGTGCTTGTTGAGAAAGCAGATGTTCAAATATTCTTAGGTGAAGAAGATAATGTTGAGATAACTACAACGACAGAAATTACAATGGATACGATAGGTTTGATTAGTCTTGGGGACTGTTTAGCTGAGAAAGGTATTATAATTTATGGAGCAGAATGGTCTCCATTTATATCTGAGCAAAAAGAAATCCTAGGAGATGATTTTGACAAGGTTGACTACATCATCTGCAGTGCAAACTCAGATGATAAAGAACAGATAAAAGAATGCGAAGATGCTGGAGTTGAAGTTTATCCAACATGGAGCATAAACGGTGTCCTTGTCAAAGGAGTCCAGAGCCTTGAAGAATTGA
>JAZDHV010000063.1:0-24647 GCA_043805595.1 Candidatus Woesearchaeota archaeon
ATGATTTTGGTCTGCTTCTTGCTTTTTCTTAAAAGCACAGAGCCAAGAAGTCAATTTGTTATTGTCTGAGAAAAATCTTACGATTTTTCTAGGCCAATTCAACTGCGGGTCTTTCAGACCACGCAGAATTCTTGACCAGAATTCAGAAAAAGATCCTGCAAAACTGAATTGGGGTGACAAAGGAGTTGATGTTGTTTATGAGGCAACTGGTATTTTTGCAAGCAAGCCAGGTGTTGAAAAGCATCTAGAAGCTGGTGCAAAAAAAGTTATTATTTCTGCACCTAGTGATTTTGCTCAAAAAACTTTTGTTATGGGTGTAAATGATGATGCTTATAATGGAGAGGATATTGTCTCAAATGCTTCTTGCACAACTAATTGTTTGGCTCCTTTGGCAAAAGCATTGTATAAATCTTTCAGATTTAGTAATGGCCTTATGACAACAATCCATGCTTATACAGCTGACCAGAATCTTGTTGACGGACCTCATAAGAGTGTTGCAAGAGGATATAGCGCTGCATTGAACTGGGTCCCTACAACAACAGGAGCAGCTAAAGCAATTGGCAAAGTGATTGATGAGCTTGATAAAAGATTGAATGGTATCTGTATCAGAGGGCCTATCCCAGTCGGATCATTGGTGGATTTAGTGGTTGTTTTAGACAAAGAAGTTGACAAAGATGCTGTAAACAGTGCCCTCAAACAACATTCAAAAGGTGATTTGTCAGGAGTATTTGAATATGAGGATGGCCCTGTAGTCTCTTCAATGGTACTGAGAAATCCAGTTCCCTGCATTTTTGATGCGAGCCAGACAATTGTAAATGGCCCTCTTGTCAAGACAATGGCTTATTATGACAATGTTGCAGGATATTCACATCAAGCAATTAGACTAATAAAGATGATTGAAAAGTAAGAGTTTGATATGACATCATCTGAAAATCTGACTAAAATGCTCGATAAAAACTTAAAAGTGGTTGTTGGAAAAGAGGGGAAGAAAAAAAGCCCTAAGCTTGCATAGGGACTAAAGAATTGATGGCAGATTAAAGGATTTTGTCCTTAAGAAAAGATGGATTGAGGTCTTTAAATAGTAAATTTTTTATATGCTAAATTCTGAATATATCTAATATATGGTAAGTAAGCAATTGATACAATACATCAAGACAGAGGAAGCGCAAGGTTATACTCCAGGGAGATTAAGGGCTTGGCTGATCCAGAATGGTTATAAACCTGCTGAAGTTGATGAAGCATTGAGGTATGCCAATCAGAAGAACATCTATCCGCAACCAAAACAGCCTAATGCCAAACAAGGCATTAAACCTATTCCTCAAAGAGCAGGCAGGCAATTGCCTCAAAAAAGGGATGCAGGGAAGAAACTTGTCTCTAGTGATGGAATCAAGAACAGGAATCCCATCCTTGTGCTGATATTCTCACTTATCACATTTGGGATCTATGCTGCCTATTGGATTGTCTCAACTACAAATGAGTTGAGGAGAAATACTAAATCAGCTCCAAATCCATGGCTTTTATTATTGATGATAATACCTTTAGTGAATATTATTGTAGCAATATATTATTATTACAAATATAGCGAAGCAATTGAGGAATTGACAGGTTTCAGCCTGCCATTACTGTTCCTACTTTGGATATTTGTGAGCCCAGCTGCAATGATTTTGGCTCAGATTGAGATTAATAAGAAAGCAGTTTGACTTTTTTTCAATATCATTTCCTATGATTCATAATAACCTATGATTCATAAGAATTGTCTAAGATCCTAATTTTTAAATCAAAACTATTTATTAAGAATCAATAAGAAAGTAGTGTTCTCATCTGCCTTTATCAAATGAACTGCATTCTTGTTCATATTTATTATGACTCCTGGTACCATCTTGATCTCTTCTCCCTCCAGATTAAAGATGCCATCCCCTTCAATAACATATACAGCTCCTTGCTTAGTTGAAGTATGTTCAGAAATGTTTGTTCCTTCTGACATTGAGAATAGTGTCACTTCCATTTTCTCTTCTTTGATTATCTGTTTGCTCATAATACCATTATCTGAGTATTGAATCAGATACATCACATTTTTCCATTTTTTACCTCGAATCATTTCACCATCTTCTCGATATAATCCATTTTTGTGATAACACCTTTAAGTTTGCCTTGACCGCTTACAAGAATCATTGGATAATGCCTTAACAGGCTTGTTATCACATCTGCGCCAGACTTTTCTGAAACAACAGGAGGAGAATCATCCATAATGTCACCTATCTTTGGCTCTATCTTGTTCTCAAGCAAAGCCTCAAGAAGGTCAGCTTCAGTCACCATCCCAATAGATTTATGGTCTTCAATCACAGGCATCTGTGAGATCTCATGCTTCTTCATCTTTTTCAAGGCATCCTTGATCCCTTCATCTGGTGATATTGATATGACTCTTGCCTGCATTATTTCTGAAGCTTTCAGCTCATTCTTTTTCTGAAAATCATCCAGAGTCCGGAATATCTTCTGTGTCTTTGAATAAGTTGGGTCAATCCTGCCTGCCTCAATCTTTGCAATCAGGCTCTGGCTGACTTGAGCAGTTTTTGCCAGCTGATTCTGGGTCAATCCCAGCTTTTTCCTGATATTCTTTATCTCCCCTAATTCATATGCCATTTTGTCAAAGTCGGCAGGGACCACCAGTCAATAGACTGGTGGCATGTTCGCTCTGCTCACCCTGCCGGCTTTGAGCATGCTCAGAAATATACCGCCTTCCAAAAATGGATTGGGGACTATTGTCCACTGGTCATGCAAGCCAGTGATATATTTCTGACATATTAAGGAATAATTTACCCTCATTTATATGCTTTTCGGAATATTTAAAATGTCAGAATTGTATAACAAAAACCGAACTATTCCCCTGCCTAAAGGCAGGGGTAGTTATCGTTCGGTTTTTGGGACACTGAGAAATTTGCTTTGCAAATTTCTTGTGTGCTAAAAATGATTTGCATTTTTAAGCATTTAAAACCCTCAAAAATGCTTTGCTTTTTTGGGCACCAAAAACCAATGGTTTTTGAGTGTTCCGACCTAAAGGTCGCGGGGTATTAGACCCAATAAAAAATTCCGACAAGAGAGTCGGAATTTTCAATAAAATGTCAAAATTATATAAAAATCTTTCAGATTTTTAACACCCTAAAAAACACCTTGTGTTTTTTGGGCACAAGAAATGCATTTAGCATTTCTAAGTGTGCCAGAAAAGCAAGGCTTTTCTGAGCATTTCCATCCAGCCTATGGCTGGTGGTTCTTTAGTATTCAATAATATTGAACAAAAAAATATTCTATAATTGACTAATATTCTGATTGGAATAAATGATTCAAAAGAATATTTAAACCAAATCAACATTCAAATTATAAAAATTATAATTAAAGGTGATCATAATATGAGTTATAGAGAAGTAAGGACAGATGCAAGTAAAAAAGAACTATCAATTCCTGAAAATGCTTATGCAAGGGTAATCAGGTCACGAGATGGAAAGACTGATGGAGTCTATATTGATCTTTTATGCAATGATGCGCCTTTTACACCCCAATTATGGTGTTTAGGCCGACTAGTTCATTTTGATAAGGAAAAATTCATGGAAGAGGTCACAAAACCTATAACAACTCAAAGTGGAACTTCAAGTACTTCAGCACCCCTTACATATGGTCTTGAGTTTGCATTAGCATATTTAGGTGTTGAGCAGAGGCAGGACATCAGTGAGGCATTGGGAGATTGCATTGACCAATTGAGAAGCAGGGGAGTAAGGACCAATGCTGAGATCAATCCTCCTAGACCAACTGATAAAGGTTCAACAAATGGAGAGAGAAAGAGTCCATCCTACACTTCCCATGGAAGCTGGGAATTAAGAATTCTTGCACCTGATTCCACAGTCATGAATCCAAGATATTTGGAATGATTAGAGGTCATCAGGCAGTAACCTGCCCTTCCAATGTTCTTTTGGGAGGTTTGTCTGCAGGTGCTGGTTCATTTGGATCCTGTTCTGGGATTGGAATCCTTAGCTCTAGATTAAGCTGTATTGTATATGTCAATTCAGTTGTCATGCTGTCAGGTTTTCCGTCAGGCTTGAAATCTTTTGGATCTTGAGGAAGATCAGCTGGAATTCCGTCAAGAGGAATGATCCTAAGATCTTGGCTTTCCTCATAATCAAATAATGTCCTTTTCTCTTCTCTAATATATTCATTTCCATCTTTTTTGATTGTTGTAGCTGTTGTTGTCTCAACAGCAAAAGGGAATTTTGGCTTATCATCTGTACCAAGAGCATACATGACACGCATTCTTCTGACTCCTCCCTGTTCCATATGAAATGCATAGTGGATGATGACAATGTCATCAATCCCGTCTTTATTATAGTCAACAGTCTCACTTATGCATTGTTTTATGTCTGCTCCTTCTGGCAGGTAATGTGAATGGTTTCTGTATGGTGACCTAAAAGTCGAGCAGCTGACAAGCGCTCCTAGCCCTACTATTGCAGCTGAATAAAGAAGCCTTCTGATTCTATCCATAAATCTAAGATAAGTCTTTTTTTTATAAATTTATGTGAAATGCAACAGAATAATAAAAATTTATATATCATTAAAAAAATTGATATCATTATGATAAAAAAAGGCAAGTATCAGCATTACAAAGGCAAATTCTATCAAGTTATAGGGACAGCCAGGCATTCTGAGACTTTGGAAGAATTTGTGATTTATCAGGCATTATATGATTCTGAAGAATTTGGAAAGAATGCAGTCTGGGTCAGGCCAAAGAGCATGTTCCTGGAAAATGTGACTGCTGATGGCAGAGAGGTCCCAAGGTTCAGTTTGTCGAGGATAATTGATACCAATTAATAATTTTTTTTATCATCAACAAATAAGTTTAAATACTAATCCTTATTCTAGATTCTTGATGTCAGCAAAATCAAGTGAAATAACAATCATAAGAAAGATTTTGCCAGCTATGATTCTATCAATAATCATTATTATTGCATAAGCAGCTTTTATTGTTTCTAAAGCTGCCAGAAAAAAATGATAGAGTTAAGGCTAACATCATAAATTTAAACAATACAAGGTGAAGGTGAATGAACTTGACAGAAATACTGGATTCCACATTAAGGGATGGAGAACAGACACCAGGAGTGAATTTCAATACAAAAGACAAGTTAGAGATTGCTAGAAGGCTGATTGAGATTGCAGGCACAGACTCGATAGAGATTGCTTCGACTCAGACCTCTCCTGCTGAATACAGGTCTGCAAAAGCAGTCTGTGATTGGGCAAGGCCTCTTGGTTATCTGGATAGGATAGAAATATTATGCTTTTTGAATCAGAGCAGTGTTGATTGGGCAGAAGAAGTTGGATGCAAGGTCATCAATCTTTTGGCAAAAGGTTCTAAAAGGCATTCTAGTGTTCAGTTTAACGGCACGCCTGAGGAGCATATCTCAAGAGCATCGAAAACTGCAAGATACGCAATTGAAAAAGGAATCAGTGTAAATTCCTATCTTGAGGATTGGTCAGGTGGAATGCTTAATGGCGATTATGGTAAACCTGATTCCTACATAAATATGATGGTACAATCATTGAAAGGGCAGGGAGTGAACAGGATAATGCTTGCAGACACTCTCGGGCTTCTTGTTCCGGAAGAAGTGAGTGAATTTGTCGGCTACATGGTAAGGGCATTTCCAGAGGTCACATTTGATTTTCACGGCCATAATGATCTTGGGTGCGCAGTAGAGAATAGCATTGCAGCAATAATGGCAGGTGTCAGAAGAGTCCACACAACAGTGAATGGATTAGGGGAAAGGGCTGGAAACACTGATCTTTCACAGATTGCAGTCAGGCTGGCAAAAAAAACTGTTGATTATAGGACAAATATCAATCTTCAATCACTGCATAAACTAAGCATCCTGGTTGATGTGCTTTCGGGTGTTGATGTGGCTGCAAATGCTCCAGTGATCGGAAGGAATGCATTTACCCAGGATTGCGGCGTCCATGCTTCTGGTGATGCAAAAGGGGGCCTTTATGAAGGCCTGCTCAGACCAGAAGAGGTTGGAAGGGTCCGTGAATATGGACTTGACAAGCATGCTGGTGCCTCTTCAGTATATCAGAACATTAGGAAACTTGGCCTTAACATTAGTCTTGAACCTCAGCAAGTATCAATTCTTTTGGGAAAAATCAAGGATCTTGCTGATCAAGGATTTTATCTTGATGCATATGACCTGCCAATCCTGATTGAAGATGAAATTGGAATGGATGTATGCAAAGTCAGGGTTCTTGACTATAAGGAGACTCGTGTTGAAAAAGGAGAGGATCCAAGGGCTTTGGTGAAACTCAGGGTCAATGGGATTGAATATGAAAGGGAAGGCACTGGAAAAGGCCCATTTGACGCCTTTATGCATGCAGTTGGAGGGATCTGCCAGTCACTTGGCAAGCCTATTCCGACATTGAGAAAATACAGGCAGAAATCACGTCCTGGACAGGAGACAGAATCTTTTGTAGAGACATATATTGTATGGGATGATGGAGCAAGATATTTTGAGACAATCGGGTCATCAAGAAACCAGATTGAGTCTGAGATCAATGCAGCTGAAAAGATGCTCAACAGGAATGGTTTTTGATCAGGGTACTTTCCTTTTTGAGTTTTTTCTTTTTTACTAATTTTTGTTAAATTGAATTAAATAGATTTCTCTTCCCAGTTTTTGTTGACCTTCTCAATTATTTTGATCAGTTCTGGCTCAAGTGTCCTGTTCCAGAACTTCAGTGAATCATCGATGAATCTGGCTTCCTCATCTTTTTTCTTGTTCAACCCAATGAGTGTGTTTTTGCTGCTGTAGGCCAGTGTCTTGTTCATCAGTTTTATAAGATCATCTTTCTCTTTGTCATCAAACACGATGTTCTCAGTCATGTTTATCATTGAGCTTGGATTTGGCATTACTATGCTGTGCAGATAGCCACCCCAGCTCATGAAAAGGTCAACTATCCTTCTGCATATGACTCTTGATAGCCTGTTGCTTACATAACCTTCCTTTAGAATATGATCCTTTATGAAAAATACCTTATCAAGCTCTTCTAGACTTGATTTAAAACCTAACGCTTTTTTGGTCTTTTCAAACTCTTTCCCAAGTTCCTGCAGCAGTTCTTTGTTTGCCATTAAATCACCATTCTATAACCATTCATCTGGTTGGGAGAGTTAGAATCAACCATATTTTATAAAACTATTCAATATGAACCTAATAAAATCTCGCTCATAAATAGCCTTTTCCTAGAAAATAGATGATAGTCACAACAGCGAAAAAAGCCAGATATCCAATTGCCATTGTTAAGACTGATTTCTTTATGCCTATCTTTTGATAGGCATTTATTCCTATGGCTCCCAAGACAAAGAAATGAGCCATCTTTAAGATCTGCAGGAAATTCAGTGTATAAAAAGTTACAGTATCACTAAATCCATAATTTAGTATTAACATATTGATCAAGGAATACACTGCCCTTATAAATTCATATAGCAAAAAAGCGATTAATGCATATGATAACGGTAAAAATGTGTTTTCAGGTTTTGTCTTTATCTTGAATATCCGAACAACTATTATTGCTGCAATAAAAACAATTATTACAAATAATATTAATGGAACAAATGAATACAATGTGAACTGGTTTACCCGGACAGTAGCTATTGAGAGATTTCCTATCAGCCTATACAGATGTGAATACCCAATAAAAATAATTACATAAAATGTTATCAGGAAATAGACCCAATATTTGAAAATATTATATTTTTTCTTCTTAAGTTTTTTAAAAGTCTCTTTTGGCTTATATATCACTCCTTTTATTATGTCTGAATATAACATATTCTAAAATATATTTTCTTTATTTATAATTATTTCGTTTTTATCTTACTCTTTATGTCTTATTCCATAAATATTATAAATAATCAACAATTACATTTGATAAAATGGTCAATGCTAGTTTAGCAGTAAAATCATTCATACTGAATGATAAGGATGAGATTCTCCTAATCAAAAGAGCCTCTGATGACTCTCATGCTCCAAGTGTTTGGGAAATTCCAGGAGGAAGATTAGATCCAGGTGAAAATCCTTTTGAAGGCCTGAAAAGAGAGACAATGGAAGAGGCTGGATTAGAGATTGGCATCAAACATCCAATCCATGTGGATCATTTCACAAGGGATGATGGCCAGATCATAACTATGGTCATATTCTTATGCAAACCTCTGACAAATTCAATCAGACTGAGCAAAGAGCATACTGAATTTGAATGGACAAGCCTAGACTCTGCTAAACTAAAAGTTCATCCTGCTTTTAAGGAAGTAATCCAGAATTTTGAGAAATATATTTTATAGTATTATCTTTTTTTCTTATAGCTCCCTATCCTTTCTCTAGTCCCTTTGCCGCTTATCCCAACATATTTTTTAGGAGTCATTCTCAGATAATAATCTCTTTTAATATTTTTCCCATTACTAAATTCATTTCCAGAATTAGTCAATTCAAAAAATCTGTCAAAATCAATCCAAGTATGCCAATTATCTTTGCCATTGTCTTTTTTATTATATCTCTTCTTTGCCAATAAGACCACCCTTGACAATATATGCTCTCCGGCAATCTCATAATCATTTAGCTCATTTTCCAGTCTTTTGGAAAAATCAACTACATCCTCATGAAAAGGCATATTCTCTTTCTCAAGCCTCTGCCTTGATGAGCCTACAAACATATAACCTTTGGCTTCGACAAAATCAGGATCACCTTTTTTTATCAGTTTCACATATTCAGTGATATTGTCCATATTCATGCCTTTTATCATTGTCAGCCTTATGCATGTCCTATCATTTTTCTGAGCCAGATAACCAAGGCTTTTGTCCAATCTTTTCCAATAGTCAGCAAATAATGGCTTGTCAATTTTTTTCATCAACTCTTTTGTAGGCGCATCAACACTGACATAAAGTTGAGTTACAGGTTTTAAATCCTTTAATTGTTCTGGATATTGCCCATTTGTGACTAAAAATGTGGAAATCTTTTTTTTGTGCAGCAAAGAAATCAATTCATTGATTTTGGGATAGATTATTGGCTCGCCAGTGAGAGACAATGCAGCATGCTTAATTTCATGTGAATCGCCGAAGATTTTCATTATTGTGCTTTTCCATCCTTTGTATCCTTCAAGCAATTTTTTCTGGGAAAAAAGGCCTCCCTCAATAATTGATTCAGGATCATCAATCTCTCCTTTCCATTCTTTAGAGACAGGCTCTTTAAATCCTCTCCAGCAGAATATGCACCTGTTTGCGCAGCTCAGGCTTGTTGTCATCTGCATGCATTGGCTTGAATTGATTCCATAAAAAGAGTGCTTATAGCAGGCTCCTTCGCCCCTTATCATCTTTTTAGTCCACCCGCATATCTTGATAGCGCTATGGCTTCCTATTATCCTGTACTGCTGTTTCTCAAGCTCTTGTCTTGCTGATTCTGGTAACATATAGTTTAAGATTATAAATTGGATTAAAAATGTTTTGAAATTAAACCAAAAATTATTGTTTTGATATATCATCCGCAAATTTTAGCAAAATTTATTATCTTTAACATTTATTATATGAAAATGAACATAAAATTGAGGAAAATAAGGTTTTTGCATGTGCTTATCATTGCTGTATTCGAATTTTCAGCGCTTTTCTTCATAAAGCTAGTTGATGTAGACACAACAATTAACCAGCCAGTCAAGAATGGATTAGGCGGGATCCTGGTCGGATTCTTCTCAGCATTAATAGTAATAGTCATCCTAAACCTTATTCTTGAAAGATTTCCTTTGACTCTAGGAAGGGAAAGGATCAGAAAAATATCAGTTTTGCCTCCATCTATTTTTAATGCTTTTTTGCTTGCAACCCTTTTCTTTATTGAGTCATTCACAGTTGATATTAAGGTTTGGAATTTAATTTTTGGAAATGCAATTGTCGGATTGATAACAACTCCTCTTTCAATATTGATTACACTCTTGATATATAACAAAATAAACCTTAAGATTTCAATCCCCGCATTAAAGATTAATAAGATTGGAATATGGGGAATAATGATTACTGCAGGAATCTATGAGATGATTGCCCTTCCTCTGATGGCAACTTTGCCAGAATATATTGTATTATGGTTTGATGCACTCTCATTTGCTTTAGTAGGTTTTATTGCTGGAATCATTGGTGGATTGGCTGCTATGATTTTCTACAACCTTTTACTGAAAGGTACAATATATATAAGTATTGAGAATATCAAGGATTATAAATTGTATTAATATGTCAGAAATATACCACTGGCCTGCATGACCAGTGGTCAATAGTCCACAATCCATTTTTGGAAGGCGGTTATTTCTGAGCATGCTCAAAGCCGGTCGTAGCGAAGCGAACATGCCACCAGCCTATTGGCTGGTGGTCCCTACCGACTTTGACAGAAATGCATCAAATCGTATTAATCAGAATTAAGAACTCTTCTTACCTTTTCTTCAAGATCATCTGATTTGAAATAAGCATTCAGGACATTACCTCTCATTCTTAAAAATAATTCTATATCACACATATCTATATTTGCATATCCAGTTCTTTTATCAAAATGAGCCATTCCTGCATATACAAAATGATTTGCATCACCCATAAAAAAGAATTCAGATATAGCGTAATGGGGTGGTTTTATAATCTTTTTGCCTAAAACAAGTGCAGAATCATATTCCATAAACCCTATCCTCTTGTATCCTTCCAAGGAAAAACCTTGAATCCTTATCTCACCATTCCTAATTGGAACAAATTGGTGTCTCAGCCAATTATAGGCAGTCCCATCAATGATCTTGAAAATTTTAGGTTTTTCCCTTGCTCTTATTAGCCTGACTTCATTGCCTGGTTCTGTTATTCTTTTCAAGCTATAGGGTCTTTCTCTAAGAGGGATCCTATATGGATTTGCATGATTCATATCTATAACAATTACAAACCTATTTTAAAAATTATCTAATTTCCAATATATATAATTCATCAGCACCAAAACCTTTATATGTCAATTGTTTTCCATTTATTCAATGCCAAGACTTTATAAATACATGCCGAGGGATTTCAGGGATATTGATGTCACTCCTGTCCATATGGATCTTGAATTTGATGTATATGACAAGCATACTCATGTAATCTCAAGATTTAAGTTGAAGAACAAGGATAAATCTTTAAGAATTTTAGAATTGGATGCTAAAAATCTTGAAATACAAGAAATATCATGTGACTTCTGCGCAATAACCTATAATTACAAAAAAAAGCTAAATAAGATAATAATAAGATTCAAAAAACAGGTGCCTAAATACAAGGAATTTACTTTAAAGACAGTCTCTGTCTGCAGGCCTTCTAAATACATTCTTGAAGGATTATATTATGATATTACTCCTAAAGGTTGCCCGCCTCAGATGATCACCCAATGTGAGATGTGGGGATTCCAGAGGATTGTCCCTTGCATTGATAATATGATTGCAAAATGCACTTATAGGACAAAGATAACTGCTGACAACAGATATACACATATGCTGACTAATGGCGATATAGTCCAGCCAAGGAAATTATTGTCAAATGGCAGGGCAGAGATCATATATGATAATGCAAAGACTCCTATGGCACCTTATCTTTTCTTCCTCGGAGTAGGATGTTATGATGAATACAAGAAGGAATTTGAATATCCTGATGGAGACAGGTTCATGCTCAAGCTTTTGCTTCCTCCAGGAACAGACAGTGACAGGGCAAAAAAGGCTTTAGACATACTTTATGATGGTGTCATGTGGGTCAATCTTTTTACAGGCCCTGAGACTTATTCTCAGAGGGATAGAAAAGAGAGAATCCTTGAATTGACTAGGAAAAGGGATAAGCTGAAATCCAAGAAAGACAATATATCAAAGAGAGAACTTGTGTCAGTCAGGAAGCTATTAAAGAGTCTGGTCAAGAATTTGAGGCTTGGATACAAGTATACAGGTGATATCTACAGGGAAATTGGCATGTCTAACACTTCTTTTGGTGGCATGGAGAATGTTGGCAATACCACAATAACTACTAACAGGATCATTCCTTTCAAAGAGATGACTGACCCTGCTTTTGAATACATGATCAGGGTGAAGATCCATGAGTTTTACCACAATATAAACGGCTCAGAGGTTACAGGAAAAGACCCTTTCCAGCTTTGGCTGAATGAGGCTGTCACAGTTTTTATTGATGAGGATTATCATGTCAGGCTGACAGGAGAAGATTATGTCCGCCTCAACAGGCTTCATGATATTATCCTTCCTGGAGGTGTGTTCAGCAAGGATTCTGGCGCAACAACAATGCCAATCATTCCTGAAGGTTTTAGTGACCCCAATGAATTGATTTCTTCTGTAACTTATGTGAAATCTCCTGAATTTGTCAGGATGATAGAGACATTGATGGGAAAGGAGAATTTTGTAAAAGCCCTTAATAATTTTCATTCCAAATTTGCACATAAGAATGCTGCCAGTGATGACTGGATTGAGGCAATGGAAGAAGTATCTGGTCTTTCATTAAAAAGGATGGCAAAGGTCTGGCTTAACCAGACTGGATATCCAAAAGTCCATGCCAGGACAGTCTATGACAATGAGGAAAAAAGGTTTAAGATATATTTAAGGCAAAGTGGCTTTAAAAAAGGCATGCATTGGGAGTTTCCTTTTGTTGCAGCATTGGTTGATCAAGACGGCAATGACATCAGGCAAAAGACGACAAGGATCACTGAAGTCAGGCAGACAATTGTCTTTGAGAATGTTGGCAGGCCGGCATTTTTATCATTGAACAGGCACTTATCTTTTTATGGTAAAGTGATTTATGACCAAAAATCCATCCCAGAACTCATGATCCAGGTAAAGAAAGACTCTGACATAATCAACAGGTATATGGCTTTTTACAAATTGATGGATATAGAAAAGATGTCTTTGCTCAGGGATCCCAAAAAAGATGTAAGCAAATCAATTATTGATCTTTATTTCACATTGTTATCTGACAAAAATCTGACTGGTTTAGTAGGAGGCATGATGCTTCCAGTCTCTGAATCTGTTGAAGACGAGAGATATGCTTACAGATATAAGGAACTTTATGATGTCAGGAAAAAGATACTTACAGCTGTTGCAAGAAAATACAATAAACAGATTCTTGGCCTATACAAGGAGTATAATAAGAAAAGATCCAGCGGAACTTATCTGGAAAAAGAGCTAAAGGACATCAAGTTAAGGCAGGTCAAGAATATCTGCTTAGGGCTCTTATCCAATCTTGACAACACCGAAGTCCATAGATTGATCAAAAGACAGCTTGATTCTGCAGATAATGCCACTGACAGGGTTGCATCCTTCAATTATTACCTAAACAGTTCTGTAAAAGACAAGCTTCAGGTTCTTGACAAATATGAGGATGAGGCAAAGAAGAGTCCTGTGTCTTTTGAGACTTTTCTTGCTGTAGTAGCAAGAAATGACAGTGATGATGCCCTTGATATCATCAAGAGAGTTGAGAGATCTGAGGAATTTGACATCAATCAGGCCAATAACCAGAGAGCCCTCTACAATGTTTTTGCAAGGAACAAGAAAAAGTCTCTCTTGACTTCTGAGGGAAGGAATTTTATCAAGAGAATCCTGATAAGATTGGCTCCTCTGAATGAGTATTCCTGCATCAATATACTCGATTCCTTCAATGAGCTGGATCATCTTGAGGAAAAGTATCAGGTTCCTCTAGTCAAGCTGCTTTTGGATGTCATGAAAAAAGTAGATAAGGATCAATATCCTAGTGTCTACAACACTACTCGTAGAATTCTCAAGAAATCCCCTAAATCTGTAAGAGCCTACCAGAAAAAGAGTGGGAAAAGGGTCAGGGTTTGAGTTAAATTCATTCATATAAAGTCTGATTAAACCATTTCTTTAATACATAAAATATAATTATATATAATATACTCATTATTACCCTAATAATCCAATAAAATTGGAGAAAGTGAGGTAATCAAAATGAATAATATAAAAAAATTCAGAAAACCAGAATATAAAATAGATAAAATCTTTCTTAAAAGATGGTCTCCTAGGGCATTCAAGCCAGAGCCAATAACAGATGAGATATTGATGACTATATTTGAGGCAGGAAAATGGGCTGCATCTTCATATAATCATCAGCCTTGGCGATTCATTTATGCTATGAGAGATACTCCTGAATGGGACAGACTGTTCAATCTTTTGGCAGAGCCAAACCAGATGTGGGCTAAGAATGCCTCAGCTTTAGTACTGATCATTTCCCAAACGAATTTTGAGTTCAATAATTTATTGGATAAGACTCATGTTTTCTCATCTGGAACAGCTTTTGGAAACCTTTCAATCCAGGCCACTATTATGGGATTATATATCCATGGAATGGTTGGGTTTGATTATGGCAAAGCTAGAAATGATTTAGGTGTTCCTGATGATTTTGAAGTCATGGCAATGTTTGCTGTCGGAAAGATCGGAAATAAAGAGAATCTTCCTGAAGATTATCAGAAGATGGAATTTCCAAGTGACAGGAAAAAGCTGAAGGAATTAGTCTTTGAAGGTGAGTTTAAAGGTTGAGAATTAATAAAAAAGATGCTTTAAAGGAGATTATCATGAAAATATCAATCATAGTATTGATGTTATCAGCATTATTCTTGATTAGCTGTCAATCTGGAATTGATGATGGGTCTGATGGTGATAGGGTTGGAGATGATATTGGTAATGATCAGATATCTGACCAAAACATTGGATTAAGTGAAGGAGGTGATGATGAGATGAAATACGAAAAAGCTACGTTTGCAGGAGGATGCTTCTGGTGCATGGAATCAGTCTTTGAGCATGTAGATGGAATCATATCAGTAGTTTCAGGATTTTCAGGAGGAGAGATTGAGAATCCAACATATAAGCAGGTCTCATCTGGATCTACAACACATATTGAGTCAATACAGGTAACTTTTGACCCTTCAAAAGTATCATACCAACTATTGCTGAACACTTTCTGGATGCAGATAAATCCAACAGATGATGGAGGCCAGTATGTTGACAGGGGCCATCAATATACATCAGCTATATTTTATCATAATGATGAGCAGAAGAGACTGGCTGAAGAGTCTAAGCAGAAACTGGAAGAATCTGGCAGATATGACAAGCCTATTGTGACTCCGATAAGGATGTTTGAGGCTTTTTATCCTGCTGAAGAGTATCATCAGGATTATTATAAAAAGAGTCCGATAAAATATAAATTCTATAGGTTTAATTCCGGCAGAGATCAATACTTAAAAGAGGTTTGGGGTGATGAGACACTTGACTTATTCCCAGAAGATAAAAATAAAACAAATGAAAATCAAAGTTCTGATCAACAAGAAGTGTTTGTTAAACCTTCTGATGATGAATTAAAAGGTATGTTGACACCAATCCAATTTAAAGTAACACAAAAAGATGGAACAGAACGAGCATTTGACAATGAATATTGGGATAATAAGGAAGAAGGGATCTATGTTGATATTATATCCGGTGAGCCATTATTCTCTTCTATTGACAAGTTTGATTCTGGAACTGGATGGCCGAGTTTTACAAAGCCGATAGATCAAGACAATATAGTCCAAAGGGAAGATAGATTCTTTTTGTCAGTAAGGACAGAGATAAGAAGCAAGGATGGCGACAACCATTTAGGCCATTTATTTGATGATGGACCAGAACCTACTGGAAAAAGGTATTGCATGAATTCTGCAGCACTTAGGTTTATTCCTAAAAATGACCTTGAAAAACAAGGATATGGAAAATATCTTGACCTTTTTGCCTAAAAATATTTTTTCCGATAAAAATATACATCTTTTTAAATCAAAAAGCATTTCTGATCACTATGGCAACAGTATTAATTTGAAGACCAACACTTTTCTTCAGCTATATGCCTGATGAATTAGGGAGAAAAATAATTCCTTTTAATGATTATGATTCTGCAATATTTGAATTGCCTGGAATTGAAGACCTCGATCTTGTTGTTTCTGACATCTGGTACCGAGAGCAGGATAGGTTTAAAGAATTTTTTATTACTAAGGAAAATCTCAGATGCTCCTATGTTATTGGGCACAGGCATTTATGGCTGCAGTGAGACAGACAGGATTCATGATGATCCTGCTGAGGCAGGAAGATTGGCAACTGGCATCTATGTCATTGAAAAGCCAAGGATGCATATCAATCTGAATTATCAGGATGTTGGAGCATTGTGTCTTGGTTATCCCTCAGACATGTTTGTGATTGATAGTTCTGAGGTTGAATGCCTGACAGAATTTGGCAAAAGAAAGGCTGACGAAGCTTTTGAGACAACAAGACAGGAATTTCAAGGATATATGGAAAGATATGGGATTTCTCCTGGTGAATTGCCTCGGATCACGCAGACAGAAAGGGGAAGCATTATTATGCATGCCAGAGACAATCAGGAGCTGACTATGGCTTCTTTGTTCAGGACAAAATTACATGAGAGATTCAATTATATTTTTCGGGAACATAAGAAATAAACCTGAAGGTTAGCGCAAGATTTAGAAAACATTAAAAATCTCATTAGATTCGCTTATTCTTATGTCAGCCTTTGACTTGATAAAGGAGAGAAGAACCATCAGGAAATTCCATCAAAAGCCTGTTCCTAAAGATATTCTCAAAAACTGTATTGATGCAGGAAGACTAGCTCCTTCATCTGCTAACAGGCAGCCTTTGGAATTCATAACAGTCACAAAAGACCTTGAGCCAATCTTTGGATGCACAAGATGGGCTGGCTACTTAAATGATGGGACTCCGAAACAAGGAGAAAAGCCAACTGTTTATATCATAATAATTTCAAATAAGAAGATCAGTGAAGATGCCAGATATGATGTTGGATTGGCAGCAGAAAACATAACATTGACTGCTTTGGAAAAAGGTGTTGCAAGCTGCATAATTGCTTCTTTGGAAAAACCAATATTGATGGACACTCTAAAAATACCATCTCATTATGAGATTGAGCTTGTGATTGCATTAGGCTACCCAGCCCAAGAATCAAAAGAAGCAGAAATAAAAGATAACAATGACATCAAATATTGGCTTGATGAGAACAATGTCCTGAATGTCCCAAAGAGAAGCATGAAAGATGTTATGCATGAGGAAGAGTTTTAATTCTTTAACAAATTCTTCAAATTTCTCAAATCATCGCACTTGCTTATAGATAACCTCAACTTCCCCCCGCCAACAATGCCTTTAGTAAACCACATTGCCTGCTGTTTGATTGCCTTGAATGGAATATTATATTTCTTGGCAAGAACCAGATACTCCTTGAATTGTTTCAACCTATCTTTATTGATATACTCTCCTTTCTTAAGATAATCACCTACCTGCTTAAAGATATAAGGATTTCCCATTGCAGCCCTTCCAATCATGATGTAATCAACTCCTGATTCATCAAGCCTTTGCTTAAAAACTTCAGGAGAATTCACATCACCATTCCCTATCACAGGAATTGCAACTGCCTTCTTTACTTCTTTAATCATATCCCAATCTGCCTTGCCAGAATATCCCTGCTCCTGTGTCCTTCCATGCACTGCAATTGCAGCAGCCCCATTCTTTTCAGCTATCATAGCCACTTTTACAGCATTTATCCTCTTGTCATCAATACCAATCCTGATTTTGATAGTGATTGGTTTATTAACCTCAGAACAAAGTTTCTTGATAAGTTTTCCTATCAATTCTGGATTTTTCAGCATTGCTGATCCAGCTCCTGTGTTGATGACCTTAAATGCAGGGCACCCGCAGTTGATGTCAATTATATCAAACTTTTTCTCAACTAATTTTGCAGCCTTGATTATCTCTTTCTCAGAGCTTCCAAAAAGCTGTACTCCTTTTGGCTTTTCATTTGGATCAGTCCTGAGCATGTCATTGCTTTGATCACTACCCCTGACCAAGGCACTGGAACTAACAAATTCAGTATAAGTCAATCCAGCCCCATATTTTTTCGCCAAAGCCCTGAACGCAACATCTGTAACTCCTGACATTGGAGCTAGTATTGATTTTGAATTCAATTTTGGTAATTTATTTGTCATACTGTTCTATTTACATACTATTTTATAATATTTCTCTTTTTTTATCTTAAACCATAGCAAAATTTATAAGCAGCATTCATAAATTGATCCAAAAGAGGTAAATCATGTTTGCAGAATTCTTGATAGTAGCTATTGGGTGCATTTTCATAATATTGTTGGCAAATCTTGTTGTCAAGCTCTGTATCATTTTATCTGAAAAGTTTGGCTTGTCCAACACTTTTGTCGGAATGACTATATTGTCAGTAGGCACGTCTCTTCCTGAGATTGTGACTCATGTTATAGGCAGCTTGAAGATCTTGGCAGAGCCAAACTCAATGAACACAGTTTCAGCATTAGTGATTGGCACTAATATAGGTTCTGACATATTTCAGCAGAATTTTATTCTTGGTATTGTAGCTATCCTTGGTACTGTAATCCTGCTAAAGAAAGAGATCAATCCGTCTATTGGAGGATTGATTGGCAGCACTGTGATTTTATTGATATTCTCAGCAAATGGCGTAATCTCAAGAGGTGAAGGCATTTTCTTGGTTTTGGGATATGTTGCTTATGTATTCTATCTTGAAAGGAGTGGATTTAATACAAAATTAAGGAAAAAATCCTTTAAAGGAAGATATCTTTTGATTGACATATCGCTTTTAATTGTTAGTTTCATAATAATTGCGTTCTTTGCAGACAGGGTTCTGGATTCTGCACAAGAATTGGTAAAATTCTTGCCAATGAGCGCATCATTTTTTGGCATAATTATTATTGGAATTGCTGCAGCATTGCCTGAACTGACAACTGCATTGGTTGCGCTTAAGGAAAAAAGAAAAGGAATGTCAGCAGGGGTATTGATTGGAAGCAATGTCACAAATCCAACTTTTGCTTTAGGCCTAGGAGCCATTATCTCGACTTATACTGTCCCAAATGTTGTAATAGTCTATGACCTGCCTATAAAGCTCATAAGCTCTTTTGTAATCTTATATTTCTTATTTAAACATAAACATTTAGGAAAAAAGCCTGCAATCTTCTTGATAACATTGTTTTTGGCATATTTGATCATAAGAACCATATTTTTCCCAGTTGATTTCTAAAAACTGAATATTGGCAATCATAGAATTAATCAAAGATTGTTTATTTCAAAAATTTATTTATTTCTCTATTCAAATCCTTCACAATATTTTTCTGCCTGTATCGCTGCCTCTGCAGCAGATCCAGCAGCAGTTATTGCCTGCTTGTAGACAGTGTCCTGGACATCTCCGCATGAGAACACTCCTGCAACATTTGTCTTCCTGTTTTCATCTGTTTTGACAAACCCATTTTCATCAAGGTCTATCTTTCCCCTGAAGATCTCTGTGTTTGGAGTATGGCCTATCGCTACAAAGACACCATCAATCTTCATATACTTGATCTTGCCAGTCTTGACATTCTTTATCTTGATGCCTGTAACTTTTTTATCATCTCCTGTTATATCTTCAACAACAGAATCCCATATTATAACTATCTTCTTATGGTTCTTGACTCTTTCTCTCATTATCTTTGATGCCCTTAACTCATCTCTCCTGTGGATTATTGTGACTTTTTTTGCGAATTTTGTCAGGAACAATGATTCTTCGCACGCAGTATCACCGCCACCTACAACTATCAATTCTTTTTCTTTGTAAAAGAATCCATCGCAGGTTGCGCATGAATGCACTCCTCTTCCTCTGTATTTTCTTTCTGAATCCAGACCAAGCCATCTTGCGCTTGCTCCTGTTGCAATTATCACAGCTGCAGTCTCAATCTTTTTATTGTCAGTTATTATCTCGAGATGACCTGATATTATATTGAATTCTTTCACACTTTCAGATAAGAATCTTGTCCCAAACTTCTCAGCCTGTTTTTTGACTTTCAGGCTTAGCTCTGTCCCGCTTATTCCATCAGGAAATCCTGGAAAATTCTCCATGGCTGATGCAAGCACTATCTGGCCTCCTTCCTGCGGTCCAGTTATCACTAGCGGCTCTAGGTTTGCTCTGGCTGCATAGATCGCTGCAGTATATCCAGATATTCCGCCTCCAATGATAACTACTTTCTCCATTTTAATCATATCTTTCTCTATATATCCTGTCTTTTGGTGCACCTAATCTCTTGAGCAATTCTGTCGTTTCCTTTATCATCTCAAATAGTCCGCATAGATAATAGTCTGCATCAATCTTTTTTGGCAGATATTTTTTGATTAGTTCCTCTACATGACCCTTATCTCCCTGATAGTCTTCAAATTCAGGCCTGCTTATTATCAGATGATATTCAAAATTTGGATATTTTTCACACAGGTATTCAAATTCCTCTTCAAAAAATTTGTCTTTGATAAACCTTTTTCCCTGGAAAAGGATTATTTTCCCCTTATATCCACTTTCAAGAATGTTCTCAACAATGCATCTGAATGGTGCAATTCCTGCCCCTGTCGCTATGAACACAACATTGGGCTTTTCCAAGATCCCTTTTGCAAATTCTCCCATTGGGCCTATAAAATTGATTTTATCACCTTTCTTTAGATTATGGAAATAAGTTGAACCTTTTCCTCCCTCAATTTTCCTGATGCATAAGTCAATATATCCTTTCCTGTCAGGGCTTGATGCTATTGAATATGCTCTTCTGAGTTCTTCCCCTTTGATGATTATCTTGGCTGAAACAAACTGTCCGCATTCAAAACTGAATTCTTTTGGGACTGAGAACTTGAAGGTCTTGACATCTATTGAGTTCCTTGTTGTTTCTATCAGTTTTGATTCAAATGATAATATTCTTCCCATTATTTAGCCACCAAGAAAAACGTATATTCAAGTGATTTTTAAATGTTACGAAAAAGGTCAACATTTTCGAACATTTAAACTTAGAAATTTCTTAAATTTCTATTGTTTAAATGTTTTAAATCATTGACAATGATTTCACTATTATCACAACTATGATTTTGCTATTGTTATATTATATTTGCTCTGAACAACTTTTACTTTCACAATCCCATTGTCTGCTTTGCATCCAAGGACAAGGACAGCCCTATTGCCATCTTTTCTCTCCAAGACTCCTATTTTGTCTTTTTCAAACCTTCCCGGACTAATGATATTGACATTGATAATATCATTCTTTTCGCATAATTTTGGCAATGTTTTTGTATCCTTTAGTTTTTCTAATGGTTTCAGCAGATTCTTCCCAGTCTCTTGTTCCAATCTCTTCATATCTTTGTCGAACTCTTCCCAAGACTGCTCTTTTATCGGCTTTCTTCCAAACTTATTACAGCAGAATTTCTGGATATTGACATTGATCTCCTCATCAAACATCAATCTGCTCTTTTCTGAGAGCTTATTGGATAACTCAATTATTTTTTTAATGTCACTCTCATTGACACCTTTGATATATACAGGTGTTATAGTTAGATGAAGGTTTTTTGCAACATATTCAATATTTTTTATGACAAGATCAGGATCATAATTTTTCCCCATGATTTTTGCGTTTTTTCCTGATCCAGACAATGAAATGGCAATATTGATGTCTTTGCTGTTCTTCTCTCCAGTATTTTTCAGCTCTTTTACCAGATGCTTGTTCAATAATATGCCATTTGTGATTACTGTTATGTCCTTTACATAAGTGTTTGCAAGGATGTCATCACATAATTCAACCAATTCTGAATAAAGGGTCGGCTCGCCATGAGGATTGATCCAGACGCTCATGTCATTCTCTTTCTTGTATTCCAACAGGTCGTTCAGCTCTTTCATAAGATATTCCTTGTCAACAACAAAATCAATCTGTTTTTTTGAGCTACAGCCTTCATTGACCGAGCAGAAACTGCAGTCTGCATTGCAGTTTGTTATTGGCTTTACTTCAATCATCTCTGAGCCTTTGTCAACTATTCCCAGAAAATTCAGCCCGATCATTGGCATTCCAAGGTCTTCATCAACATATATAGATCTGTTTCCATTCAATGAATAGGTAAGGTCTTTCTTAAATTTACGGATGAACTGCATGAGTTTCTTTTCATTCATTTCATTATCTTTTTTTCCAAATATTATTCTGGATGCCTTGACCTTAAAATCTCCTATTGATTCTATTAAATCTTTTTTTAAGAATTCTTTATAGAACATCCTATAAATGGTCACCCTTATCTTATCCTCTTTATCTGAGAATTCAAGGTCATTAAAATTTAGCATTTTACCTTATGTCAGGTTGAGATTTAAAAAACTTTCTAGAGATTTTCTTTTTAGAAAACTTTATATAATTTCAAACCCTATTTTAATAGTTAAAGATTGGTATTTAATCTATTCTTCTGACTTCTTTATTTATGAAACAAAAAAAGCTATTAGTTCAAAGAACCTTTAATTCTAGCAGATGGAAGGATATCAAAGGTCTTTATCTTGAGAAAAAGTTCAAGTTCAATAATTATAATAGTGTCATTGATTTTGTCTGCATGGTTGCAGATATAGCCCATATTATGGATCATCATCCTGAGCTAACTTTCAATTATGATACAGCCAATATAAGAATCTGGACTCATAAGGTTAATAACAAGATTGTTGATAAAATAACTGATTTAGACCATATTTTCGCTGAAAAGGTCGATAGTCTTATTTAATCTAAATCTATATAAAACCAAAACATTTATATATAACATATGAAACTAATATCATATGAAATGTATTACATATAAGGTTTTTTTTGAGACAATAAGCAATGATATCAGGATCAAGATTCTGACATTATTGCAGAAAAAACCATTGTCAGTAACACAGATATGCAATGCTTTGGATGAGGAGCAGAGCAAGATCAGCCATAATCTGAAGAGATTGGCTGAATGCCACCTGGTAGATGTCCAAAAAAGAGGTAAAAAGCGCATTTACAGCCTTAATCTGGAAACAATGGCTCCATTGCTCAAATTGGTGCAGAAACACGTTGAAAAGTACTGTCCGAGCGAATGTAAGTTGAGGGGAGAATGACTAAAACAGTCTACCTTGACAATGCAGCCACAACAAAAGTGGACAAGGAAGTAGTATCATCTATGGACAAGTACCATCTTGAAGAGTATGGAAATGCTTCATCAAACCATCATAAAGGGGCTGAGGCTAAGAAAGCCTTGGAAAAAGCCAGGAAAACAATAGCAGAATCAATTGGAGCAGAGCCGGATGAGATAATCTTCACTTCAGGAGGGACTGAAAGCAATAATCTTGCTGTGAAAGAGATTGCTTTTGCTAATATGAGCAAGCATATCATAATATCAAGGATTGAGCATGACTGCATCCTTAATACTGCAAAATTCCTTGAGAAGATGGGGTTCAAGATAACTTATCTTGATGTGGACAAGGAAGGATTGGTCAATCCAGATGATCTGGAGAAAGCGATTATAAAAGATACAATCCTGGTCTCAATCATCCATGCAAACAATGAGATTGGAACAATACAGGATATTAAAAAGCTTGGAGAAATATGCAGAAAGAAAAAAGTTCTGTTTCACACAGATGCTTGCCAGTCTTTTACTAAGACAGAATTGGATATAAACAGGCAAAACCTTGATCTAGTCACACTGAATGCCCACAAGATCCATGGGCCTAAAGGTGTTGGGGCATTATACATCAGGAAAGGGATTAAAATGAATCCTTTTTTTCACGGAGGTGGGCATGAAAAAGGGATCAGGTCAGGGACAGAGAATATTCCGGGAATAGTAGGGTTTGCTGAATCAGCAAGAATCGGAATAAGAGATATGAAAACAAATAAGGAGAAAATGTCAAAGCTCAGGGATTACCTTATCGAGGGATTATTGAAGATTGATGGAACATCATTGAATGGAGCGACTGGAGAAAGCAGATTATGCAATAACATAAATGTATCATTCAGATATATTGAGGGTGAATCAATCATTGCTGGACTTGATGAATATGGGATCTGCGCATCAACAGGATCTGCATGCTCTTCGCATACACTTGATCCAAGCCATGTGATGATGGCCCTTGAAGATAATGCAGAAAGAGCTCATGGATCGATCAGGTTTTCATTGAGCAAATACTCAACAAAAGATGAAATAGATTTTACTTTAGAAAAGATAAAGAAAGTGGTTGAAAAATTAAGGAGAATATCTCCATTGAATGGTGATTGAAATGTATTATACAAAAAAAGTGAAAAATAGGTTTACAAAACCGAAATTTGCAGGAGAGATCAAGAATGCAGATGCAGTCGGAGAAGTTGGTAATGTCAAGTGCGGAGACATCATGAGGATATACCTTAAGATAAAAGATGATAGGATCAAGGATATCAGGTTCAAGACATATGGCTGCGTTGCTGCAATAGCCTCGTCTGATTTCTTATGCGAGATAGTGAAAGGAAAGCCACTGGATGATGCCTTAGCCATAACAAGCAAGGATGTTGTCAATGCAATGGGAGGGGAAGTGCCTCCGATCAAGATCCACTGCTCTGTGCTGGCTCAGGATGCCTTGAAAGATGCGATCAAGAAATATAAGAAGAAAATTAAATAACAAAAATTTGACAAATATTAATATGCTCGTCCTATCCCCATGCTAAAGCATGGGGTATTACGGACTCGCATTAGTGTTGTCAAATTTTTGG
>JAZDHV010000064.1:0-32873 GCA_043805595.1 Candidatus Woesearchaeota archaeon
CTTTTTTACTGCATGGATCAGGATTTTATCTTCTTCCTTTATTTTTTCTTCATTTAAAAAATCTTTTGGCAATATAATACCTAAGGAGTTTCCCCATTTCTTTACAATTACTTCAGTTGTCATTTGATTCACCTAGTTATACATTGATTATACAGAAATATAACATTATTTATAAATCTTTCTATAATCTTTAAAAAAACCAAAATATTTATATACAAAAATATATAATTATTGATATATGTTAGAATTATCAGTTTCTGCAACCTTTATCATCATAATAGCAGTCTCAATCTTGGCGATCTTATTCGCAGTCCTGAAGACAATTTTAATAATAAGGCATCCAAAAGGGACACAGGCGATGAAAGATCTCTCAGACCTTATCCATAATGGTGCCATGGTATTTCTTAATCAAGAATATAAGATTCTGGCTGTGTTTATATTCTTTACTGCATTGCTATTGGCAATATTCTTGCCAGGGACTGGTCCAATCACAGCAATCAATTTTGTTTTTGGAGCAATATTCTCTGTTGCAGCAGGCAACATTGGCATGAGAGTCGCAACAAAATCAAACGTAAGGACAGCAGAGGCAGCAAGATCTTCTTTAGGAAAAGCATTGCAAATAGCTTTTTCATCAGGCATTGTCATGGGCATGGCTACTGTAGGGATTGGTTTATTAGGTGTAACCTTGATGTATCTTCTCTTCAGGAATCCAGAGATCATTTATGGTTTTGGCCTTGGAGCATCTAGTGTTGCTTTTTTCGCAAGGGTCGGAGGTGGAATTTTCACCAAATCTGCTGATGTTGGTGCTGATCTTGTTGGAAAAATCGAAAATTCTATTCCAGAGGATGATCCAAGGAATCCAGCTGTTGTAGCTGATCTTGTTGGTGATAATGTTGGTGATGTTGCAGGGATGGGTGCTGACTTGTTTGAAAGCTATGTAGATAGTTTGATTGCAGCAATGGTCATTGGCATGGTTGCGTTTGGGATGAAAGGTTTGACATTTCCATTATTGATTGCTTGCATTGGCATAATCACATCAATCATTGGTACTTTTTTTGTAAGGTTAAAGGGGGATAAGATATACAAGACAATTGACAAGGGGACATTTGCGTCTGGTATCTTGATGATTATAGCCACTTTCTTCTTCACAAGATATTATTTTAATGATAATTATCTTGGTTTGTTCCTCTCAACAATAATAGGATTGCTTGCAGGCATCATAATTGGTTATTCTGTTGAATACATGACCTCTACTGAGAGAGGTCCTACTTTACGTGTTGCAATAGCTTCAAAGACAGGGCCTGCAACAAATGTGATAATGGGCACATCTGTTGGCATGATGTCAACTGTAATTCCTGCAGTCACAATTGCTATAGCTACAATGTTTGCTTATCAATTAGCAGGATTATATGGGATTACTATTGCTGCTGTCGGCATGCTATCAATTTTAGGAGTTTCATTGGCAGCTGATGCTTATGGTCCTGTTGTTGACAATGCAGCAGGCATTGCTGAGATGACTAAATTAGGAAAGATTGTGAGGAAAAGGACTGACAAGCTTGATGAAGTTGGCAATACAACTGCTGCGGCAAGCAAAGGCCTTCAGCTTGGAGCATCTGCATTAACAGTTCTTGCCTTATTCGCTTCATTCATTGAGATATCTGGTGTCAAAGTAATTGATCTTGGTAATCCTGCTGTGATTGCAGGTCTTTTAGTCGGCGGAATGCTTCCATTCCTATTCTCTTCTTTGATTATTAAGGCAGTTGGAAAAGCTGCTGAAAAAATGGTCGATGAAGTGAGAAGGCAGTTCAAGCAGATTAAAGGTTTGCTTAAAGGCACTAAAAAACCAGATTATGATAAATGCATAACTATCAGCACTCAGAATGCATTGAAATACATGATTCTTCCTGGAATATTGGCAATAATCATTCCTGTGATTGTTGGTGTTGGTCTTGGGATTGAAGCATTAGGAGGTCTTTTGATTGGCACAATTATTACAGGTGTCATGCTTTCATTATATCTTTCAACTGCTGGTGGCTCTTGGGATAATGCAAAGAAATTCATTGAGCAGGGTAATTTTGGCGGTAAAGGGTCTGATGCTCATAAAGCAGCAATTGTCGGAGATACAGTCGGAGATCCATTCAAGGATGCTGCTGGCCCTTCATTAGACATTCTTATAAAGCTTGTCTCTATTACATCATTAATTTTCTTACCATTATTTTCAGCTTTATAATATGACTTACTCACTTCTAATAAGTCATTTTTAACAACAATAATGTTTAAATATGATATCTATTACTCTTTAATTAAAGTATTAACTTTCCAGTAAAAAAAACTTATCATTAATATTTGATAGGATTACTATGTTTGGGTAAAAAAACGTAACATATTAATAGTAGTACATTTATTTTACCCTCTTAGATAAGTGAAAATTTTTAAAAGGGGGGTGTTAGAATGATTGTAAAAGAAGAATTTTTAAGCAAATTAAGGAGATATTTCTCTTTAAATCTGTATGAAGTTAAGATATGGGCAGCATTACTCTCTAGGGGAGTGTCCACAGCTGGAGAGCTCAGCGATATTGCTAATGTGCCAAGATCTCGTTCTTATGATATTCTTGAGAGTCTTGAAAAAAAAGGGTTTGTCATAATGAAGATGGGTAAGCCTATAAAATATATTGCTGTTTCTCCAAAAGAGGTTGTTGAAAGGGTAAAAAAGAACATGAGAATTGATGCAGATGAAAAAATCAAGAGATTAGAGGATCTAAAGAACACAGAGATTTTAGGTGAATTGAATTCACTGCATACTCAAGGTGTTGAGCTCATTGAGCCATCTGACTTGAGTGGAAGTCTTAGAGGAAGGCATAATCTCTATAATCATCTGGAATTGGTTGTCAGAAATGCAGAGAAATCTGTCACATTGATGACTACTTCCCAAGGTTTGTTAAGAAAGATTGAAGGGCTTAAGCCTACATTTGAGAAATTAAAAAAGCGTGGAGTCAAGATTAGGATCGCAGCCCCAATAACTAATGAGGCAAAAGCTGTATTGAAAGATCTTGGTGATGTTGCTGAAGTCCGTCATACAAATTCTAGGGCAAGATTCTGTGTTGTTGATGGAAAAGAGCTTCTTTTCATGGCATTGGATGATAAGGAAGTCCATCCTACATATGACATTGGCATTTGGGTTAACACGCCTTTCTTTGCATCTGCTTTAGAAGGCATGTTCAACACAAACTGGGACAAGATGAAGCCTGCTTCTTCAATGGTCAAATAACTTCAAAACCATTTATTTTTTTCTTTTATTAAATCTTTAATTACAATTAATTTCTAGATTATTTTCCACAGCAAACTTTATATATCAAATATATATTCCTATAATTATGAATCAATTAAATTCATTTAAATTTGGATTCTTCTTTTTTTATTAGCTCGCCCTATAATAATTGCAGGGGCAGCATCATTGTGAAAACAGCTAAGTTCTAGTTCAAATCTGTTTCAATCCAAGAACTACAGAGCTTAGTTACCACAATAAAAGGATCCAAGAGGAGGAAAGTTAAATGGTTGCAAATGGGATAAATGATATAAGAGTCGAGAACATTGAGGAGGATCTTGTTACTCCTATTGAGATTAGGGAGAGGTACCCTTTGACTGGCAATATGGCAGGGACTGTATTGTCAACTAGGGCTGCAATTGAAGATGTTTTAGATGGAAAAGATCCAAGAAAAATAGTTGTTGTCGGTCCTTGTTCTGTTCATGACATTGAAGCTGCGAAAGAATACACTGACAGGCTTAAATCCATTTCTGACAAAGTCAATGATGTTCTTATAATTGTGGGAAGGTTTTATTTTGAGAAACCTAGGACAACAACTGGATGGCGAGGATTAGTCAGAGACCCTGATCTTAATGGATCATTTGATATCAATAAAGGATTAGGATTAGCCAGAGAACTGTTGTGTTATTCTAACAGTGTAGGTGTTCCTGCTGCAACTGAATTCCTTAATACTCTTTTTCCTCAGCATTACTCTGATTTGATATCTTGGGCTGCAATTGGTGCTAGGACAACTGAGGCTGACACTCATAGGGAATTAGTTAGTGGTTTGTCTATGCCTGTTGGTTATAAAAATCCTACTTCCGGAGATATTTCTATAGCAGTGAATGCAGTGATATCATCTTCAAACCCTATGGCTTTTCCTGGAATCAATTATTTAGGTAGGCCAAAGATTATCAGGACAAAAGGACATCCTTATACTCATGTGGTATTGAGAGGGGGTAATGGAGTTTTAAATGGAGGCAAACATACCCCTAATTATGAATCTCAATATGTAGCTCAAGCCCAAGAATTGCTAAGAGCAAAAGGATTGAGGCCAAATGTTATGATAGATTGCAGCCATTCTAACTCAAAAAAGAAGCCAGAAAACCAGCCAAGAGTGCTGGATAATGTTGTTCAGCAAATATATGATGGAAACCAACATATTATTGGTGTTATGTTAGAATCAAACCTCTGTTTTGGATCCCAAACATTTGACCTTTCAGGCTTAAAATATGGTGTTTCTATAACAGATGGTTGCATTGATATTGCTCAAACAGGAGAAATCTTGAATGCTTGTGCAGCTACATTAAGAAGAGTCATAAACCCATAAATTTTTATATTTTGACTTTTCTTATTTTTTAATAATATAAAAAATAATATAATTTAATTGGGTTGGGGACATTTTATGGAAGATAAGAGCTTAAAAAAGCTAATTAACAGTTTAAATAAGATTGAAAGGAAGATATTACCGTATTTAGATAAATATTCCACTATTCAGTCTCTGATGAACGTAACAGACCTTAAAGAAGTTGAGATTACTAGAGGTCTTCAATGGCTTCAGAATAAAAAGATTGTTTCTGCAGAGGAAAATACTTTAAAAATAATTGATTTAGATATAAATGGTAAAGACTGCCTTAAGCAAGGATTGCCAGAAAGAAGGCTTTTGTCAGAGTTGAAAAAGAATCCTTTGACACTAAAACAATGCTGTGATAGGGCTAAGCTCTCTAAAGATGAACTTAATATTGCAATAGGTGTCCTAAGGAAAAAGGCAGCGATATTCATTACAAAAGAGAAGGATATTATTGTGAAAATCATGGATAATGGAAAGAATCTGTTATCAAGCGGTTTTCTTGAGGAAAAATTCTTGCAAAAAGAGTTTCCACTGAATTATGATAGCCTGTCGGATGAAGAGAGGTTTTCTTATGAAAATTTGAAAAAGAGGAAAAAGATTCTCAAAACTGAAGTTAAGAAAGATAAGATATTCAATCTTACAGATTTGGGAAAGGATATTCTTAAGGAGAACATTGATTCTGATTTTATTGATACATTGACACCTGATATCATAAAGGATAAGTCTTGGAAAAACAAGGAGTTTAGGCGTTATGATGTCACGATAAATGTTCCTAGCATCTATGGTGGCAAAAGGCATTTTGCAAGGCAGGCAATTGATCATGTCAAGAGAGTTTGGCTTGACCTTGGATTCAAGGAAATGAAAGGGACTATTGTAAACACTTCTTTCTGGAATTTTGATGCTTTGTTCACTGCGCAAGACCATCCTGTTCGAGAGCTTCAGGACACATTCTACTTGAAAAATCCTAGATTTGGAAAATTGCCTGATAAGAAGCTTGTTGCTCAGGTAAAAAAGGTTCATGAGAATGGTGGTAATACTGGCAGCAAGGGATGGCAATACTTATGGGATGAGAAAGAGGCTTCTAGAAATGTTTTGAGGACTCATACAACAGTCTTATCAGCCCAGACAATTGCTAAATTGAAAAAAGAGGATCTTCCTGCAAAATTTTTTTCTGTTGGAAAATGTTTTAGGAATGAGACAATGGACTGGAAGCATCTTTTTGAGTTTTATCAGGTAGAGGGTATTGTTGTTGATCCTGATGCAAACTTCAGGAATCATATTGCTTACTTAAAGGCTTTTTTCAAAAAATTAGGTTTTCCTGATGCAAGGTTCAGGCCTGCTTATTTCCCTTATACTGAGATGAGTCTTGAGATTGAGGTATATCATCCAGTCCACAAGCAATGGATGGAATTGGGTGGCTCAGGAATATTCCGTCCTGAAGTGGTTGAGCCTATTTTTGGAGAGCCTATTCCAGTATTGGCCTGGGGTCTTGGCATTCCAAGGATGATCATGGATTATTACAAGTTGAATGACATAAGGGATATTTATAAGAATGATATCAAGCAATTGAGAGAAATTAAATCTTGGGTGAAATAATGCCGACAGTAACACTTAATAAAAAGGTTTTTGATAAGCTGATTGGAAAAAAGCTTCCTATTGATCAGATCAAGGATAGGATCAGCATGCTTGGAACTGATCTAGAGGACATTAATGAGAATGAGATTGTGGTTGAGGTCTTTCCAAACCGCCCTGACATGCTTTCTGAGCAGGGATTTGCCCGCGCATTTTCCTCATTTATAGGAGTTAAGAAAGGCCTTAGGGATTATCCAGTAAAAAAAGGGAATTATAAGGTGATTGTAGAAAGTTCTGTAAAAGAAATCCGCCCTTACACTACTTGCGCTGTTGTCAAGAACATTAAGTTTGATGATGATAAGATCAAGGAGATAATCCAGATACAGGAAAAGTTGCATATAACTTATGGAAGGAACAGGAAAAGATGTGCTATTGGTGTTTATCCAATGGAGAAGATAAGTTTTCCAATCAGATATCTTGCAAGAAATCCTTCTGAGATAAGGTTTATTCCTCTTGAATTCTCAAGAGAGCTTAATGGTCATCAGATTCTTAGCACTCATCCAACTGGAAGGGATTATGGTTATCTGTTGGAAGGGAAGAAGAAATTTCCAATTTTTGAGGATGCTGATGGAAAGATATTATCTATGCCTCCTATTATTAATTCACAGGAGACTGGAAAGATTAGTGAAATCACAACTGATATTTTTATTGAAGTTTCAGGATTTGATTTTAATGTTCAGCAAAAATGCCTTAATATCCTTGTTACTGCCTTATATGAGATGGGAGGTCATATTTACTCTGTCAATGTTTCTTATGGTTCAAAAAAGTACAATACTCCTGAACTGATGCCTGAAAAGATGAAGCTTAACATTGGGTATGTGAACAAGCTTCTTGGTCTAGAATTAAATGAAAAAGATATCAAGCTTAACCTAGAAAAGATGGGTTTTGGCTTTTCAAAAGGTATTGCACTGATTCCGCCTTACAGGGCAGATATATTGCATCCTATGGACCTTGTTGAAGACATTGCGATTGCATATGGTTATGAGAATTTTAAAGAGGAGAAACCTCATGTGAATACAGTCGGAGAAGAGGATCCTTTTGAAGTGTTTAAGCAGAACATTTCAAAGATATTGGTAGGTCTTGGGCTTCTTGAAGTAAGCACATATCATCTCTCAAAAAAAGAGAATTTTAGCAAGAAGATGCGTCTTAATTCAAATTGTGTAGATCTTGAGAACTCAAAAAGCATTGAATACACATCATTAAGAAGTTGGATGCTTCCCTGCCTGCTGGAAGTTCTTGATAATAACAGGCACTATGAGTATCCTCAGAAAATTTTTGATCTGGGTATTGTGTTTATGGAAAACCATGAGTTTGAGACAAATGTTGAGGAATTTGAAAGGTTGGCTGTAGCAGTTTGTCATGAAAAAGCTGATTTCACAAGCATTAAGAAAATATTGGATTATCTTATGAGGATGCTTGATCTGGAATATGAGATTGAGGAGACTGATCACAATAGTTTTATTGAAGGAAGGGTAGGAAGAGTCATTGTCAAAGGGAAAAAAGTTGCTTATATTGGTGAACTGCACCCTGAAGTCCTTGAGAACTGGAACTTGGAATATCCTGTGGCAGGTCTTGAATTGAATGTCACAGATTTGTTCAGAATTTTCTCAAAATGATTTTATGACATTATTGATACATTTTTGAATGGTATTATTTTCTTGATCTTGATTTGGATTTTGATGATTTAGGTTTTGATCTTGATATATTGTCATTGTAATTAGTGCTGTTTGAGTAGTATGCAAAGAAAACATATAGGCTTGCTATTAATGCATAGCTCGCTTGTATTATGACTTTTATGATATTGAATAGGACAAGCAGTGTTATCAATATTATTGCAATAGTCCTGTTGTCTGAAAACATTGGTAATGAATTATCAATTGTGGTTATTGGTATTTGGAATATGATGCCAATCACTAAACCGAGTCCAACAAGTATTAATAGTGTGATGATTGTGTGTCCAAGATTTTTCTTGGCATAATTGAATGATTCTTTTACAAGGTCTAATGCCTTTCCGCTTTTCTCAGCAATAATTGGTGAGACAAAAAAGAATCCAACACTTATTGCAAGAGCATAAACAAAAAATAATATCAATGAGATTAACCCTGTGAATATTGTCAATATCTTATTAATATAAATGTATATGGCTAGATTAATCAATATTAATATCAACAAAGGAATTGAATTTATTAGAAACTTGATAATTTTCACTCCAAACATTCTTTTATAATAAATTTTTCCTGATTGAAACATTGTTAAAGTGCCTGTTTTTCCATTTTTCACAATCTCCTTGCACATGCCTATATACATTGATGTGATATATACATTTACTAAAAACCAAACAAGGATATCAATTATCAAGACAAATATCAAGTAAAACATCAATCCAGTATTTTGCATCAAATCAATCGCTTGAGTGTAAGTTATTGCATAGAAATCAATCCGATATGCAGATATGAAAATGCCTGCTTCAATTAACAAGATGATAAAGAATAATATTGCCAATCCTAGGCTTATTAAGTAGGGAAAAAATAATACAAGATTGTTCTTGAGACCATTCCAAGACTTGCTGAATAAATCAATATAATTGACCATTTAGCAAAATATTGAAATTATTACTATTTAATGTTTTTGGTTTTTTTCTCTTTTGGTGTTTCCTTATTTAATTTTTTTTTACTGCTTTTTTTGTTTTCTGCTACAATCTCTTCTGCAATCTCTGTTTTTTTCCTTTTCCTTTGTCTTAATGGCCTTTCTTTTTTCTCTTTTTGTTTTGTTTCCTTTATGTCTAATCCTAGCTTTTTGAACTCATTTATAATATCTGAATGAGAAACTCCTTTCTTGATCTTGATTGATTCATTTAATGGTTCAAGATGCAATATATTGCATTTTCTTCTTCTTGTCTGTCCGTCAATCAGGACAAAGTTTCCTTCAAGAACTTCAACAATAACACATTTTTTTCCAGCATCTCTTCCAGCTGTTTTCATGCATAATCTTCCGACTTCAATCATTTTTCCCTCCGATTCCCTTCTCATATGTTTGCAGTTGTTGCCATAGCTGCAGGGGATTATCCTGTTTATTTTTATTGTTGTTTATATTGCTTCTCTATTACGCAGATCTTGATTTTTCCTTGAAATAGGCTCTCATGCATTTGTTGCACAATACCCCTCCATATGGTCTTTCTGGTCTTTTTTCTGTCTTTGCCATGCTTTTCATCTTGTAAGGCCTTTCTCTTGGAACCCCTTGAAGTGCCTTGCTGCATTTGCTGCATTTGGCAATTTTAGGCTTTCTCTTCCTGTAATGGACAGTAGTCCTTCCGCCAGGAGTCTTTACATAAACTTTCCTCAATGATCTTGATCTGTTTTTTACTAATGGCATATTTTCACCTATAGATAGAAAATTCCCCTCTCTTTAAAAAGATTATGATTTGAACGAAGTGAGAATCATAATGTAGGATTATCTTATTTTCCATAGAATGCTATCTGAATTTTAATAATTGAATAAATGACCTAATAAACCTTCAATAATTTTCTGGTTGCCATGCTAAAGATGATTGAAAATATTATATAGGTCCAGATCCACCCTAATTTTACACTAAATATCTGAAGTGGCTTGAGGGGATTGTTGTCTATTTTTAATGTTCTGAGATCACTTCCTTGGACCTTTTCTATCGGATTTTTGTAGTCTCTCTCTTCTGTTATCTGCAAGTCCATAAAATAGCTCTTTTCTTTATATTTGTATTCAAGAATATAATCTCCTTTTTCCCCTTTAAGCTTCCATTGGGCTTTTCCATCTGTTATCTGCTGGGTTGCATTGCTCATGATCTCAAGCTCTTCACTGATTAAGGTTATCTCTCCTGTTGTTCCTTGTGCAAATTCTGCTGTTGTTGTGAATTCTGTTCCAGGCATTATTGGTTCAAATGCCAGATGTGCGTTCATCCATCCAAAAAGCACAATTATTGGTATCATTGTGATTATCATTGGCTTGAATGAGTGCATCATATATTGCATGTTTTTTTCCATTGCTTTTTTCTGCACTTCCATGACTTTTGCAGGATGTTCTTTAAGCTCCTTCATCTCTTTCTGGAATGCTTTGAGGTCTGCCTTGAGCTCTTTCATCAGTTTTTGGTCTGTGAACAATTTATATATAAGGGTGATAAATAAGGAAATCAGTAAAGACATTATGATTATTGACCATAATGGTCCAAAAACTAGCAAAGGATTCAATATTGGATCGAGTAGATTTGAATATGCCATTTTCCCCCGTTAATAATAAAATATAATTCTAAATCGTATTTAAAGGTTTGTTTTTGAGTGAAGAGATAAAACAAACTCAAGAAATATTAATGACAGGATTTGTTTTTGCACAATTATTTAGTTTGTATGAAATCACTCATTCCATAAACTTTCTTTATAAAAATCTTATCAGATTTTTAAACGTAAATTTATTCCATAAATTTACGCATCATAGGATGCATGTCCATCATATGTTGTTTTGCAATCTCTTCATAGAGTTTATAGACAATCATGACTGTAAGCAATATTCCTGTGCCTCTTGATAAAGCTCCTGTCAGGTCTGCTAGTGCTGCTAAAAATCCGACTGTAATTGCTCCCATTATTGTCAATGGCCAGATATATCTGTCTAGCAGCCTTTCCAAGACTCTTTGGTCTTTTCTGAATCCAGGTATCTGCAGTCCTGATGCCATTATCTGTTTTGCCTGGCTTTTTGCATCCATTCCAGCTGTCTGCATCCAGAATATGCTGAATATTACAGCTCCAATTATCATGATCAGGAAATATCCTATAATTGACCACATCTGGTCAGCAGACAATGATCTTGTGATTATTCCTCTTACTAGATCTGGAGGATTTACCCATTGTACCAGTCCATGTCCTGAGTTTACTGTGTTGGCTTGGCCAAAAATATATACTGATAAAAAGTTTGCTACCTTAGCCATGATTCCTGTTGATGTTATTGAGGTTGCCCAATTCTGGACAAGTGACGCCCATAACTGTATATTAGCAAGTAATGCAGCTACTAGGATTACAGGGATATTTGATGTATATATAAAGCTTAAAGGCCATCTGATTCCATGGCCTCTTATTCTTCCGAATGAGAGTGGAATCTCAATTTTCATTGCTTGTGCATATATGGATATGACAAATACCAGTATTGTCGCGATTATTGCAGCCAGCATCAGTATTGCTGTTTGAGGATCTTGTGCAGCAAGTGATCTTATAAGTTCAGGTATTGCTCCGACATAACTGCTTGTGTCAACCACTCCTTGTGTTACAGGATGTAGCCATGAGAATGTCCTGACAACAAGGCTTTTGCTTACTCCTGCTGCAATGAAAAGGCTTATTCCAGATCCAAAACCCCATTTTGAGACAACCTCATCCATGAACATGATGAGTATTCCTCCTAGAGTAAGCTGGAATACTAGTATGAGCTGCAGCTGTAGATAAAGAGGAGTTCCTAAAAATGTCTGCTCAGGGCTTAATCCTCCCATGAATACATAGATTATGGCTTCAAATATGATGAAGAATATGCTTAATAATTTCTGGACTCCTTGGAAAAGCCTTTTTCCATCTGATGTTGTCAAATCAAATTTAATTATTCCAGATCCATTTAATAATTGTAAAACAATTGAAGATGTGACAAGCGGTCCGATTCCCAATGATATGATTGATCCGAATTCAGCTCCTAGAATGATTGATAGGAATTCAAATCTTGATAGTTCATTTGCCCCTAGGCCAAATAATGCTATTTGCCCTAAAACGAAAAATAAGCCTAATATGATTAAGGTCCATTTCAGTTTCTCCTTGAATGACAATCTTTTCTGAGTTGGACCTTCCACTTCAGGGAGATTGTTTAATATTGAATCATACCAAGCCATTTTTTTAGCAATTTTTTATTTTTTAACTAATCAGTGTCTGAAGATAATAATTAATTCATTCTTCTACAGGTTTTCCCTTTGTCTTTCCTTTATCTTGCTTCTTGTTCACTATATTTTCTTTGGCTTCTTGTTTCTTTGTAAGTATCACATCCCCTTTTTTCTCCTTGATTTTATCAATTGATTTCTTTGATGCGCTTTTAACATGAATAATATATTTTTGATTTGCTTTTCCTTGGCTTAATAGTTTGTCATAACCAGCTTTTTCAAGATTTATTTCAAACCCATCTCTTTTTTTTACAGCAGACCCTTCGTTTGTTAATCTTTTAATTGTTTGTTCGATCTTCCTGATGCTGATTCCTTTCTCTTTTTTGCCCTTTTTCTTTGTGCCAAATCCTGTTTTTCCAAAATATGGGTTTTCCCATATGCTTGGTTTGTTTTGGTCTCCTCTCTTTCCAGTTCCAGCATTTCCTTTTCCCCCTCTATTGCCAGATCCTCTATGCTTTTTCTTTGCTCCCCATCCATGGGTCATGGATCCACGCTGTCTGGTGTTCTTCTTTCTTTTGTTTATTACCATTTTATTGAATCATCCTTTTTATGAGGTCATTGATTTTATCCTCTCTGTTTCCGAGTGCTCCTTGATAGGCGAATGTTTTCTTGATTCCTTTTCTACCATACCCTTTTTTTGGAGGATTTAGTCTGTAGAATCCTTTATCACCATCTTTTCTAGGGTGTTTCTCCTTTTTACTTTCCAGTAGTTTGAGGGTTTCTTCATCAACTTTGCCCCATGTTATGTAATAATTAGCTTTTTTTATCATTCCCATGATGCTGGGGGTATTCTCAACTATCACGCAGTAGTTTTGCTTATAAAGTTTCAAAAGTTCTAGGGTCTTGTTTATAACCTTTTTTACTCTAACACCACCCCTAACTCTGACTATCGCTATCTTTTCATAGGCTTTTTTATCAACCTTCTCACTTTTTTTCTTTAGTTGGCTCTTTTGATTCTCCATTTTTTATTTCCTCGATAAAATCATCATCTGTCTCAGATTTAGGGGTTGATTTTCCTTCAATTATTCCTAGTTTCTCAATGTCTTGATGCCCTATTTTTGTTTCACCTAACTTTTTAAGGGCTTTGAAGCATGCCTTGATGACATTCATCTTTGTTTTTGTGTGTCCAAATGATCTTGCCCAAATATCTTTAATCCCTACAAGGTCAAGCAATTTTGCGCATTCTGATTCTATCACAAGACCTGTTCCTTTTGGGGCTGGTATAAGTTTTATTATTACAGATCCCTCTTTGCCTTCAACTGAATAAGGGATTGAGTGCGGATTCTTGCAAAGGCATTCCCAGCTTCCGCATCCTCTTCTAATCTTAATTATGTTTAATTTTGCTTTTCTTATTGCTTTTTCTCTTGAAGGCACAGTCTCTTTTGATTTTCCTGTTCCAAGCCCTATATATCCGTCTTTGTTTCCAACTACTGCCATTGTTGTAAATCTTGGTTTATTGCCTTCTCTTGTTTTTTTCTGAGTCTGCTTGAATATTCTTCTTTGTCCTCCCCCAAATTTTCCTTTTGATTGTCCTATAAGCAATAGGTCATTTTCAAGGTTAGGCAATAATAATTCAACTATCTCTTTCTCTAAAATTTTCAGTCCACTGTCCAATATTTGGTCAATATCAGTTATCTCTTTATTTTTTACTATCTTGCCTAAAGATGTTTTTGGAGACCATTTATCAAGTTCGCTTGGTTCTGGTTTTCTTACATTTTTTAATACTTCTTCTTCAGATATGGGTTCTACTACTTCAACAGTCTCCACATCATCACTTGTTTCCTTTTCTTCAATTTTTTCTTTTGGTTCTTCTTTATTCATTTTTATTTACCCATTTGTGATATTTGATTTTACTTCATCATAATTTTTTGAAATATCTGTAGGATCTGACCCTGTCTTGATAATTCCTGAATATCTCTTTTCATAAATCTCCTTATTTTCCTTAAGCTTTTTTGCATAGTCAGCAATATGTTCTCCCTTTATTCTCTTTTCATTTGGAACTATATCTTCTGAATATCTTATAGACAATCCTGCGTCAACTGCTCCTTTTAGGCATGCAAAGATTTTTGAACCTTTTTTTGGAGGGTTCAGGCCAATATCAAGTATTGCTTCCTTTATATTCTGGCTTAAAGCCTTTTTTCCTAGCAAAAAACCAGTTAAGTAGGATGATGGTATATTAGAAGTGCTGAATTTCCAACCAATCCTCTTCAGCTCTGTTGAGTATGCTGAGCAGATTACCTTATCTCCTTTTTCAGAGTAATCAATGATTTGGGAGATGATTGACTTATTTCCTACTCTTACCACCATTCTGTGTTTCTTTGAGATTAATAATCTTAGTCTCTTTCTATAATTAGTTAAACCATTTCGTTTTCTTCTAAATCCAACTGTGTATCTTTTTTGTGTTGCCATTTTTCTTATTTCTTCTTCATCAATAGGTCATGTTCATTAATGTAAAGCTTGAGGTGTTTTTTGCTTCTGAAAAACCCCCCTTTTGATTTCAAATATAGGCTATTATATGTTTTCTTGGTTACAATCTCATTATCCCTTAATTTTTTTATTAACCTTCTCTGTAGCCTAATCTTGTTCATCCACATTTTTTTTTTCGGATTTCTTGTTTTTTTGGTACCTTTTCTTGATCCATGGCCTTTTCTTCTGCCTTTTATTTTCTGGGTCTTTCTTTTGTTTGCTCTGCCTCTTGACACTCCTTTTTTTTGGACTACTCGTATTACTTTATCCTTTAGTAACCCTCTTAGGTCCATCTTGGTTATTGATTCTTTTATCATCTCAAGATCTGATTCATTGAATTTTATTCTCTTTGGAGAGCATTTGCTAATGTCTGCTGCCAGCCTTTTTTGAACATTTAGTTTCATTTTCGACCTTTTGGAGAGAATGGAATTTTAAAAAAATCCCATTTTTTTATTTGTTTCATTTTATTCTGTTTGTATCAGTTTTTTATCAAGTTCTTTTTTCTCATTTCTCTTTCTTTCTTCTTCTTTGATTTTATCAGCTAGTTCATCTGTTCCTTTATCTTTGCTCTCTGCTTTGTCTTTCTTTTCCTTCTCTTTAGCCTTTTTCTCTTTCTCTTTCTCTTTCTCCTCTTTTTTGTCTTTTTCTTTTTTCTTGGATTCTTTCTTATCCTTTAAATTATCTTCAACATTCTTTACATATTCTAGAGGCTTTTTAATATTTAGGACATTGATTTTCTTCTCATTTGCTCTCTTTATGATTTCAATCCTTTTTTTATTGCCTACTCCTTTTGAGATTATTATTCCCTCTTCTTCATTATTGATAGGATCAATATCCTTGATAGTATAGACTAAGATCTTTTTAAGGCCTTCTTTACTCAGTCCTTTGACTGCTTTTGGGCTCTTATATCCTTTTGATGGGCTTTTTTTATACCCTTTGAGTCTCAGCCTCATTTTTGAATCAATGCCTTTTGGTCTTCTCCATTTATCACCCAGTTTAGGTTTCTTATGATTGTCCTGCCTAGTGAATTTTGGTTTCTTATCCTTGATTCTCTTTCTTAATTGGATTAATTCTTCTTTCATTTTATCTTACTGGCTTGCCGTCCTTTTCTGTGATATAAATCCCATCTTGGAATATTCTCAGGTCTCTTCCTTTAACTTTTGTTAATATCTCAATTTTTGCAGCAGTCTGTCCAGCTGCTTCTTTGTCATTGCTGTCTACTGTTATTACATCTCCTTCCATCTTAACATTCACTTTTTTATTAATTTTCATCTTTCTTGGCACTTTTTCTCCAAGAAAATTATTTATCACAAATTCTTCTTTTGATACTTTGATGTTCATAGGGAAATGTCCTGAGCATATCTTCAGTTTATATACATGTAATTCTTGTATCCCTCTCAGCATATTTTTTACATGAGATTTGTAAGTTCCAATTATCTTTTTCTCTCTTTTTGATGATTTCTCTGAGCTGAATACTATTTTTCCATCTTTTATTTCCTTTTTTATTGTAGGATTTGAAAAATCTCTTGAGTTGTCCCCATTCTTTCCTTTTATATGGACAGTTGAGTTCTCAAATCTGGCTTCAACTCCTTCTGGAATAATAATTGATTCGCTTAATCCTTCTTTCTTGTTTTTTTCTTCCATCTTTATAATCTTAATAGCAGAAGGCGATTAGCCTGCCGCCTAAATTTTTCTCTATAGCTTGCTTATGTGTCATCAGTCCTTTTGATGTTGATACTATCATTATTCCAAAATCTTTTGAAGGAAGGTATCTTTTCTCATATTTCTCATATTCTTCTGAATTTACTGTAAATCTGGGCTTGATGGCCTTGATTTTGTTGATCCTTCCGATAAGGTTTATGATTATATAGTTTCCTTTATCATCTTCAATCTCTTTTGTATCTCCGATGAAAAGGTTGTCCTTCAATAATATTAATACATTCTTGATCAGCTTTGAAGATGGGAATGTCTTAACTTCTTTCTTTACAAGGTTTTCCGCATTTTGTATTTTTGATAATGTGTTGGCTAATGGATCATTTAAACTCATTTTTACCTCAACTGTATTGCTTGAATCCTATCTTAGTGGCTATTTCCCTGAAGCATTGCCTGCACAATTTCAGTCCGTATTTGTCGATATGGCCACCCTTTCTTCCGCATCTTCTGCAGTTCTTTTTGCTTTTACCGCATGATCTTTCCTTTGGAGTATTGAACTTGATATATTTCTTTAGTTTGATAGGTTTAACTTTTAATTGTTTGAAAACCTTTTTGTATGAACTTGTTGTCATATTGATTTAGCCTCCTATTTATCCTCATTTATAATAACATTGAATTTGTTTTTCATGTAATCAATTGCATCTTTCTTTGTTATTGAGTGTTTTTTATGTATCTTCTGTGGTTTTATTCTTCTTCTCTTGATCCTAAACCCATTCCTTCTTAATGTGATACATGCCTCCAGCCCCATTATCTTGATCTCTGGATCATATTTTACTCCTGGGATATCAATATATTCCGGGATTCCAAAAGAGATATTGCCGTTTTGGTCAATTTGGCTTGGTTTGATTCTATTATCTTTTGCACTCAATAATTTTTGCAACAGTTCTGTGGCCTTTTCATTTCTTAATGTTATTTTGCATCCTATCGGAAGTCCAGGCCTGATTCCCCATGTTGGGATTCTCTTCTTTGAAAATGTCTTTACAGGGCTGATTCCTGTGATATTCTTAAGTAGTGTTATTCCTTTCTCCAGTTTTGTCTGGTCTTTACCGCTTCCAATATTCAAAGTTACTTTCTCTATCCTAATTTCTCTCATTGGATTTTCCATTTTACTTTAGTTTTATTAGGGGCTTGTCTTTTCCAATAACTAGTGCATATTTTTTCCTTGTTTCAACTGTTTCTCCATTTTCATTTTTATATGTGATATTGATATCATGTATATTTGTTATTTTTCCATCTTCGCCGATATGTTTACCTCCTATAAGGAATATATAGGCTCCTTTCTCAAGTTTGAGGATGTCAATTATCTCTTTTTTCTTCATATTAAATGCTATAGTCTCTCCAACTTTGCATTCTTTTTTGTCTGTAAGGAGATTTCTTCCATCAGAAAGATTTAGTTGCAGTTTTCCTTTGACAAGACTTTTGCCAGTTATCTTTATTAATTTGATATCTGCTTCTTTACCATCAATCTCAATTAATGAGATTTTTCCTTTGTGGTTTAGTATTATTCTATAATCTTTTTTTATTTTTGGTAAGCTTATGACATCAAAAAATCCAACTATAAATCTTGGTTCTTTCCTAATTACAGTATTGACAGCGACTTCTCCATTATTTAGGATATATTTAACTTCTTTCAATGTTTTTGCAGCTCCCAATATATCTCTTAACAATACTGTTAGGCTTGTACCTAATAGGAATGATGATTGTCCAGGGTTCGGACGGGTAACAAATTGAATTCCTTTCCTTTTCACTTGCCATGTTCTTGGCATGTTTATTCTTTTTAGATGGTTTTTTGTCATTTTGATTATGTTTTTTGTTCTGCCTCATCTATTTTTTTTTGCCTCAGATTTTGGCTTGTTGCTATTTATTTCTTTTACTGATAATTTCATCTGGATTTTTTTTATCCTTTTTTTGTCCTCAAGATTCAGCTCTTGGATTATAAGATTTGTTGGATCAATGGGAATCAGGGATTTTGATCCTTCTCTTTTGATTATTTCAATTCCTGTTATGTACACTTTTGTTTTTTTAACATCTATTCTTTCCACTTTTCCGGTCTTTTTCTTGAACTGGCCTCTTGATATCAGGACTTTATCCCCTTTTCTAAGTCCTGCAGCCCTCTTTCCATATTTTGTTCTTAGGTCTTTTGAAAGGTGGACTTTGACAAATTTTTGTTTGACATGAAGAGGTGCATTATATCTGTATTTCCTCTGTTTTCTTGGCTGAGTGCTCTTGTTCCATGTTTTTGCAAATTCAATTTTCATTTTTTCCTTAAACCCCTTAAACTACTATACTTGCAATCTTTCCGATTCCAGGCCATCTTTCTGTGGCCTCTTTGGCTATTGCTCCTTTGAACAATGTTCCTTTTGGATTTCCCTTATCATCCTTTAAGATGACTGCACTATTATCACTGAATTTTATTCTTGTACCATCAGGTCTTTTATATTCTTTTTTTTGTCTTACTATTACTGCAAAAACTACTTGTTTTCTCATTTCTGGTTTTCCTCTCTTTACAGAGCATTGTATTAGGTCTCCTATTCCTGCTGCAGGCCTTTTACCTTTTTTGGTTTTATGGCCTTTTACAGATATGACTCTTACAATTTTTGCTCCTGAATTATCACAAGTATTTATCTGGCTTCCAACTGGTATTCCTTTGACGATTCTTGCGCTTACTGATTGCATTTTTTATTCTTCTCCATCATTATATTCTTCGATTTCTGTTGATTTTTTTTTCTTGTTTGTATCATGATCTTTTTTGCTTTCTTTAATTATGCTATTCTCCTCTGTTTTTCTATATAGCGCCTTTACTGAGATTTTCTTGTCATCTTCAATAATCTCTCTTTTTTGTTTATACTTTATGTCCTCTCCCATTATTTTCACAATGACTGAATTTATTGTTTTGCTGATTGGTCTGCACTCATATAATACCACTCTATCACCAATATTTGCATCAATGCATTTTGGGTTGTGGACTCTGATTCTTGTTCTTTTTATTTGATATCTTTCATATTTTTTTATAAATAGCTTTTTAACCCATTCAACTGTTGCACTATGATTTACATCTTTTGAGATGATAGTTCCCACAAAATGTCTTCCTCTCAGCCTGATATCTGAATGAAATGGGCATTTCTTGTCATTGCACTGCTCTTTGGGAGCTTTGATCTCATATCCTACGCTTTTTGTTTTTTGTTTCATTTTTGACCTTTGAGAGAAAATGGAAATCTAAAAAAATTCCATTTTCTTATAAATTTCATTTTGAATATTCATATAGTTTGTAATCTTTTCATCTAATCTAATCTTCATTTTTTGTGTGAATTTTGTTCTTCAAACCTTATTTGATATCAATGGTTTCAGTTGCAAATCCCATCTCAACAAGGAATTCCCTTACTCTCTGTTTATGGTCGCCTTGAAGTTCGACTTTTCCATCTTTTGTTGTTCCTCCGCAAGCAAACTTGTTTTTTAGTTTCTTTCCGAGGTCTTTAAGGTCAATCTCTTTGCTGTCTATGCCTTCGATAACTGTATACATTTTACCAAAGGTTTTTTTGACAGTTTTGACTTCAATCTTTTGGGTTTCTTTTGCTATGGTTTCACAGACACATAGATCCTTTTGCAATCCACACGTTGGGCAAATTTTACTCATTATTAAGTTCTACCTCCCATGTTTTTCTTTGTCAATAATCTGGCAATATTCTTTTTAAGATTCTTGACTTCTCCTGGACTTTTTGGTATTGTTCCAGTTGCGATCTGAGCATTTAGTTTGATTAGCTCTTTTTTGATTTCAATAATCTTTGAGTCTAATTCTCCTTTTCCCATATCCTTTATTTCTTTTGATTTGAGTTTTGCCATTTTACAATATGATTATATTTCCTCTTTTCCTTTTTTTTCCTTTTTTCCTTGTTTTCTCTTTGTCTTATACTCTTTTCTCACTTTTTCTTGCTTTTCCTCTTCTTTTTCCTTTTCCTCTTCTTTCTTTTTATCCTCTTTCAGGTCATCTTCAGATTTGACATGTATTTTATCAGGGAGTTGAGCATCTGGTGGCATTATGGAAACTTTTATTCCTACAATTCCTGTTTTCAATTGTGCTTGTGTAGTTGATTTCCTGACCTGAAGTGCAGGATTTCCGCATTTCTTTAGGTATCCTTGATAAAATCTCCATGATTTTGCTCTTGCGCTTGGGATTTTTCCTGAAATTATTATCTCAACGCCAAGGGCTCCTGCTGACATGACATCACCCATGGTTTTATGGCCCACTCCTTTGAATTTTTGTGTTCCAAATCTTTCAAGTGAATTGGCGATTCTCTCAGCCACTATCTGGGCATCTAGATTTGGGTCTGTGACCTCGCTGATTTCAATCTGAGGATTTTCAAGGTTAAACTTCTTTTTTAGCACTTTGGTTAAATTTTTTATATTCTCCCCTTTTCTGCCTACTACAAGTCCAGGTCTTGATGCAAATATTATGATTTTTTCTCCCAAAGGTGTTTTGACTAATTTGGTGTGTGAATGGCCTACTCTCTTAAGGTTTTGTTCAATGAATTCTTGGATATAGAATTCTTTTAGCTTTTGTGCAACAAACTTTCTTTCAATCATTTTTTATCCTCAATATTTTGTTTGACTGATTCCTTTAGAATCTTTTCATGTTTTACTTTCTTTGTTATTTCTTGAGTTTGAGCTTCCTTGTGGTCATTCTCTTCAATTATTTTTTCCACCTTAACCTTTTTCTCAGTTTTATCTTTATTTTTGTCTCCTTTCTCCTCTGCAATAATTGTGATCATTGTGCTTTTTGCTTTTATTCTTCTTTTTCTTCCAAATCTCCATTGGCTGGCTCCTCTGTCAGCTTTTATTTGAGTGATTACTAATTGTGATGTGTTTAGTCCTTTGAATTGTGCATTGGCATCAATATCGTTCAGCATCTTTAAGATTGCTTTTGATGCCTTTTGAGGATATCTTCCAGGGCCTATTTTTCTCTTATGGCCAATATCTCCATTAAATCTTGTGTAAGGGACTGCCATTTTTTTTTCAATAACTTTTTGAAGCATGCTTCTGGCTTCATCAACTTTTTTTTTGCTTATGAATTTGCAGATTTCAATGCTTTGCTTTGTGGATATTCCCAGATCTCTTCCTATTGCACGGGAAATGTTCTCATTTTTTCCTTCTTTTGTTGGAGTGGCCATTTTATTATCCTTATTTGACTGATATTGATGCTGATGATCTTGTTGCTCCTATTCCTGGTGCGCTGTGTTCCACTTTCTTCCTATTATAGGTCAGCTCACCTAAAAATTTTCCAATCATCTCTGGTACTATCCTGACAGTCTGAAATGAGTTTCCCCTGTATATTTTGATTATTAATCCCTCCATTTCAGGTAGTACTACCATATCCCTCACATGGGTTTTTATCTCTTTTTTTCCTGATTTGATCTTTTTGAGCAGTATTTTTTGCTGATCAGTTAGTCCTCTCTTCAGGCTTCTCTTTTGTCTTGATGGAACTATCTCCATAAATTCATTCATGCTCATTTTTTTTAGTTCATCGAGCGTTTTTCCATAAAATAAAAATTCTTTTTTTGCCATTTTGAATTACCTTTATTTCCTTCCTGTTCTCCTTGGGCTGATTTTTCCAACATTCCTGCCTGCAGGTGCAAATCTTGGAGCTACTGTTGGCCTTCCTTTATGGGAGCTGGTTGTTCCTCCAAATGGATGGTCAACTGAATTTTGAGAGGTTCCACTAATTATTGGGTACAGTTTTTTCCTTGCCCTCATCTTGAAATAATTATTGCCTGCTTTGTATAATGGTTTGTCAGGTCTTCCTCCTCCAGCAATTTTTCCAATCACTGCTCTGCAGTCTGGAAGCAATGTCTTTTCTTTTTTTGAAGGTAGTATTATTATTATTTTATCAGATAATTTTGTTATTACCTTTCCAAAGGTTCCTGAAGTCCTTATCAGTTTTCCACCATCTCCTGGTTTCAGTTCAATATTATAGATTAATGTTCCTTCTGGAATATTTTTTAATGGCAGGACATTTCCTGATTTTATAGGTGATTTCTCTCCAGAATGGACCTCTTCACCTACTCTTATTCCCTCACAGGCGATTTGAAGGATTTCTTGATTATCTTGATATTTTATTTTCATTAAAGGTGCAGAGTGTCCTTGGCAGTGGATTATATCTTGGACTGTTCCACTTAAGGTCTCTTCATCTTTCATCACTCTCTTATGGTTCACGCTTCCTTTGAACCTGAAACTAGGGGAAGTGTATCTTGGAGATCCTTTTCCTCTTGCTTGATGAATCAGTGTTTTTCCCATTTTTGTTTTGTTTATTTATCCTTGATATCAATTGATCATAATTGTGATTACATTATTCCCATGTTTGTTGCTACATCAATGGCTGGAGTTTCACTGTTGAATTTGATGTATGCTCTTTTTCTGCCTTTGTTGTCAACCAGAGTATTAACTTTTTCTACTTTGACATTGAACATTTCTTCAATTGCCTTCTTTATCTCCTGTTTTTTTGAGTCAAGTGAGACTATGAATATCAGTTTGTTCTCAGATTCCATCAACCTCAATGATTTTTCTGTGGATAATGGGTATCTGATAATAGTATTGGATTTTTTTGCCATTTTATTTCTCTCAATTATTGAATAATTTCTCCTTGTCCATCTTTTCAATTGATGATTTTGTGAATAGTGTCAACCTGCCGGGTATTGCTCCTGGTGCCAAGATTTTTGCATTCAACTTCTTGACATCTATTGATTCCAGTCCGGGGATGTTTGATACTGCATTCTTCAGTTCACATTCCTTTGATACGACTATTAGAGGGCCGATTGCTTTTTTGTATTTCCTTCCTCTAAGCTTTCCTTTTCCAGCCCTTACTCTTTTTATTGATGCTCTTTCAAGCTCTTTCTCAAGTCCTATCGCCTTAAGTATATCTATTAATTCCTTTGTCTTTTTGATGTTTTCAAATGAGTCATCTAGTATGAATGGATATCTTTCTGGGGGGCTATGCCCTCTTTCTTTAACAGTTTCATTGTTGATTGTTGCTGAAATCGCAACTCTGATTGCTTTCCTGTTCTCTTTCCTGTTTATCTTCTGTTCCCAATTTTTATCAGCTTTTGGTGGATGTGCTCTCCTTCCTCCAACTGTTCCAGGAGCTACAGCTCCAACCCAATTGAACCTTGTTCCTCTTCTGCTCATTATTTTTCTTGGTACTCTTGATATTCCAATTCCATATGATCCCTTATAATTTCTTCTCCTTCTTGAAAGATCTGCAGAGGCTCTCATTCCAGCATCAGGTTTTGCACCATATTTTTGTCTTATCTTGCTAAATATTGAATGCACAGCTCTCTTGACTATATCCGGTCTGGACTCTTCTTCAAATTGTTTTGGCAATTGGATTTCTCCTTTTTCTGAGTTTTTTGTGTCAATTATTTTCAGTTTCATTTTTGACCTGTGTTTTATGGGCATGATTTTTATTGTTTTGATTCAAGGCTGGTATACTTAATAGTTGGTGCTTCTTTCGGTATCTTTTTATTAGGATGCCTTGCGATTGTGAGTTTGATAAGCCTCTTTTTAGGGCCTGCGACAGATCCTTTTATGAGTACATATTTGTTTTTTACAAATCCAAAATGGGGTATTCCCCCTTTGATCTTTATTTTTTCAGGATTATCTCCAATTTTGAGAATCTGTTTATTGCTTTCAGTTCTTGTGAAATATCCCATCTGGCCTGCATGTGCCACTCTATACATAACATGACCCTGGCCTCTCCAAGGGCCTAAAGAACCTGGTCCTCTTTTTGTTTTTTCTGCTTTATGGCTTCGCAGTCCTACTCCAAATCTTTTAATTGGGCCTTGATTCCCTTTTCCTTTTGTGATTGAATGAATATCTACTTGCATTCCTTCCTTGAATATTTCACTTATATCAATTTCTTTTCCAAGTTTCTCTTTAGCAAACTTCAGCTTGTCCTCTTTCTTGCCTCCTATTCCCATTTCAAATAACTCTGGTTTTTTATTGGATAATGATGTCAATTTTGGTTGTGTATATACAAGAAGCCTTATGTCATCAAAATCTTTGATGTCATCTATTTTATTTTTTGATTCTTTTATCTTGATTTTTCTTGATAGCTCCTTGTCAAGGTTTTGGGAATAGATCTCGCAAAGAATTTTTAGGCCGTATGGAGTCTTTTTGTAGAATCGGAGAGAAGCAGCTTTTAATGGCGGGCATTCGATGATAGTCACCGGAAAAAAAGTGTCGCCAGATTTTGGTTTTGATGATCGGTTATTAGCACAGATCACATGTGTCATCCCTGCTTTATAGCCGGCAAACCCAAGTGGTTTTGTATTATTGTCAATGGCCCAAGACCTTACTCTAGCTATTATTGACTTGGCTCTCTTTCTTGGCCAATACTGCATACTTCCATGTCTAGGGACACTAATCTTTGCCATTGTTCACGTTCCGCAATTATCTTGTTTTTGCCTGCGGTAATCCACCTCAACACTGCACAATAAACTTTGATAGAATACAGTATGTATAATATATCAATAATTCATATTATATTGATTTAACTGTACTGATCAAGGTATTCTTGCCAGGCTTGTCTATATTGCGTATTTAAATATATATTTTGTAATATTCAAATATATATCATAAGAATAGGAATTCAGGATTGGTTTATAAACCTTGTGGTAAACTCCCTATAAATCATGGCTAAGTAACATCTTTCTTTTTGGGGATATTTTTATGATATTTGGCTTTCCTAACACTGTAATTCACAGGGTTTTTTATCTTTAGGCAGAGATTATCTGGTGTGCATACATGAAAATCCTTGTAATATTGCGAATTCATGCAATTGGGTGGAAGGATTTTCTTTTTCTGTTGTTTATGGTATCTTGTTTGCCCAATTATTATTGTTTCTTTTAGCTGCTCTTTGTTCTTTTTGTTCCATTCTTCTAGCAATTTCTGAATATTGTCATAATTCCATCCAATACTATTCAAATAATTCACTAGAATAAAAAGCGATCTTTTCTTCCCATCATCAATTCCTGCAAGTATATTTTTTATGCATGGGGCAAAGAATTGGGCTGGAATTGCTTCTTTTATCTCCTCATATTCTTTTATACCTTCATCCTCTTTCTTGAAATCAACCTCATGCTTGACACTGTAGTCCAATGCCTGTATTATTAATTGCTTTGCCTCATCTTTTTTATATTCAGTCAAGAACTTATGATTATTCACATTGATCTTTTCAGGATTGGCATATTCTTTCTCAAACTCAAGTATTTTATCAGGCTCTATAGGGACAGATGCAAGACCTGATTTCTCATTCAAGGAATAAATGCTTCTGTAAAGATGCCTTGAGGCAATGAGCACAGTATCTATGCTGAGGATTGAAAATGGGTCAAACTTATTTTCTTTTACTAAATCTGAAAAATTCTTTCCAGTCTTTTTAATTATCTTTTTAATGTCCTCTTTTTCTAATATTGCATTGGCAAGCGGCTCTCTTATCATTTCTGTCAGATAATATGCGATTTTTCTTGGAGCGTCAGGAAATAGCTCTCTTATTTCATTCTCTTGTTGTCCAAATATTTTGTATGGAAAAGACTCAAAAGGCACTCCAATATGGAATCCAAGGTTTCCTGAGAACTTGACAGTCACATTCTTTACACCATGATGCTGCAAAGCCTTGACAACAAGATCAGCTGCCAGTTTTGAGTATTCAAAATACTTGCAGTCAATATCAAGTACAAGATCCCATCCAATTCTCATCTTGTCTATTTCAGACTTTTTTAATCTAGGATCTAGGTTAAGGGGATTATCCCATCTTTCTTCTGAGACATGGAATGATGTTGCTCCTTGCTTTGCCAGCTCTGCCACATCTTGTGGATATCTGAGTATATCTGGCCTTTTCCCAAATCCCTTGTCACCAAACTTGACAGCAACTTCCCTGTCTTTGACAGTCTCTAGGATAGCCTTCTGAATATCTTCTCTGCAATAATAATCAATTGCTGATTTATCCATAAGGAAAAGTAAAACCTTATTCTTTATAATCTTTGTTGTAACCTGCACTTGAAATTTTATTAAAACCTTAAATAAGTTATAATATATTTTAATGTTCAGACTTCTTGGAATTCCATAACCTTTTTATACTTTTCTTGTTTACCTATAATCATGGCAATAGCTAACCAGTTAAAAACAACAATCTTGCTCGCAGTTCTTACAGCATTATTATTGTATATAGGCAGTTTCTGGTCTACTTCTGGCCTTATCATAGCTGGAGTCTTTATTGTCATCATGAATTTTGCAATGTATTTCTTCTCTGATAAAATAGTCCTGATGATGTATAAGGCAAAAGAGATACAAGAGCATGAAGACAAAGAGCTTTTTAGGATAGTCAATGAAGTTGCGCATTTGGCAAATGTTCCTATGCCTAAGGTTTATATCATTCCTACTCAGCAATTAAATGCATTTGCAACAGGAAGAAATCCAAAACACTCTGCAGTTGCTTGTACAGAGGGGATTATCCATTCCCTATCAAAAGATGAATTAAAAGGTGTTATTGCTCATGAGATTTCTCATATAAAAAATAGGGATACCTTGATTCAGGTTGTTGCAGGAACAATTGCAGGAGTTATTGCATTTGTCGCATCAATGGCAAGGTGGGCTGCAATATTTGGAGGATTTGGAGGAAGAGACAATGACTCTGGTAACTTGATCCAGCTTATTGTCTTGGCAATAGTTGCACCATTGGCAGCGACAATAATCCAGCTTGCAATTTCAAGAAGCAGGGAATTTCTTGCTGATGAGACTGCTGCAAAGATGCTCCATAACCCTCATGGGCTTGCCAAGGCTTTGGAAAAGATCAGTGCAAGTGTAAAACATCATCCATTAAACTTTGGCAATCCTTCTACATCTGCAATTTTTATATCAAACCCTTTCAGAAGTTCTGGAATCCTCAACCTCTTTTCAACCCACCCTCCTGTTGAAAAAAGGATTCAGAAACTGAAGAGCCTGCAAGTTTAGTTAAGATATCTTTTTAAATATCTTATTATTCTTATTAAATATGTATTTAATAGTTTGGAGAAGACCAAGTGATGCATCTTTACAACCTTCTGTTGAGTTTGATCTTTCTGAGATTGATAAATTTCCTGATCCAATTCCTAAATTAATAGATCATGCAAAAGCACTTGTTAAGCCTCCATACAGTTTGGTTGCCAATTTAGGGATTTGGACCTATAATCCTAATTTTGTTTATGTTACTGTCCAACCTGAAGATAAAAGCAAGGAGTTTGATGATACTGAAACATTTTTGGTTTGGATTAGGGCAGAAAAAGTCAATGATCATTATAGATTGCTCAATAGGAGTGAAATAATTCAGTCATATTTTGATAATATGGAAACTGTAATTGATTTGCATGAGACGTTATTTGAAAATTGTGCAAGAAATATGTTGTTTAGATTACCTCTTCATGGATTAGAAATTCATGTAAGGCAGGGCAATGAATTCAGAGAGATACTTAATCAAGAATATTTAGGAAGGCAATTATTGCTTAGGCGAGGGGGATTTTATTCTCAACCATTAAAAAATGATCCTCTAGTTTATTTCCACCCATTAGATGAAAAAGAGAGAGTATTTGAAATACCAGTACCTAAAAGAAATGTTTAATCCTTTTCTCCATACTCCCCATCAACAACATCCTTTATCTTGGATGCAATAGTCTTGCCTACTTTCGGCACTTCTTCTAATTCCTCTTTTTCAGCATTCACTATCTTCTTGACTGATCCAAATTTCTTCAGCAATTCTTTTGCGAGCCCAAGTCCTACATTTGGAAGGCTGCTTACTACATACTCTTGCTGCTCCTTGAGCGAAGCCTTTGGTTTTTGAGTATGAAGTTGGATCTCTGAAAAACCTTGCTCCTGCTCTCTTTTTGCTATGATAAAGAGAAGAGAGGCAGTCTCACTTGAACTCTTTGTCTGAATCAATGGTATCCCATAGCTTACAATTATTGTTGAGATCATTCCTATGATTGCATTTGGATGGATGTTTCTTATGGAATATAAGTCTTCAATTCCTTCAACGACAACAATTGGCCTGTCAAACTTTTCTTTCAGCATTTTCACTTGGCTTAGAAGTCTGCCATCTATTATTGAATTCACAAAATCCTCTTTTGTCTTGAACTCAACCCCTACCCTCGAACTCAGCAAATAATCAGCATATTCAAGTTTCTCAAGTCTTATTTCTGCTCCGAGTTCAATCAATTCCTTGATGATATGATTTGCTTTCTCTCTATGGTCTGCATATACCATAATTTTCTTTTCAGAATAATACTTGTCAAGTCCTTTTTCTTTCTCTTGTTTCCCTAATTTTAATTTTTTCTTCATGTCTGTTATATTCCTGTACATTCTTTTCTCTTTATGATATCCAGCCCATTGATAGCTTTCATCTCTTGTTTTTTCACAGATTAGAATCTTGACTCTACCTTCTTCCTGCCTGCCAGTCCTTCCTCTTCTTTGTATTGATCTTATTGCTGATGGTACTGGTTCATAAAATATGACTAGGTCAACTTTTGGGATGTCAAGTCCTTCCTCTCCTATTGAAGTTGCGACTATTACATTATATTCTCCTCCTCTGAACTTGTCAAGCATTTCTTTCTGTTCTTTTTGGCTTAATCCTGTACCCTCTTTTTTTTGCTGTCCCACAAAGATCTCTGAACTCACTCCTTCAATATTATTCAGTCTGTTTCTAAGGTCAGATGCATTTTCCCTGTATTGGTTGAACACTATTATCTTGACATTAGGATTGGCCTCAATCTCTTCCCTTATTATTTTCTGCAGCTCAATTAATTTTGGATGTTCAATTCCTTCATCATACATTTTCTCTGTTTTAATTAATGTTGATCTAAAATTAGGGTCATTCACAATGCTTTTTACAGCCTTAGATGATGATTTCTGCCCTTCCTCATTGATCTTAGATAGATATTTATACAGTGAGATCACTCCTTGTGTTTCCAGAAGTTCAACTGCATGGTAAATCTTCATTATTTCAGCCAATACCGATATAGAATTCCAGAGAGTATAATCTTTTTCACCTGATGCTATCTTTCCTCTTACTTGTGCCTGTAATCCTAAAATATCTTTTTTTGAGACATAATTGATATCTGTCCTCTTCAAGACCCCCCACTTCTTTAATTTCCCCATCCTGTCTTTAAGATAGGATTTTAGCAGGACTTGGACCTCGATAAATGGAGGTGGTAGCTTAACTTTTATCTTTTCAGTCTTAATTTCTTTAATATAAGGTTTAACATCTTCGCTTTCATTTGTCCTGACTTCAATGTCCTCAATAAAAAGATTATTGCATATCTCTTGTATTTTTTCCATATCTGTTCCTGGTGATGCTGTCAAGGCAAGAATTCTTGGGAATTTTGAGATTTGTTCATATTGTTTTGCTACCCATACATAAGCATAATTTCCTGTTGCTCTATGTGCTTCATCAACTCCAAGAAGTGAGACTTCCTCAAGATTGACCCTTTTTGTGATAATATCATTTTCTAAACCTTGTGGTGTAGAGAAAATTACTTGGCTTTTTTCCCAAAGCTCAGCTCTCTTCTCTGGTTTGACCATTCCAGTGAATATTGCCATTTTGTCTTCTTCAATTTCCATGTGCTCTCTGAATACATTATAATATTGGTCAATTAATGGTTTTGTAGGTCCTATAAATAGGATCTTTGATTTTGGATATTGCCCAAGCCTGTATGCTGCCAGCATCAGGAATATGTTTGTTTTTCCCATTCCTGTAGGCAGCACAACTAGAGTATTCTTCATTGTGCAGGAATTGAATATTGTCTCCTGATACAGTCTTGGTGTGAAGTTTTTGATCATCTTAGATTAGAATAAGTAAATTCTTTTGTTTTATATATTTATGGTCACTCTATCACTATTTAGGTATATCCTCTGGAAGATATGATTTTTTTTGCATGCAGGTAATATCCTGTCATGATACCTATCACAAATATAAGTATTATTATTCTAGCATCCCCATATCTTGTTAAAAATGCTCCAAGCAGATATCCTAATAAAAAGCAGAAGATCACTATAAACCATGGCATCTTTATCTGTCTCTGTATCATGAACCAGAGTCTTCCAAAAAATAGCCCTGATAGGAAGACAAGCAGGTATATCATGACTGCAGATTGTGCAGTTATTGATAGTATAAATCCAATTATCAATAGGAGTATGGATAAGACCTCAGGCCAGCCAAACCACATATCAAGTTTTCCTTTTTTATCCATTTTATAAAAAATATTCTGATGTGAATTTTATACATATTTGAGGTCCCATGCCCCTTTTTCAAATAATAAATAATATAGGAGCCATACCAGGCCTCCTACTAAAATACCTAGGATCATTGATTGTATATTGAATAATAGGAAGATTGCATATCCTAATATTGATCCAAAAATAAACATATAAGTTAATCTTGACCTGAATAATACTAATGCTCCATCTAATGGAGGGATTGGTAAAAGATTTAGTAGTGCATATATCCATGAAAATAGGATCAGCTTATCTAAGATTGGAATTGATAATATTGGCACTCCAAATATGCTTTCTAGGCTCCATATCATTGTAGCCAAAATAATGTTTGCCAATGATCCTGCTAGTCCTGTCATTGCCATTGCTAGAGTATTTGTTCCATACCTGAAATATCCTAGCCTGTGTATTGCCAGGTGATGAAGGTATATTCCTCCTGGTATTGCCAGCCAGATGTTTCCTCTTGTGACTAATGCAATGATTATTCCTATTAATATTCCATACCACCATATCTTGTATTCTACCCTGAATCCAGTATGCAGTCCAATAATCCTTTGCCCTGTCAGATGCACCATCACAACAATTACAACAACAACAAAGGAGACTGCTAGGTTATATGCCCAATATGCGTCTAAGGCGCTTGTTGCCCTTCCATCATTAAATCCTACAATAAATGTAAGGGCTAGTATTGTGATTATGACTGCTTTGATCTCGTCAAAACTAAACCAGAAATATCTCTTTACCTTGTCTATTAGGTCAATTAATCCATACATATTATCTTCTTTAGAATATAGGTATATAAAATTTGCGAATGTTATGGTATTTTACTAATCAGTATAAGTGACCCATCCTTTCTCTATCTTCTTAATAATGTCAATAATCTCTTCTTCATGCCCTGCTCCGACTAAAGCAACTATCTTTTTTTCCTCATTCTTGTCCATCAATTCCTTTAGTTTTCTTGCCATATAATGGTTCCTTTCCTTGATCAGGACTAGATATATGTTTGGATACCTTTTCTTTACCTTGCCTATAAGTTTGTCTATAACCTTTTTTGATGGGACTTTTGTGAGGTCAAAATCAATCTCTTTTTTCCTGAATACAATTGCTTTTACTATATCAATAAGAAATCTCCATTTCTCTTTCCATGTGATCTTTTTGGACAGCCTTTTCAGTGTGATTTTGATGTTTTGGTCAATCAGGGCTATCTTTTTCCTTTTTTTCTTTGCTAGTTTCGCTGCAAGTATCATCTCTGATCCAGGGCTTACCCCGACCATATTCCCAAGTTTTTTCTCAGCCCATGCTCCAATTAACGCAAATACCCATCCTTTTAACCCAATCTTGAATATATCCCTTATCCTTACATGCCTCTCTTCTTCCTCCATCAAAGAGTAGAATCTGGATTTGTCAAGCTCTAATGCAATAATATCAGGATTTTCCCTATTTATTGTGCTTTTTACTGTGTCAAGGGATTCTTTGGCAATATGGCTTGTTCCTATCAATATCATATTTTTATACTTCATAGGTATTATTGAAGTTTAGAAATATTTATATATTTAAGCATTTATTATAGAAGGATATTAAGACTTATGATTATATATTGAACCAGGTGATATTATGTTAAAACTTAAGAGAATTACTGAAACATTTGATATGAGGGTATTTACTGACACTGGAGACTATTTTGGAGATGTCGAAGAGTCTATGCTCTCTCTGAATAAGGTTACTGGTTGGCGTATTAAAGCTACAAAAACCTCTTTTCTTGCTAAAGTGCTTGGCAATGCAAAAGGTGTGATTGTTCCTCATCAGCTTGTTAAGAGTATTGGTGATGTTATGATCATCAGCAAGAGTGCTGTCCCTAGCTATGGCGGCGAAGAAGGATCATCTCAAGAATCAGATTAGATTTTATTATTGAAAATTCCGACTCTCTTGTCGGAATTTTCAATCCCAAAAACCGAACGATAAATACCCCTGCCTTTAGGCAGGGGAATAGTTCGGTTTTTGTTATTTTCTCTCTTATTTCTCAATTATTTGCTTGATTCTTATACTATTATTGAAAATCTCGCATCGCGAGATTTTGTTTGGGATGGTGAATACCCCGCACTTTAGTGCGAGACGCTCAAAAACTATCAGTTTTTGGCGTGCCAAAAATGCTTTTTGCATTTTTGAGCATTTTCAATCCCAAAAATT
>JAZDHV010000065.1:0-22337 GCA_043805595.1 Candidatus Woesearchaeota archaeon
AATATGGATATTAGTGAGTGTATTTTATACGACCTTTCTTGGTTATTTTGCATAAAAGTGAGTGTTTAAGTAGATATATGAATATAGGAAAAGTATATGAATTTGAACATAATTTTGTCAAGAAACAAGCATTGTATATGAAAAGTGAGAGTTCATTTGGAGTAAAATATGGTAAAATCAGGTAAAATTGTGTCAAAAAAGTCCCTTGAAGTGGTTCTGAGCAGGTTAAAAGGGTTCTCAAAGGCTAATGTGAGGATTGAACAGTATATGACTGAGCCTAATATTGCTGCTGAGATAGTATGGAATGGCCTATTTAGAGGCCTGATAGAAGGAAAAGTGATACTTGATCTTGGATGCGGCACTGGAATATTGGGTTTAGGAACATTATTAGCAGGTGCGAATAGGGTATATTTTGTTGATATTGATGAAAATGTGATAAATATAGCCAAGGATAACTATGAAATGCTGAAAAGTGAGGGTTTTAAAGTGGGAGAGGCAATATTCATGACAAGAGATGTAAAAGACTTGAGTAGTTTTGATGAGAATATTGATCTTATAATAGAAAATCCGCCATTTGGAACAAAAAGTGAGCATGCAGACAAGGCCTTTTTGGAGAAGGCTTTTAGATTAAGTAATAATATATATTCGTTTCACAAAAGTGAGTCAAAAAGGTTTATTGAATCAATTTCAAGAGATTTTGGATTCAGAATCATTGAATATTTTGAATTCAAGTTCCCCTTAAAGCAAACAATGAATTTCCATTTAAAGAAAATCCAATATATAGGGGTAGGATGCTGGCTGTTTGGGAAAAAGAGCTGATAATATCTAAAGAACCACCAGTCATAGGCTGGTGGGATTCATTAAATCCACAACTACATTATGATAGGACTGGTGGTTCTTAGTGCTCAGGAATTTTTCACTCCTGAAAGCTAAATCAATCAAAGATTGCTACCAGTCAGAGACTGGTGGAAAATTCCTGACATTTTATCGACGATAAGATTATTATTCCCAGCTGGAATGGGAATGGGAATGAGATGGGAATGTGTAAAAAACAACAAATTATTTAAATCAAGCAAAAACTATATTTCATATTGAGGTTAACTAAAATGGAAATAAACATAATTGAAGATTCTAAAAACAAAATTGAATTTGAGGTTGTTGGAGAGAGCCATTCATTCTGCCAAAGCCTAAAGGAAGAATTGAACAATGACAATCATGTAAAGATCAGCACCTACTTTTTATCACACCCGCTTGTTGGAAAACCGCATTTTATCATTGAGACTGATACTTCCACAAGCCCTAAGAAAGCAATCAAGGATGCGATAAAAAGGATAAAAAAGAACAATGAAAAACTGGTGAAATCAGCAAAAAAAGAGATCAAGTAGCTTATTCTATAATGGCACTATCATTAGATGAGGGAAAGGAATTGATTATGCTAGCAAGAGATAGCATTGAAGAGGTGATGGGAGGAAATAAACTTGTTGTCGACGAGAGCATAAAGAAAAAATTTAAAGCCAAACAAGGATGTTTTGTAACACTCACATCCAAAAGGAAGCTAAGAGGGTGTATTGGGTATCCAGAACCTTATCTGCCTCTATGGGATGCCATTGTGCATAGTGCAAGGAATGCAGCTTTTGAAGATCCTAGGTTTAGCCCATTGAAGAAAGAGGAATATCAAGATATAAGTGTTGAAATAAGTGTTCTAACAGTGCCAATACAATTGAAAGGAGAACCATCTGGTTATACAAATGAAATCAAAATCGGAAGAGATGGACTGATCATCAGGGGAAGGATTAGTTCTGGACTGCTATTACCACAGGTTTTTACTGAATATCATTGTGATGCTAAAGAAGCCCTTATAATGACTTGTGAGAAAGCTGGAATGGAAAAAAATGCCTGGAAGAATAAGGAGAATAAGGTTCTAAGGTTTAGTGCCCAAATATTTACTGAAGAAAATGGCCAGATAGTAGAGAAAAACCTGTAAATATGTATACTGCATAATATATGTTATAAGTGCTGTAATATCTGAATTCTGATAATATAAAGCCTATGGTTGAGTATTTTAGAAAAATATATATAGTGCCTAACTTTGATAATATTTTATAATATCAGAAGAATTGGTGTCATTGAACATATATGTTTTGATATATATTTTGTATTGAATTATTAAAGTTATTAAAGTAATTAATATGTTTAAAACCAGAAAAAGGTGATAATTTGGCTTATGTAAGACTAAAAAAGGTTAAAAGCAACTATTATGGTTATTTAGTTGAGAACAAATATAGGAAGAAAGGACCAAAGCAGAAGGTCAAGAAATACCTTGGAAGAGTGTCAAAGCCAAATCTTGTGTATAATATCGATTTCTTAAAGTTTTTTGACGTGAACAATATCAAAGCATATGTGAAGAATAGAAATAAAACCAAGGTAATCAATGACTTGGTAAAATGGGAACTATTCAAGCATGGATTTGACAAAGATCAGCTTGATGATAATGAAGTGCTAAAGATCAATGAAGGACTTTTATGCAATTATCACATAAGAAAACTGAAAAGATTCAATATAAGCGGAGATGAAAGGAAGGTCGGGACAATGCTTGCTGAGGGTTTTGTCAATACAGGCATAAAGGTTCCAGAAGAACTTTTTGTTGAATATTTTAAAAGGTTTGTCAGGTAATTTTATTATAATTCTTTTGGCAAAGAAAAAGTAACATCTTCTTGTTTGTATCTGATTCCCTCAATTTTTGCATTTGGGAACAAATCTTGAATGTGATTAACTACTTCAATCACTAATTTTTCAGGAGCAGATGCACCTGATGTGATTCCAACAGCATCAATGTTATCAAACCATTCTTCTTTGATATGGGATCTATCATTAATAAGATAAGCATTAACTCCAGCAAGTTTTGCTGTCTCAACAAGGCGTTTGGAATTTGAGCTTGTCTCAGAGCCAACAATCAAAATGAGATTAGTCAATTCAGCCATCTTCTTAACAGCATTCTGCCTGTTTTGGGTAGCAAAGCAGATATCACCTAATGGAGGGTATTGAAGATGAGGAAATTTGATTTTTAATGCATCAACTATCTCTTTTGTGTCATCTAATGATAATGTTGTCTGGGTGAGACAGATGATCTTGTCATTATTTGGGATATTTAATTTTGATACATCATCAACCTTTTCAACCAAATGCATTGGAGCATATCCTAAAGTGCCAATCACTTCCTGATGCCCTTTTTTTCCAATAAGAATTATTGAGTATCCTAAGGAATTATATTTTATTGCTTCAAGATGAACCTTATTAACCAAAGGACAAGTAGCATCATTAATCTTCAGGTTTCTTTTTTTAGCCTTTTCAATAACTGAAGGCGGAACACCATGAGCACTGAAAATTACTAGAGAATCATTTGGTATTTGATCAAGGTTGTCAATAAATACAACACCTTTTTTCTTCAATGAGTCTATTACATGCTCATTATGGACAATCTCATGCCTCACATAAATAGGCTTGCCATACTTTTCCAAGGCCTTTTCAACAATATTAATTGCACGCTCCACCCCAGGGCAATATCCATGAGGATTAGCAAGGATGATTTTTTTTAGCATTTATTAAGGAAAGAGGCTAATATATAAAAATTTAAGGTATAAATTTGAGAATATCCTTTAGATCAGCTGAATCAACTACATAGGTAGCGGTTTTTTTAAGCTCTTTTGATTCAGAATTAAATGCAATTGATAATCCAACAATTTTTGAAACCTCGACATCAGTGTCATTGTCTCCAACAAAGATACATTCATTCAAAGTTATGCCCGAATCGGAACATAGGTCTTTCACAATCTTTGCCTTAAGATAATTACCTGATCCTAAAGGCCAAATATACTCTCCTGTCACTTGATTATCTCTAATAATTAATTCATTGGCAAAGATATGGTCGAAACCGAAGTCTTTTTGAGCCCTCCTAGCTACATCTAAGCTAGATGTGCTAACAATAGCAGTTATTAATGAACTTTTATGTACTCTCTTTAATGTTTCCTCAACTCCATCCATATATTCAAATGAGTTTACTAAATCAAAATAAGGTTTAGCTGGCTTTCCCTTCCAAAGCTTTTGTACAACTTCTTCAACTAACTTATTATAATCAGAATTTAGATATTTTTCAGTGAGCTCTTTTCCTTTTTCATAAGTGTTAAAGGTCTTGTGAAGCTCAAGCCAGAAGTTTTTTGGCTTAAAAATCACCCCATCAAGATCAAAGCAGATCAGTTTGAATGTCATAATACAAGACAAGAATGAGTATATAATAAATGTTTCTAGTCCAGAATTAAAAATTAATTCCTTAAACTCTAATACTACTTAAGTTTAAAAAAAACAACTCACAATGTTTGTAACTTTTTGTTTATAACAAAAAGTCAACTCATTTCATTCGTAACTTATTGTTTATAACAAAAAGTTTTATAAAGAAAAACATCACTACATCATGAATATGAGTGATAAATCAGAGGCTGGAAAGGGGATAAAGCCATTACATATTGGAATAATCCTAGATGGAAATAGAAGGTTTGCAAAAAGATTGATGCTACAACCTTGGAAAGGCCATGAATGGGGATTTGAAAAACTCAAAAAACTGTTCAAATGGTGCAAAGAGCTAGATATCAAAGAATTGTCACTCTATTGTTTTTCTATGCAGAACTTCAACAGGCCAAAAAAGGAGTTTGATTATCTGATGGACATATTTAAAAGGGCTGCAGATGATGCACTGACAAATGAAGACATACACAATAATAGGATTAAGATCAATCCAATGGGAAGGTGGCATCTTTTTCCTAATGAAGTAGTTGAAGCAATGGAAAAAGTAAAGGAGGCAACAAAAGACTATAATGATTATAAAATAAATCTGTGCCTTGCATATGGAGGCAGGGAAGAGCTAATAGATGCAATAAAGAAAATCGGAAGAAAGATTGAAGCTGGAGAGATAACAGATGAACAGATCACAGAAGAGCTGATTGACAATAATGTTTATAATCCAGACAAGCCAGACCTCATAATCAGGACTGGCGGTGAAAGAAGAACAAGCAATTTCTTAATATGGCAATCATCATACTCAGAATGGTTTTTTTTAGAAAAGACCTGGCCTGAGTTTGAAAAAGAAGACCTTATAAAAGTCATTGAAGAATATTCAAACAGAGACAGGCGGTTTGGAAAATAAGGTTTTTAGAATAACCTTTTTATAATATAAGGTATTTCCAGGTGAACAGATGGGTAAAAAATGCATTATATGCAGTGAAAAGGCAAAATTTGCCATTAAAGGAACCAATGATTTCTATTGCGAGGAGTGTGCAGAAGAGCATTTTGATGACATAAAATCTTTGGAAGACATAAAAGATAGGGAAATAAGGAAAATTAACATAATAGACCAATTAGCCGAAGATATTGAGAAAGAAAGTGAAAAAGAAACTGATTCTGAATAGGTTTTAAAATGAATCCTGATGAAATATATGTTAGATTAGCAAAATATGAATGTGGTTGGTGGCAAGCTCATCACAGGCATGATTTGGAGGGGTTGACAGAGAATATGGCGAGATTGTATGAATCACAATTTCAAATCCACTATGAGCAGGCTCTTGAAGCAGTTAGATTTAGGGTTGAAGCTACTCAGGAACATGATATTGCTGAAAGATTTGAGGATCAAAGAGATCAACCTCAAGCAGATATACATTGGGCAAGAGTTAAAGAGTTATTAAAGGAACATTTCAGGATTCTTGGGGGAGTTAAAAAAGTATGTGCTGATTCTGAATAGGTTTTTACAATAATTATTTATATCAAATAGATTTCTTGTTATGATATGGTTGAAGATAGAATTATGGGTTTTGGGTGCTGTGTGATACTTCTTAAGGAAGGTAAGGTCTTGATTGGTAAGAGGCATGATGATGCAGAGAAAGCAGATTCAGTCATGCATGGGGAAGGCACCTGGACATTGCCTGGCGGAAAGGTTGATTTTGGAGAAAGCCTCGAACAAGCAGCATTTAGGGAATCAATTGAAGAGACAGGAGTCAAGATTGACAAAGATAAACTGAAATTAATAAGTATAACAAATGACATTGTTGAAGATGCCCACTTTGTTACAATAGGTTTTGTAAGTGAGAATTTTGAAGGAGATCCTAAAGTAATGGAACCAGATGAGATAACAGAATGGAGATGGTTTTCCCTTGATAAACTGCCAAAGCCAATGTTTTTTCCGGCTGAAAAGGCTTTGAAGAATTTTATTGACAATGAGGTTTATAAGCATTGATTTGAGTTAGGTGAGAATTTAGTATAAAAACATTTAATTACACATTTTCCAAAAATTCTTCTCTTGTAAGCTTAAGATCATGCTTGATAATTTTGTTTAGAAGGCCTCTATCAATATCCTCTTCTGGATGATTAGGGATTATTGTTGTCCTGCCATCTGAATGCTCAAAGAACATATGACTCCCCTTTTGCCTTATTAGATTAAATCCTATCTTTTGAAGAACTTTCACTAATTCTTTGGCAGACATTAGTGGCAATTTTGCCAAAAATCATACCTCAATTTGTTGTAAGCTTAGAAATTTTGTGGTTGTTTCTGGTTTTTTAACTTCTAAATATAAAGAAATGGCTTCTTTTGTTCTTTTTAGGAGTTCATCATATGTTTTAGCTTGAGTATGGCATCCTGGAAGTTCAACTACATCAGATACTAAATACCCATCCTCTCCTTGTTCTACAATAACATTGAATTTTTCTACCATTTTATCTAGGTATACTTCCCTGTTTATATATCTTTTGGAGGGTTTTATAATTTATTCCATAGGGAATGAAAATATTGTGCATATTTATCAGCCAATTGCTTGGAATAGATTAAATATCCTATAGGCTTCTCACCCCAAGTGAATAAAGTCAGCTTGTTATTGAAAATGCTCATATTTGGGGGAATTGGGGTGTTTGAATATTTCATCTTCATATATCCTTTCTTTTCCCGGTCCTGATAAAGATGTTTTAATCTCTTTGGTGCAATCCCTTTGACTTCAATTCCTGCATCTTTTCTTTTTGGATCATATTTTCTAAAGAAATCCTGGATCTCCTTGTTGATTGGCTCAACATCAGCCGAGAAAAAATAGAAAATATCACCTTTTTTAGCATCATCAAGTACTTCTAACAAAAGGTTCATGCAACCCTTATACCCTTGATAAATTTCAGCCTCTAATCTTTCTTTTTCAAGCTTTTGCTTTATGAGCAATTGAGGGAGAATCTTTTCAAAGTTTTTCTTTTTTTCATCAATAAAATCTATAAAGTTTTTTGGATTTGTTGCCTTGTAATGCTTAATTTTTCCTTTTATTATATGACTTATCAAACCTTTTTCCTGCAATTTATGCAGGGAGTTGTGCACAACTGAGCTCTGCAAATCTGATTTTTCAATAATTGAACCAACCTTAGTTGAGCCAATCTCTAATAAGGATAGATAAACCTTGATTTCAGCATTTGTAAGACCAATGCCTTCAAATGGTTTTATGTCCATTCTTATTAATAGTGGGGAGTAATATATAAATCTTTTGAATAACTCTCCTTTTTAGGAGAGTTATTACTTTTATATACATTATAGGTTACTTATCAGTAAGAAACAACAAGGGTGATAACGATGACAACAATAATCAGATACCAGAGACATTATAAAAGCGAAAAGCATCCAGTCCTAGGAAAGGTTCCTGCTGCTTCAGGAATAGAAGATTCTTATCAAAATGGATTAGAGGATGCTGTAAATCATCCTAACCATGAGGTTAGATGCTATCATAGCAGTGCAATCAGGACAGAGATGCCTATTGATGCTTATTTAATGGGTAGGGGACAAGGAAGCAAGGAACATTTATCTCAACTAGATTCTGTTGAAGGGCCAGAAGAAATTGATAGATTAAGGAAGGATCTAGGAGATGATGAATCAAACAAAATAAAATTAGCCAGATATGACAGAAAAGGAAATAGTTCTGAGCCTGAAACAACAACTGATTACTATGAAAGATTGTATCAATCAGGAAAGTCAATAGCTGATTATATTATTGGAGAGATTAAGAGAGCTGTTGAAGATCCAGATAAAAATGAGATTGTTCAATTAAGAGGTCATGAACCATCTATGTCAGTCTCATTGATAGAACTTGCTAAAAAACTTCTGGGGTATAAAGGCGAAGATAATGCCTCATATTTTAGAGAATTATCAGGAAGTGATGTCCATTATTTTATAGAAGGGACTGAGTATACAATTGAAGTGAGAGAAGTTGATGGAGAGGTTAGGGCTTTTTTAACAACTGAAGCTGGAGAAGTTGAGCTTGATATTTCTGGTATTGTTCCAGAAGCAGGATTAGAAGAAAGGGTTGCTGAGGAAAGTGAGGAAGCTGGTGAAGAAGCGTAGAGGTGACCCAATGGAGAATATTGACTGGCTTTGGACTATGAAGAAACCTCAAGTGCCATTAGCACAACATCTTCATGTGATTGCATTTCCTATCATGAGGAAGAATCTTGGCATTGATGTTGATTTACCAACAAAACATGTTGATGGAGACATTTATTTTGGAGAAGAAGCACTGAAAAAGATTGAGAAACATATTGAAGAAAAAATTTCTAAGGATTCATCTTATGCTGATTTGCTTTTGAAAAAGATTGATGATTCTGTATATGATGTTAGAAAGGTTTCTAAAGAATTAGATTCAAAAGACATTAATAATCTCACTTTACCTGAATTATTATCTGAGTTTAAAAACGCCTATATTACTATTGGACACTTAACTTCATTTATGAGTTTCAAGGGAACTGTACAGATAAGCGATGTGTTTCAGAAAAAGGTTAGAGGAATGCTTTCTAATAAAATAAGTGATTTTGAAGAAAGAGAAAATATTTTCTTGACTTTGTCAATGCCAATAAAAGAAAGCATGATGACAAAAGAACAGAATAGCATTGCAAGGATTGCTGCTGAGAAAGATATTGATAAAAAAGAAAAGATGCTTGACAAGCATACAAAAGAGTTTTCATGGCTAGGGATTGTCATGTATCAAGGACTTCCTTTCAATAAAGAACATTTTAGGAAAGAGCTAAAGAATGTAACTAAAGGTTCGAAGAATAAAGAGGGAAAGATAAAGGAATGTGCTTATAAATTAAAACTTAATGAAGATGAAGCACATTTGATAAAACAATTAAGAGTATGGGTACATATCAGGACTTATATTAAAGATATGACTTCTCTTGGAATTGCATCAACTGTTAGGTTTTTACAAGAGATTTCTAAAAGAGTTGATGTTCCTTATAATGACCTGATATATCTTTATTTCAGTGAGTTGTATCAAATTAAGGATGGGAAAGAGAAAGAAAAACTTGTTGAGAAAATCAAGAAAAGGCAAAAATCATGGGGTTATGTGATTTCACAAGATAAATTGATTGATTATGATATGGACAATATTGATGAAATCAAAGAAAATGAATTAAAGATTCCATCTGGAGTAAAAGGATATCCTGCATTTAAGGGAAGAGTTAAAGGAAGAGCTGTTGTAGTCAAGAGTGAACTTGACCTTGAAAGAGTAAAAGAAGGAGATATCCTGATAACACATATGACAACAACAAATTTTGTACCTATTTTATCAAAAGTAAGTGCAATTGTAACAGATGAAGGAGGAATAACCTGCCATGCAGCTATTGTAAGCAGGGAATTAGGAATTCCTTGTGTGATTGGAACAAGAATGGCAACTAAGGCTTTTAAAGATGATGAGATTGTTGAGGTTGATGCTGAGAAAGGGATTATCAGAAAAATCGTGTAAAAAACGAAACATTTAATTTGTATTCTTATTATATGTATTTTTATGGATGAACATGAAGAATATATTGATGAAGAGCATGAGGAACGAAAAGAACCATTCTGGAAAGGGCCTATCAAATGGATAATTGGATTGTTTCTGATAATGCTCCTAATTGTTTGGATCATACCAGGATATTTAGTCAAGATTGATCCTGCACCATCATATATTCCTAGTATTTCAGAAGTAATTCCAGAAGGGATACTTTTAGATGGAGAGAAATATAATCTTTCTACAAGAGAAAAATTTATTGAATTTGTTGATCCAAGTGACCCAGTGATAAAGCAGACTGCAACCAAGATTGTATCCCTAAGCTGCGCAAGCGGTGAGAAAGTGTGCCATGCAAAGGCCCTATATTATTTTGTCAGAGATAATTTTGATTATGTATCAGATCCAGTAAATTTTGAATATGTTGAAGATCCAAAAGAAGTGCTGTTGAGTGGTGGAGGGGATTGTGAGAGCGGGACCCTGCTTTTGGCAAGCCTAATGGAACCAGTTGGAATTGATGCAGAGATTGTCTTTATTCCAGGGCATGCTTTTCTCAGAATTGAATTAAATGATGCCAATAATAAATATAGATGGGAAGATGGATGGATTTATCTGGATTGGACTTGTTCAGACTGTGAATTTGGAAAAGTTCCACTACAGAACATGAAGAATATGGAGTTTTTTGATGTTTATTGAAAATATATCATTTTATATTTTTCTAACTTCTCGAGCCAATGATATGAAAGCCTTCCTAGCATTGCCCATATTAAAACGAAATATGTCACTCAAATCAGGCAATAAATGAGAAAGATAAAAAGTTCTGTAACCATCAGGCCTATCTGCACTTAACCATTTTATATAAGTGTCAGCAAATTCTTGCCCTTGGGCTCGGGCATATTGAATCTCCTGCATGCAAAGGTCTTCAACAGAAGGATTCTGCTGAACAAGAGAATATCTCAATGCTGCAACACTTTCAATACATAAAGGAATGCTTTTCTCAAAAACAAACACTTCATCAGCATCAGTCACTCCTATCTGGCCTTGATATTCATATTCTGATAGCCAATGATGAATAGCAGTTAAAGTATATTCACGAAATGGTTTCATTGATTTGTATCTCATCTTATCTGAATTCAATAAAGCATAACTTATGTCATGGTCAGATATAACTTCACGTTTTACGGTGTCTTGATTATATTTCGCTATGAAATCTGAGGATTCTTTCCAAATCCGTTCAGGAGCAGAATTTGGCAAAACAATTTCTGAGCATTTCATTAATTTATTGAAATCCTAGACTATTTTTAAATGTTATTAATATAATTATTATAATAAGCAAGAACTCGTATCAAATTTTATCACTTCTTAGGATTTCTAAATCCATCTCTTTTAGAAGATTTAATACTTTTTGTTTTTCCTTACCCAAACCTTTCCAATCCAGCAGAACAGATTCTGGTCTTGGAATTGATCTTTCTATTGCCTGCTGGATCATGTCTTTGTCAAGCACATTAAGCATGTATTTAGGGCAGATATGGCCAAGGGCATATCCTTTGTCAACACAATGTGTCAGGATTGGTGAAGTATGCAAGCCTCCGATGCCGAAAACAACTGGATATTTTTTTGGTTCAGTCTCCAATAAGTGCAGGATTGTCTTTGCTATGATTAATCCAGCTTCTTTATTGCTCCACTGCTTGCTTGTTGAACCAATCTCAATAAAGAGAATAGGTTTTTCTAAATATGGGCCATGATGAGTCACTTCTATAACAACATCATAATTGATGGTGTTCAATTCTCTTAATTTTAGGAAACCTTCTCTAATGTATAATGCTGGATTTATGCATAGTTGCTTTGATTTTCCACCATATTCTGGATTTGCAGTTCCCCAATTGCCTGGAGAATGAATTGATAAAGAAGGGATTTCAGCCTTGCTCTGATGCTTTGTGGCAAAAATGAAAAGGTCTGCATCAATCTCTTGATCAATATTTTCACAATTGACAGATGGCCTGTCCATGACAATTGTATCTTTATATCCAAGTGATTCAAGATTTTCCTTGATGTTCATCCCTGCAGGATCCAAGCTTGAGACAATAACTACTTTTTTCATTCTTAAGGTCTAATATCAAATTTAGTATATTAAATTTGTGTTTCACTGCTTTTTTCAATAATTTAACCGAAAACCTTATATAATAAGTATATTAATAATAATTAAATTAAGTATAAAAATAAGTATTGCTTGAAACTAAAGAACCACCAGCCATAGACTGGTGGGATTCACTAAATCCTCATTTACCTTATGATAGGACTGGTGGTTCTTGGTGCTCAGGAATTTTTCACTCCTGAAAGCTAAATCAATCAAAGATTGCCACCAGTCAGAGACTGATAGAAAATTCCTGACATTTTAAAGCAATTTTCGATAAATTTACAAAAAAGATGTAATATGGTTGAAATCAAGAGAAAATTGTATAAAAGAGGGTCTAGTTTTGAGACAACTATGCCTATGCCTCTTCTGTTTGCATTAAATAAATCAAAGAAACATAATGTAGTCTTCAAATATGATGATTCAGCCAATAAATGGTATATCCAGTTTGAGGAGATAAAAGAGAAGGGTGAATAAAGTTGAGTGAAAAAAGAGGCAGATTCAAAAATTATACCCTGATATTTGTAATACTGAACCTACTTTTTGCAATTCCTTTTACCAATGCAGATTATGGACTTGAATATAATGAGATTTTGGGAGCAGAAAATGTTGATCTGGGCAGTTTTGGCAAGATTATTCCTAATAAATTTGATGAAATCAGAACTAAAATCGAAGCAATACAATATCTGGGGGCTTCTGGAGCTGAAGAAGATAAAATCATTAAGATAAGACCAAGCATAATCACACCTGGAGAGAATATAACAATCCAAATGACCCCTAACAAGAGATATGGCATAAATGAGTTTATATATATTGAAGATGAAAATGGAAATGAGAAAGAGATACTGCTAATACCAAATTGCACTGATTCTTTATGCAAAGATCCCATAAATATTAGCATGGTGATACCATTAGATTGGATTGGGATATATTTTATTAGAATATTAGATATTGAAGGAGAGCAAAAAGATAGTGTGGAAAAACCTGATAATAAAAAGAAAAAATCTCAGAAAGCAAAGAAAAAGAAAGAGTAAGGAAGGATATAGGACTATAACTGTATAACTGGCAAAATATAAGCGAATTAAAAACGTGATAGCACAGACAGAGAGATTAACCGATAAGTATTTAAATAAGATAATACCTCTTTTTCTTACCGATGATTGATGATCCCTTTGGAGATTAGAAAGGACAAAGGGTGAGTGAGGATTTACATTCTTCCTCAATATATTAATCTAATAATTTGTGATAGGAGGCTAAAGAAAATGGCAGAATTATCAAAAGAACTTGCTGACAAGGTATTTGAAGCAATAGAAGTAGCAAAAGCTACAGGCAAACTGAAGAAAGGATCAAATGAAGCGACAAAAGCAATTGAGAGAGGAACTGCAAAACTGGTTGCAGTGGCAAAAGATGTTAGCCCACCTGAAATAACAATGCACATACCACTCTTATGCAAAGAAAAAGGGATACTATTTGCAGAGGTTGCAAGCAAGGAAGAGCTTGGAGCAGCTGCAGGAATAAGCCTAGGAACAGCAGCAGTGGCTATTGTTGATGAAGGTGATGCAAAACAACTCATAAAAGACCTAACAACAAAACTTAAGCTTAAATAGGCATATGAGGATGATCTAAATGGCTGAAATAAAAAAACCAAGAACAGATGCAAATAAAGGGCCTGAACAAGAGGTTGTATCAAAAAAGTAGAGTTTAGCTATGCATATCCTGCAAAAGTCGAAGAAGTCATAGGCAGAACAGGAACAAGAGGGGAAGCTACCCAAGTTAGGTGCAAGGTCTTGGAAGGAAGAGATGAAAATAAAATATTAAGAAGAAATGTAAAAGGGCCAGTCAGGGTCGGAGACATATTAATGCTTAGAGAGACTGAAATTGAAGCACAAAAATTAAACCAATCAAGAAAATAACAAAAATTTGCCAATCCATTAATATGCTCGCCTATCCCCAACCTAAAAGTTGGGGTACGAAAAAATTGCAAAGCAATTTTTTGTACAAAAAATCCCTGTAGGATTTTTTCGTATTACGGCTCGCTAATATAGCTGGCAAATTTTTGGGATTGAAAATGCTTAAAAATGCAAAAAGCATTTTTGGCACGCCAAAAACTGATAGTTTTTGAGCGTCTCGCACTAAAGTGCAGGGTATTCACCATCCCAAACAAAATCTCACTATGCGAGATTTTCAATAAAAAAAGAGGGGTTTAAGATAATCAATTATTAAAAGGAGGAGAGGGATAAAATTTTGATTTAATAATGAACGAATTTCAATGGAATGCATATCGCTTGAAATTCGGTTTTCATAGCATTTTGGAATGAAAAAAATGTCAAAGTCGGCAGGGGACCGCCAGTCAATATGCTTAAAAATTGCTTTGCAATTTTTGGCACACTAAAAAACCAAAGGTTTTTTGTGCCCAATCAATCTAAGATTGATTAGGGTCTTAGAAATCCAAAGGATTTCAAAGAGACTGGTGGCATGTTCGCTTCGCCCACCCTGCCGGCTTTGAGCATGCTCAGAAATATGCCGCATTCCAAAAATGGATTGTGGACTATTTTCCACTGGCCATGCAAGCCAGTGGCATATTTCTGACATATTAATGGAAAAAAGAATGGGAAAAATCAGTTGAAAAATAAGTTCGAGGATATGAAAAATGGTAAAATGCAGCTTTTGCGGATATGAAATTGAGAAAGGAAAAGGGAAAATATTTGTGCAAAAAGACGGGAAAGCACTAAATTTCTGTAAGATGAAATGTGAAAAGAACCAATTCAAGTTAAAGAGGAAGGCAAGAAACCTCAAATGGACAAAATATTATGTTAAAGGGGGATAAAATTGATTGAAAAAACAATTATTCTGGTTAAGCATGACGGCGTTCAAAGAGGCCTTATAGGAGAAGTTGTAAAAAGATTTGAGCAGAAAGGATTGAAGATCGCTGCCATGAAAATGATGGTGCCAACCAAAAAAATGGCATTAGAACAATACAAACTAACCCCTGCTTGGATAGAAAAACTTGGAAACAACACAAGGAAAGCTGCAGAGGCAAAAGGAAAAAAACTGAAAGAGACAAATGAAGAGATTGCCAAGAGAGTGCAATCATGGTTGATCAATTATCTCACAGAAGGCCCAATTGTAGCAATATTATTCGAAGGGTATCATGCTATTGAGATTGGCAGGAAAATTGTTGGGCCTGCAGAAGCCAGAGGTGCAGAGATAGGAACCATAAGAGGAGACTATTCAACAGAGAGCTATGAGTTAGCAGACATGAAAGAAAGGCCTATAAGGAACATAGTGCATGCTTCAGGCAATAAAGATGAAGCTGAAAATGAGATTAAAATCTATTTCTCAAAAAATGAGATTTTTGACTATGACAAGCATGAATGGAAAGTAATGCACTAAAAGGAGTAATAATATGGGATTAAATACAGTTTTGTTTGGAAGCCCAGGGGTTGGAAAAGGAACCTATACACAAATACTAAGAGATATCTACAGTCTGCCTCACATATCAACAGGAGACTTGTTCAGGGACAATATCAAGAATAATACTAAGCTTGGAATCAAAGCAAAGAAGTATATGGACAAGGGAGAATTGGTGCCAGACGAAATCACAACAAACATGCTCAAAGAAAGGCTTGAAAATGATGATGCAGAAGATGGATTTTTTCTAGATGGATTCCCAAGAACATTGCCTCAAGCAAAAGAGCTAGACAAAATCACAAAAATTGATGCTGTTATCAATTATATTGCAGATGATGAAGTCATTATAAACAGGCTTTCTGGAAGAAGGATCTGCAGAAACTGCGGCTATATATTTCATGTGAAGAATGTGCCTCCAAAAAAAGAAGGCATCTGCGACAAATGCAGAGGGAAACTCTATCAAAGAGATGATGACAAGCCTGAAGCAATCAAGGAAAGGCTTGAGGAATACAGGAAAAAGACAAAACCAGTCCTTGATTTTTATAATAAGAAAGGCATTGTACATCAGATTGATGCTAATAAGGATATCAATGATCCAGAAGCACACATTATTGAAGATACTCAAGAAGCGCTCGAAAAACTAATGAATGAGGAAGGTGAATAAATATGGCTGAAAAGATGGTCGACAAAGTGACCAAAATCATGAAAAAACCTGAAAATATCAGAAATATTGCTATTGCTGCTCATATAGACCATGGAAAAACAACATTTACAGACAATCTGCTTGCAGGAGCAGGCATGATGAGCAAAGAAGATGCTGGAAAGGCATTGAAGATGGACTTTCATCAAGATGAACAAGAAAGAGGCATCACAATTGACACAGCTGCCGTATCCATGGTCCATGAATTTGAAGGAAACGAATACCTGATAAATCTACTCGATACTCCTGGACATGTTGATTTTGGAGGAGATGTCACAAGAGCCATGAGAGCTGTTGACGGAGCAATCATATTAGTCGATGCAGTCGAGTCTGTGATGCCACAGACAGAAACTGTTGTCAGGCAGGCACTCAAAGAAAGAGTAAGGCCAGTGCTTTTCATCAACAAGGTTGACAGACTTATCAAGGAATTACAATTAAGCCCTGAGAAGATGCAGGAAAGGTTCATCAATATCATAAAAGAAGTAAACAAGCTGATAAATAATATAGCATCTGAAGAATACAAAGGAAAATGGGATGTAAGTGTCCAAGATGGATCTGTAGCCTTTGGAAGCGCATTCCACAACTGGGCATTAAATATCCCATTCATGCAGAAGAAAGAAATAACTTTTAAGGAGATAATCACTGCATACGAATCAGGAGAGGGAGGCTACAAAGGATTGAAGGAAAAAGCGCCATTACATGAAGTTGTGCTTAACATGGTCATCAGACACTTGCCAAATCCTGTACAAGCACAAGCATACAGGATCCCAAAAATATGGCATGGAGATCCTGAAAGTGAAGATGGACAATCATTGATAAAATGCAATCCAGACGGACCATTGTTCTTTGTCATCACCAAAATAGTCATTGACCCACAAGCTGGAGAGATCTCAGCAGGCAGACTATTCTCAGGGACCATAAAAAAAGGAACTGAAGTATATCAAAATCTTGGAAAACAAAACTCAAGAATACAGCAAGTATTCATATATAACGGAGCAAAAAGAGAGATTGTAGATAATGTGCCTGCAGGCAATATCATTGGAATATCAGGAATAAAATCATTTGCAGGAGAAACAATAACCAATAATGAAACTGAGCCTTTTGAGAAAATTCAGCATCTGTTCGATCCAGTCATAACCAAAGCCATAGAAGCGAAAAGGCCAAGCGATCTTCCAAAATTGATAGAGGTACTGAAACAGGTCGGAAAAGAAGACCCGACTATCCAGATCGAGATCAATGAAGAAACTGGAGAACACCTATTGCATGGAATGGGAGAACTTCATCTGGAAGTCATTGAAAACAGAATCAAGACTGAGAAAGGAGTTGAAGTAACCACATCCCCTCCAATTGTTGTCTATAGGGAAACTGTGGCAAAAAAAGGACAGGAGATAATGGGAAAATCACCAAACAAGCATAATCACCTATTCTTTGTTGTTGAACCACTTGAGGAAGAGATATATAATCTTGTCAAGAAAGGGGATATCCCAGAAATGAGGTTCAAGAAAAGAGACATGACAATCAGGGACAAGTTCACAAACGCAGGGATGGATACAAAATTAGCAGACAAGGTCAAAGATGTATATAACGGTAATGTGTTCATAGACGGCACAAGGGGAATTGTACATATTGGAGAGATCATTGAAATGGTGCTTGACATGTTTGAAGATGTGATGAAATCAGGGCCTTTGGCAAAAGAGCCATGCGCAAAAGTTAAAGTCATATTGAGTGACTGCAAACTTCATGAAGATGCAATCCATAGAGGCCCTGCACAGCTCTATCCAGCGGTAAGAGAAGGAATTAGAGGAAGTTTCATGACAGCATCCCCTTTTATGCTTGAACCAAAACAAATACTCCTAATAGACGCTCCGGCTGATTTTATGGGAGAAATCTCAAAGATTGTCAATAACAAGAGAGGGCAATTGCTTGAGATGAACCAGGAAGGCAGTTTATTGGCAGCAAAGGCAAAGATGCCAGTTGGAGAGATGTTTGGATGGAGCAGTGATTTGAGGAGTGCAACTGGCGGCAGAGGAACCAGCAGCCTAATAGACCAGATGTTTGAGAAAATGCCTGCTGAGCTTCAAGAGAAGATCATCAAGCAGATCAAAGAAAGGAAAGGATTGACTGATGCACAATTAGGGGTATAAACCTCTTTTTTTCTATATTTTTTATCATTTCTTGTCAATAAAGTTGTGATCTAATTCAAGCTGAGCTGAACAATATATGAGAAGGATAATAGAAGCTTATCAGAGACATTTCGAACAGAGTATAAGAGGTGTAAAAAACTAAAGATTTAAATACTAATAATAAATTTTATGTTTGTACAATATAGTTGGAGAGGAGATTTATCGTAATACGCAAATGTACAGAATTATCAAAAACCAAGTGGTAGGTTTGAGTAATCAAGTTCTATATAGACCGTATGATAATAATAAATTAATTCTAAGAATGAGGTGAAAAGTGAAAACTGCTACAAAAAATCATTCTATAAAATCAAATGAAATTCTTATTGGTTGCAGAATCCCTAAGGATTTTTTTATTACAAAAGGTAAAGGGGAAAGCGATATAACCATTCATGCAGGTTCTTACCATCTTGCATTAAAGGAAGCTGGAATTGAAATGTGCAATATAATGACTTATTCTTCAATCCTTCCAAAAATAGCAAATGAAATTAACAAACCTGCAAAATTAATGCATGGCTCAGTCATGGAAACAATATTGGCAGTCTCAAACTGCAAAAAAGGAGAACGCGCTACAGCTGGAATAATCTTTGGCTGGCTTTACGATAAAAAAACTAATGAAAAATATGGCGGATTGGTATGTGAATACAATGGAAGCTTATCAGAAGAGGAAGCAGGCAAGCAATTGAATGAAAGCCTAAAAGAATTATATTTTAATGGTTTTTCTGAGGATTTTGAACTAAAAGGCACAAAACTCATCTTGAAAAGTTTTATACCCAAAAAAGAGTATGGAACAGCATTAGTCGCCCTGTGCTTCACAAATTATGTGGTACCGATTAAATGAATTTTGGAGACCTTACTGAAGATTATTGCAAACTTAAAGACTCAAAGATAGTCATACTCCCAGTCCCATATGATAAGACCAGCACATGGATTAAAGGCGCTGATAAAGGCCCTGAAGCAATTATTACAGCATCATCCAATATGGAGTTGTATGATATAGAGACAGATTCAGAAGTTTACAAAAAAGGCATATTTACAGATAAATTCATCAATAAAAATTTAACACCAGAAGAGATTGCTGATACTGTGAGCAAAAAGGTCAAAGAATATCTTCAAGAAAAAAAATTTATAGTTGTGATTGGCGGAGAGCATTCAGTCAGCATCGGATCAATCAAGGCGCACTCTGAGAAATTCAAGGATATGTGTGTACTGCAACTTGACGCCCATTCTGATCTAAGAGAAGAATACCATGGCTCAAAATATAACCATGCCTGTGTAATGGCAAGGGCAAAAGAAATTGCCAAAATATTCCAAGTAGGCATCAGAAGCATGGACTCAGAAGAGCTAGAGCACATGGACAAGAAAAGGGTAGTATATGCAGAAGAGATCCAATATAACAAGGATTGGATTGCAAATATAATCAAGAAATTACCAAAGCATGTCTATATCACAATAGACCTTGATGTATTTGATCCATCAATAATGCCATCCACAGGAACACCTGAACCTGGGGGATTACTCTGGTATGAGACACTGAAACTATTAAAAGAAGTGATCAAACAAAAAGAGGTTGTTGGGTGCGACATAGTTGAACTCTGCCCCAATAAAGATTATAAAGCACCTGATTTTTTAGCTGCTAAACTGATATATAAGATATTAAGCTATAAATTTGAGAGGATGAAAAATGAGTAAAAAAGACCTATTAAAAGAGACAGTAAACCATATTGACATCAAATCATTTGATTCTACCAAAATAATTGAATCTATGAAGGACATGTCTTTCACAAGCAGGGACACTGCAAAAGCTGCAGACATCCTAAATAAGATGATCAAAGATAAAGATTGCACCATCATATTAACATTAGCAGGAAGCACAAGCGCAGGAGGGTGCATGCAAATCTATGTGGACATGGTAAAAAACAAGATGATTGATGTGATAGTCGCAACAGGCGCATCAATAGTTGACATGGATTTTTTTGAAGCATTGGGATTCAAACATTACAAGGGCAGCCCATTTGTAGATGATAAAAAATTAAGGGAGAAATTCATTGACAGGATATATGACACTTACATTGATGAAGAAGAATTACAGATATGCGACAACACCATAAAAAAGATTGCTGACTCTTTAGAGCCAAAGCCATATTCATCAAGAGAATTCATTAAAGAGATGGGAAAATATTTGGTAAATAATTCAAAAAAGAAGGATTCATTAGTCCAAGCAGCTTACGAGAACAATGTGCCAATATTTTGCCCAGCATTCTCTGATTCAAGCGCAGGATTTGGACTAGTGCTACATCAACATGAAAATCCAGATAAGCATGTGTCCATAGACTCTGTAAAGGATTTCAGGGAGCTTACACAAATAAAGATAAATGCCAAAACTTCAGGATTATTCATGATAGGAGGAGGAACACCCAAAAATTTTGCACAAGACACAGTTGTATGTGCTGAGGTTCTTGGAAAACAAGTGCCATTGCATAAATATGCAATCCAAATCACTGTTGCAGATGTCAGAGATGGAGCATGCTCAAGCTCAACACTCAAAGAAGCAGCATCATGGGGAAAGGTTGACACAGTCTATGAACAGATGGTCTTTGCTGAAGCCACAAGTGTCCTACCATTAATTATAAGCTATGCCTACCATAAAAAAAATTGGGAAAACAGGAAAAGAATGGAATGGAGCAAGATATTTGACTGATTTTTCCTCTGGTAAGAATATCAGACATATATTTTCTTCGATTAAAATTCTCACAAAGTGAGACAAAATGTCCGTAGGACTTAGGAAATCCCCCCTATAAACTTCAAAATCTTTGATTTTGGCTAAATGCCCGATAGGACTAAAGACGGAAACCCCCTCTTAATAATTCTATACGACGATGTTAAATGAGGTTTTCTTCAGAAAATCCAAAAATTTAAGTCAACTTGTTGACATTAAATTTTTGAGTTGGATCTGGGCTATTATTTGTAAATTCTGCCATGATGATCATAATCTTCAAATACTATTCTCTGATTTTTTTCATCAACTGAGAATACGAGAACAAAACTTTTATCAATATGTACCCTTTTCAAGTGTTGAAGAGGTTTTCTTAAACTTTTATACCTTTCTGGATTTTGCAAAATTTCCTGAATCTTTTTCTCAATAATCAAAAGCTGTTTTGGATCTTTCTTAGAAAGTTTGAGCAAGTCTTTCTCCACACTTTTTCTGAATTCATACTCATACATTTTCTAAACCAAAATGTCTTTTAAAATCCTTAACCTTGACAGTTGCTTCCTTTTGCCTTAATAACATTTTCTCTATAAACTCAGGCCTTAATTCAGGCTCTAACAAATATTCACCATAATCAACCACAACCTTTTCAATAGCTTCAGACTTATCTTTAAGATTATGTTTAGCCTTAACAATATTTAGAATCTGATTTGCATTTTCTGAAATATCAATCATTGCCTGTACCATATATATCACCTATATATGAGATATATACTGAATATATAAAGGTTTTGGTTGATTTTCTTTAGACAGACTGAGTTATGTATTTTATTATCATGTGTTTAGAAAGATAGTTTAATAAAAATAATGAAAAGAATAAAAAAATTAAATCAGTCTCTTTACTTGCTCATTTTGCGCATATGCTTCTTCAAATTGTTTTCTAACAGCAGGATTTAAGCGTAAAACTTCTTCTAGACCAACTGGATTGCCTAAAATATCATCAAGTGCTTGAATAATCTGCCCTTGTTTTTCAACAACTCTTGCCTCTACATCAGCATCACTGGCTCTTGCACCATAAATCCAGACTGGAGTATTAATATCTCGCCCCCCTGCTGGATGGACAGCTCCTCCAAATAAGTTTATTTTGTATGTTTGCGGGTATCTGCCGCATAATCTTACTTCAGCAAGACCTGATATTGCGCCATGCTTTACAGGATCATTATATTGGTTGCTAACCCATCCTTTAATCATTTTTTCATGCAAAAGAGCTATTTGTACAGTTTGTATAGTGCCATGCGATTCTCTTGATAATGCAGACATGTAGTTTTCATATTCTTTAAATAAGTGTTCAACAAGAGGTTTTTCATAATAATTG
>JAZDHV010000066.1:0-11362 GCA_043805595.1 Candidatus Woesearchaeota archaeon
TATATAAAGGCTTTTACGACACTCATCTATTCGTGCTTTGTTTCAGGCACATTATTGCTGGTCGTGTTCAAGGCATTGGCTCAATCATAATATCAGGCTTACTCTTAGGAGTATTGGCCTATGGACTTAACGAGCTCGCCTGTTTATGCCTTCTTTATTTGCAAAGCGCGATATTTGGAATTGTTTTTTAACATTGCAAATATTATTGTCAGCAGTTTTCTTGCTGTTGCGGTTATTGCAATGCTTGTTCCTCTGCTTTTTTTGATTCTGTGATAAAAGAGGCTTAGCCTCTTATCATGTTGCACTGCAACATGTGTTATTTGTGTTAGTATCCATCTAAGATTTCTGTTGCCTTGTTTGCTTATGTGTCCGCTTATGCATTTATTACCTGATTGATATATAGAAGGATTCAATCCAGCATAACTTATAAGCTGTTTGCTTGAACTGAACCTTCTGATATATCCTATCTCCGCGCTGATCATAAGTGCCGAGTAATAGCTTATGCCTGGTATGGTCATAAGCAATCTAGCATTAGGATTGTGTTTGACATAGTCATCAACCCTATCTTGAGTGTTGTCAACCTTTAGCTCTATATGTCTTAATAATGACAAGTAATTGTCAAGCTCAAACCTGTCACACATTGGCAAGTCTAAACTTCTGAGGTATTCCTTGCCTGCTTCTCCGAATAATTCAGAGTAGCCGTGCTCAAGACCATGCCTTAGCAGTATAGCATTCATCTTATGCTTAAGCTGAGCGCCCATATAAACCAGAGATGCCCTGTGCCTTGTTATCTGCCTCTCATCCCTAACATCTTTGGGTGCTGCATAACTTGTTGGCAGCAAATTAGTCCGCAACAAATCTGCCAAGATCTTAGCATCATTCCTGTCAGTCTTTTTTCTCGACTTAGCAATAAGGCTTACTTGCAACGGATTTGCAAGCACAACATCATAATTCGCATCGCAAAGGTAGTCATAGACGAACTGCCAGCAACTGCAAGATTCCAAAACAATCTTGGAATCCTCCTTATTCACATTCAACAGAAACAAATCCATTGAATGCGGATCATTCTTGAACTTCTGCTCAAGAATCACACTTCCTTCCTCGTCAAGGATGCATCCTTGCGAAAAGCTTTTATGGACATCCAGTCCAACATACACCTTAATTGCTTGAGATGCCATAGGCATCACCTCCATGGTTTTTATGTTCCTGAACATTCAGGAATATAAAACCGTGAGGTTTTCATGCAATCATAAAAGAAAATATTCTTATCTTATTTTTAAATATTCCGAATAATTTAGTTATATAATGACTGAGAAAGCTAAACCATCTTCAATTCGCCAGTGACCAAGTCAATCTTGTCTTCATCATCTGGTCCAATCCCGACACATGTTCTTGTCCCTGGCGCTACAGTGGTATGACCAGCATCTGTTATCAATGCAGTCACAAGCCCATAGTCTTTTGCCCTCTGATTATGTTCTATAAGCTCTTTCTCATCCTTGACTTTCAACACAACCTTCTTAGAACCATGTATCTGCCATTTTTTTACTTTTTCCTTGCTTGTCCTTAGCACTGCTTCAGTCGATGCATGTGCCACTTGTGCAGCAAGCTTCCCTTTAGGCAGTTTCAGATCTTGTCTTACTAAAATCACTTGTTTCATCTTATTTAATTATTAACCCAATTATATAAATCTTGCTAGAAAAAGCTCATTTGATTTTCTTCTTCACTTTGCCTGAATCTTTTTCTCTTTCACTTTTAATCCTGCTTAGATTGATCAATAAGATTGCAATTATTGCACCAATCAGATTAAACACAAGGTCAAAAGCATTGTTATAATAATCGCCGACACCAGCATTCTTATACATCAGCATTGCAAATAGTTCAACAACTTCATTCAAGGCCCCAAATCCCATCCCTATCATGATTATTAAAAATGACAGCAATTTCCATTTCTTGATATTATCCTTTAAATATGGCTCTAAAAGCTGATAAGCGACAAATGTCGCAACTCCAAATCCAAATGCATGGATCAATTGATCATATCTCAATATTACAGGTATGAGCTGGATGTCATAAAGCCTTATTCCTGAAAAAAAGATGTTCCCTCCGCACATATGAAGAAATCCCCAGATTGACAAGCCCCACAAGGATAGCTGGTTAAATCTCTTGTCCAGATATGCTAAAACAAGAAAGAATATGATTCCAATCACAAATATATAAACTAAGAACTCGTAATTTCTTCTGAGTAGAGCAACAATTGAAAATATGATGACATAAAGGATTGTGAATCCCATCACAGGGAAAAACTCTTTTTTAACATGCATATAGAATTATTATATATTCTAGTATATAAAGTTTCTTTTATTCACTTTCCTTAATGATTGTATACTCATAATAATCTTCCATTGTATCTTCATCAACATGTCTTATTACATCTAATTCAAGATTGCCTTTCATCCTGGCAAGTTTCTTCTTAAGATCCATAACATTGTTATAATTAAAGATTGTCCATATCCTTTCAATCTTCTCACCATCTACTTCAATAACGTCACCTTGAAATATTGTTTTATTGACATCATCCATTGCCTTTTTAGTTATCTCAAACCTTTTCATCTTTATCCTGGTTTTTTTTCCCTCAGGAATCCTTAGAAAAGTGTCTTGTGGGTATCCAGCCCTGGGTTTGGAGTACTTCCATTTCTTCATAACATTAGTAAGTCCCATCCTTTTAAAAAACCTTGCATTAAATTCATTCATTCCAGGCTAATCAGTTTGATAATGATCCTCATGCCTCAATCTCACTAAAGAACCACCAGTCATAGACTGGTGGGATTCACTAAATCCGCAATTACCTTATGATAAGACTGGTGGTTCTTAGTGCTCAGGAATTTTTCACTCCTGAAAGCTAAATCAATCAAAGATTGCCACCAGTCAGAGACTGGTGGAAAATTCCTGACATTTTAAAGGTATTGCTGTTAAATGAAAAAAATGAATTGCATCTCTTACATAATTGTTAAAAAAACAAAAGATTAATAAATTAAATTATGATTGTTCGCTTATTATGTTAGAGAAACTTGAAAATCAACCATGCCCGATCTGCGGCAAGAAAACTCTCACCTTGATGGAAGACGAGAAAGAAGTCCCTTATTTTGGCAAGATCTATCTGTTCTCAATGAACTGTGAGGACTGCAAATATCACAAGGCAGATGTCGAGAGTGTCGAAGAGAAAGAGCCTTGCAGATACACTTTAGAGATAGACTCTGAGGAAGACATGAAGATCAGGGTTGTTAGGAGCTCTCAGGCAACAGTCAAGATCCCCCACATTTCAACTATTGAGCCAGGTCCTGGATCCAGCGGTTATGTGACAAATGTTGAAGGGATATTTAACAGGATCAAGCACCAGATTGAGGTTGTAAAAGAGGTTGATGATGACGATGCTGCAAAAAAGAGGGCAAAAAATCTTCTGAAAAAGATAACAAAGATCACTTGGGGACAGGAAAAGTCAAAACTGATTATTGAAGATCCATCTGGAAATTCAGCAATTATTTCTGATAAGGCTGAAAAGAGTGTTTTGAAAAAATAAAAAAATAAATTCTTAATTCTTCCCAAACAATTTGATCACAGGCTTTATTGAAGCCAATATTGCTATTATTAGATACCAATACCAGTCTAAAATAAGCAGTGGTGCCCATAATTTTGCCACCATCAGGATAAATGCTGCTGATGCGATCTTCACCAAAGATATATCATACCATTTCATTTTTTTTATTGCAGTATTCGCCAATTTAAATATTCCCATTTTAACACCTCTTTTTCTGTTCTTGTTATTTCAATAATTAAATGATCTGCCTTATTTGACATTTTTAGATATATGAGTATTTAATTTTTCCTATTATTAATTAAAGATTTTTTCAATTTTCATCTCAACAATCAAAATATTTTTATAAGAATAATAATTTACATAATACATCTAATATTTAGGAGTGGATAATTATGGTCAAGATTGGAATCATTGGAGGATCTGGTCTAGATGATCCAAAGATCCTTAAGGATGCAAAAGAGATAGAAGTTGAAACAGAGTTTGGCAAGCCAAGTTCTCCTCTTAAGATTGGAACAATTGAAGGCATTGATGTTGTCATCCTGGCAAGGCATGGAAACAGGCACCAGATAACTCCTACAGGTGTCAACAACAGAGCCAACATCAGGGCCCTTAAAGACCAAGGATGCACCCATATTCTCGCTACTACAGCTTGTGGCAGCCTCAAGAGAGAAATCAGAAGAGGTGACTTTGTGATATTGAACCAATTCATTGATTTCACAAGGCTCAGGAAGATTACATATTTTGATGTCTTCCCAGGCGGAGGTGAAAACGCACAGCATACTTCTATGGAAGACCCTTTTGATAAAAAACTAAGAAATGCCTTGATTATGACTGCAAAAGAGCTTGATATTAATGCTCATGAAAAAGGGACAGTTGTGACAATTGAGGGCCCAAGATTTTCTACAAGAGCAGAATCTAAGATGTTTGCACAATGGGGAGCTGATGTGATCAATATGAGTGTTGCACCTGAATGCATTCTGGCAAATGAATCTAAAATTCCTTATGCAGCAGTTGCAATGGCAACTGATTATGACTGCCTTTTTGAAGATGTCCCTCCAGTTGCCTGGGAAGAGATATTGAAAGTGTTCAACCAGAATGTCAATAAGGTTATTGATTTATTGGTCAAAACAGTACCAAAGATCAAGGAATCCTGAGAAAGATCAAGGAATCCTGAGAATTATCATAGCAAAAACAAATATTTGATTGAATTTGTGATAAAGAAAACTAAAAAGAATTCAATATTTTGTGATTTCAGGGCCTCTAGACGGTTGGTCTTCATCACTGTCATAATGTTGAGGCTTTTTTGGCATTGCCCCCCCTTTAGGTGATTCCCCTTTAGACCTATAGATAGTTGCAAATGAAGGGGTTACAACAATATAATCCTCACCAAATCCAGCTATTTCACCTTCCATTGCATCAGTAGTCTTCTTAAGTTTGTTTATTGCCCTTTTAAGCTCAATCAGGTCCTTTTCCTTCAAAGGCTTCATATTTACAAGAGCTATAGTATTGCCTGTCCTTATTGAATCAAGAATATCTTTGATATTGTCAAAATCATGAAGAACAAAAGGCCTGACTATTATTTTTGATTTTGTGCTCTCTACCTCTGTGTCCAGCTCAACATAACCTTCTTCACCACTATTATCTTCATCCCTCATTCCTATCTTGTCCATGACTTTATCAAAGAAACCCATTTTGATTGCCTCCTACCTATCATATTATGAAAGTTAATACATTTAGTTTATCCCTTAAATATTTAAAACTTTTGTTTTTCTTGAGGATTCTAAAGTTATGAAAGTATTTATATAAAAAGATTTATATATTGTAGAATCATTGTAATCACTCTTAAGGGCCTATAGTCTAGTGGCTATGACATCACCTCGACATGGTGAAGGTCGCCGGTTCGAGATTGATTATTAACGAAACTCCGGCTAGGCCCATTAAAAAGAGGTATAATGAAACCTGACATTAAGAGATATTTATTTCTTGGCATATTCTTAATACTTGTGATTGCCTCATACTTGATTATCAGGCCTTTTTTAACAGCATTATTGACATCAATCATTTTAGCCTATATTTTCTACCCTTTTTATGTTTCAGTCTTTAATAAGATTAATAATAAGACTGTATCCTCTTTGCTTGTGTGCCTTATGGTATTTATGATAATTTCATTGCCTATTCTTTTTCTTATAAATTCTCTAACAACAGGAATACAGTATGTGTCTTCAATTGAAAGTTCTTTGCAGGCAGATGTGCTTGAAGAGCATTGTCTTGGAAAAGAATCAGTATTATGTTCTTTTTTTGGAATGTATTCCAAGGTGATTAATCATGATTTAGTAAGAGGATCTATCAACCAAATTCTTTCTGACTTAAAAAATTCTATGTTCATTGCAACAAAAGATGTGCTTTTTAATATTCCTACGATTTTATTGAATATTTTTGTCATGTTTTTTGTTCTTTTTTACCTTCTAAAGGATGGAGACAAATTTATCACTGCCTTGAAAAAGCTCTTGCCTGTCAGCCATAAGGATCATGATACTATTATTAGCAAATTTGAAGAAGTGACTTATGCTGTTGTCTACGGCAATATTTTAGTTGCCTTGATTCAAGGATTTGTAGCTCTCATTGGATTTTGGATATTTGGATTTAAAAGTTTCCTCATACTAGGAGCTTTGACAGCAATTGCCGCACTGATTCCATTTGTTGGTACTGCAATTATTTGGCTACCAGTTTCAGTATTTAAGATGTTTTCTGGATTAATTGAAGGAGGGACCCTTGCAACAACTCAGGGTATTTTGATGCTAGTTTGGGGCCTTTTCCTTGTTGCTGGTATTGATAATATTGTAAGGCCTTGGATTATTGGAAACAAGACTACTCTTCACCCTATCCTGATCCTATTAGGGTTATTAGGAGGAATAGTCTTGTTTGGTTTCATTGGCATCATAATTGGGCCTATCATCCTTTCAATTCTTGTGATTTTTATGGATATTTTCAAGAAAAAGCATATCAAGTTTTAAAATAAAATGATTCTAAAAGTCAAGGACATGGATATTGCAACAGGAGGGGCATTAATTGCTATCCTGAATGAGGAAGATGCATTTAAGCTTGATTTGTTCGCTCTTGATAGGATTAAGATAAAAAAAGGAAAGAAAGAGGCAATTGCCATAATTGATATAGCTGAATCTAAAAAAGCAGTTCCAGTAGGCAAAATTGGACTTTTTGAAGAGGTCATTGATGTATTAAGGATCAGGCCAGGAGAAAAAGTTGATATTTCTATTGCTGATAAGCCAAAATCTCTCAGGTTTATCAAAGAGAAATTAGATGGTAAGAGATTGAATAAAGATGAGATTGACCTTATTGTCAAAGACATTGTCAAGAACAATCTAAGTGAAGTTGAGCTTACTTTCTTTATATCTGCTTGTTACACAAATGGCCTTTCATTAAGTGAAACAATTAGATTGACTAAATCTATGGCATTGGAAGGCAGCCAATTGAGAATGGACAAATATCCTGTCATGGACAAGCATTGCTCAGGTGGTGTCCCTAATAATAGGACATCAATGATAATTGTTCCGATATTGACAGCTGCAGGACTGACTATTCCAAAGACCAGCTCAAGAGCAATAACAAGCCCTGCTGGCACTGCTGATACAATGGAAGTCCTGGCTAATGTTACATTATCTATGAAAACAATGGCAAATGTTGTAAAGCAGACAAATGGCTGCCTAGTCTGGGGCGGGTCAATGTCACTTGCAGCTGCTGACGACAAGATGATCAAAGTCAGGCATTCCCTGTCATTGGACCCTGAAGGGCTTTTACTGTCTTCTATTCTGGCAAAAAAAAGGTCTGTAAATGCAACACATGTTCTTGTTGACCTTCCAGTCGGCCATGATACAAAGATAAGGTCTGTAAGCCAGGCAAATAAATTAGCAAAGAAGTTTAGGAAGATAGGCAGGAGTTTAGGTATCAAGATAAAGGTCATCCATACAAATGGTCATGAACCTGTTGGTAATGGGATTGGCCCATTATTAGAGGCAAGAGATGTCCTTTGGATACTTAAGGGAGATAGTGAAGCTCCAAATGATCTGAGGGAAAAATCTGTTTTTATGGCAGCATTATTGCTTAAGATGGCTGGAAAAAAGAATCCCAAAAGATTGGCTGAGACAATCCTGGATTCTGGACTGGCTTATAAGAAGATGGTTGAGATAATCAAGGCTCAAGGAGGAAAAGAAGTTGATCCAAACAGGATGAAGCTTGCAAAATTCCATTTCAGTGTCAGGACCTTAAAAAATGGACATGTCAAGCACATTAACAATAATCATATTTCTAAGATTGCTAGATTAGCAGGTGCTCCAAAAGCAAAAAGTGCCGGAATCTATCTTTACAAGCATGTTGGTGACCCTGTTGAAGAAAGTAATAGGATTTTCACAATATATTCTGAATCAAGGCAGAAGCTGAAGAATGCAGTTGACTTCTACAAGGAATTTGGCGGGTTTGAGATTAGGTGAAGAAATGAAATATGCTATTTATTCCCTTCAATAAACTCATCTGTAGTCCTTGTAGAGACTATGTCTTGTGCACTAAAGTCCTTGTCATTTGTCCAGATAAAATCAGCATTAACAGCAAGTGCACAGGCAACATAATCTGAGTCTTTCCAATCTCTCTGATCCATGACTTTCTTGGCTTTTTCCATAAATAATTCATATTCAAACGAATCCAATATATTAATGAAAACTAGCAAAGCGTCAAAGTTTTCATCAAACTCTTTTGAAGATAGGCTTATCATATCACAGATAGAACCTTTATATTTTTGAATCTCTTCAACAATCCATCTCGGAGCGTAGAATCTATGATTTTGAGAAGTAATGAGAGTCAATGTTCCTCTGGATCCCAAAAGCGCAGCAATGATAATGTTTGCGTCAACAACAATATTCATTGCTATCTCCTTTTAGTGATCTTTTTGCCCAATGAAACAGCGAAGTCCTCTATTTCTTTCCCACTCAAAGTTGTTTTTTTGGCAAACCTGTTTAAAGTGTCCAAAGCCTTAATCTTGTTTCTTGCAGCGTCTTTCATAACAGCGCTCCATCTAATCTCAGAGTGCTTCTTCATGTCTTTCCAAAGATTGTCATCAACAGTTACAGTTAAATTATGCGGCATTTTTCCTCACCTCACGTATTTTACGTGAAGTCAAGTAGAATAAGTATTTAAATGTTTCTATTGATACAGTATCTACGTAAGTAGGAAGTAGTTTAGTTTCTTTATTATCTGTCTTTTAGTTATGGCTTGCCATTCCTTTAGTGTTTATTCTGTGAGTATCTGTGTGTATAGGCAGCTTTCTTTTATGTGTTTCAATTTTCTTCTTGTTAATTGCCATGCATTGAACAATAGTCCTGCTATTATGAATGCTGTATATGTCCTGCCTATGTGTAAACGATAAACTTCTTCTCCCATTACTACAAGTTTTTCCTTATCTCCAATCCCTCTTTCAGGATATGGTGAATCAAGTTTTTTAAGATTCTTTTTACAGATATTTTTGCTTTTGACATCTAATGATAATAAGAATTCTGCTGCTTCATCTGACAAGACTATTCATAAGGCAATTTACAGATCCTCTAATTTATGCCAGTTTCCTTCCCCCTTACGTGCAGATATCGCATGAAGTGCTAGTTCTTTTCTGTTGTAAGCCTGCATCATTTCTCCAAGTAGCTCATCATATGTCTGGCCTGCTTGTTTAATTCGGCCAAGCTGTTTCCACCTATTTTCTGAAATGGGGATCCGTTTAGTCATTATTTGTGCCATATGTGCAATATTTAACATATTGTAATCTATAAAGTTTTCGATTTTTGGCATGAAACACGAACTAATTTTATTTTACTCTTTAGCAAGAACAAGCATTATTCAAAAGATGTAATACAGCGATCACCACTCATGTATGAGAAGTGGCGATACGCCTTTACATCTCTACGCCACTGCCCCAGCATGGGGCTTTATGGGCGTAATGCCATTGATTCTTGATTTGCCTGCTAATGTTATTAATTGAATCCTACTTAAAATGTCAGGAATTTTCCACCAGTCTCTGACTGGTGGCAATCTTTGATTGATTTAGCTTTCAGGAGTGAAAAATTCCTGAGCACTAAGAACCACCAGTCCTTAGATGTAATGGACGTGGAATTATTGAATCCCATCAGTCTATGACTGGTGGTTCTTTAGAGTTTTTATTGTCCACATTAATCAGTAGATTACATTATTTGTGGACAATACTTATCTGATCAATCATGACTTCAAACATCTTATTGCAGTAATCCTTATATTTTTGCTCGTTATGAAAATCAATTGCTTCATAGTATTTTTGTCGGCTCTTAACAGGGACATACATTTTTGGATAATCCTCCTTCACTAATACCCAGTTCATCAAAGCTCTTCCTGTTCTTCCATTGCCATCTTCAAATGGATGTATTTCAACAAATTTCGCATGGATCAGGCAGGACATTACAAATGGGTGGATCTTTCTTCTGTTTTTATAATAAAACCCTATCATCTGCTTAATTAACTTAGGAATTTCTTTATTATCAGCAGGCTTAAAATCAGTTCCTTCAATCTTGACCGGAAAGAAGCGGATTCTTCCAGGATAAACAACTCCAGTGTTTTTTGTAAGAATCAGATTAATTTTCTCTATAAATTGAACAGTCAGCTTTCCTTTGTATGATTTAATAAACTCAAGGGCTTCTCTTCCATTTATAGCTTCATTATAATCTTTTGGAGGTGCTCCAGAAGGTATTTGCTTGTCCTTGATGATTAAGTAAGTGTCTCTAAAAGATAACCTGTTTCCTTCAATAGCATTTGAATTGTAAGTAAACCTTATTAGGAAGTCTTCCTCCTCTTTTTCAATAATTGTTTTTGGAACTTCTTTTAAGTGATTTTTATAAACTTCACGAAAATCATCGATTATCTCAAGCTTGTCTGCATCAATATAATCTTTGTTATAAACCTTATAATGGCTTATCTTAAGCTCCTTTAGCTTTTTGGATATGAGTTCTTTAGTAGGCTTTTCTGTTCCAAGCTTGATCCTTATTTTTTTCCACTTGTTTTTTCCCAATCTTATAGTTTTGCCTAAGTAATAAAAGTGCTTTTTCCCTGATTTTACCTTGTCTATATAGGCCATACAAATATTATTGTCCACATAATATATAAATGTTTCTAATTTGTGGACAATATTAGGAAGTTTATGAATCATTGTAGCCATCAGATGGCTACGAGAAATAAATACTTGTTATATATTGGAATCTTATCTAGTGATAACTATAATTATGACGCCACCGCCCGGACTTTCAAAGCGAAGCTTTGAACCTTCGCAAATTCGAACCGGGATATCCTTTCGGAAACGGGCTTGCTTGGTTGATATTATCTCCCGCTCAAGGCCCGCGCAGTACCAGATTGCACACGAAACGGAATTTTGCTGTGCTAAGACAACTCCGTTGTCTGTTGTGCCACGGTGGCATAGAAATAGTATTTGTCTGCTAGTTTATAAAATTTACCACATTTTGGCAACCAAACATTTAAACAATAAAATTTGTAGACTTTAACTAAAGAACCACCAGTCATAGACTGGTGGGATTCATTAAATCCACAACTACATTATGATAGGACTGGTGGTTCTTAGTGCTCAGAATTTTCCAGATTATGCAGGCAGAATCATGCAAAGCTTGCCACCAGTCAGAGACTGGTGGAAAATTCCTGACATTTTAAATGTTTGAAAATAAAAGATTTTCA